>JAZNXP010000124.1:0-53002 GCA_045593965.1 Eubacteriales bacterium | reverse complement strand
TCCTTTCGTTTTCCGTAAGGATTGGGTTTTAGATAGTATATCACAGCACGCCTGATTTGTCAAGAAAGTACGGTGGAGTTTTTTGCTTTTTCGCAAGCGATGCTTCCTCAAATTTCAAAAGGCATCGCGCATAGCGCGATGCCTTTTTTCAGATGTCAGAAGAGAACGTCAGTCCTCTTTCTTTTTCAATACCGTCACAGCCGCGCCCGATACGAGCAGGATCACAGCCATGCCGCCAAGAACCGTACCGCCGCATCCGTTTGTGGTTGCGTTGGACGCACCCGTGGTAGTCGCCGACGTCGTTCCCGATGTGACGGGAGCTTGCGTGGTGGTCTGCTCCGTGATCTCGGCAGTCGTCTCGGTGGTGACCAAGCTCTCGCTTACCGTCGGACCGTCCGTGGATGCATCGGGATCGGTAGAAGCATCCGTTCCGACGGTGGGATCCGTGTTCGTGGACGGATCCGTGTTCGTGGACGGATCGGTGTCATCGGGATTGGTGGTCGGCTCCGTGTTGTCGGATTGTGTGGGATCGGTGGACGTGTCGCTGTTATCGGGATCGATCACGGGAGGAATCTGAACGTCCCACGTGGGATCCTCTTCTCCGCGAAGGTCCTCGTTGAGTTGCTCAATGAGAGAACCCGTGACGTTGTTTTCCGCCCAGATGCAGCCGTTCTTGGCAATGCGGGGAATGTTTCCGTTCTCGGTCTTGCTATCCTCACTCAACACGATCCAGCCGTAGTTGATATTCTTTTCCATATAGACGTCGATCTCGCTTCCGCAAGCGTTTCCAAGCTGTCCGACAATGCCCGCGACGTTATCCACGCCGCAGATCTCACCGTTGTTGATGCAATTCATGATCACGCCGCCGTTTCTCAACCATCCGACCATGCCTGCCGCGGAATGATCCGAGCCGACCAGCAAACCGCCGTCATATTCGCCGTAACCCTTATAGCACTCAACGTATCCCGCGTTTCGGCAATTCGTCATGATCAGCTCCGCCGAACAGTACGCAACGATGCCCGCCGCGTTCTGGCATGCGCCGATGATGCCCGTATTGGTGCAATTTAAAAAATACACCTCGTCATACGCCCGCGCAACGAACCCACCCGAAAAACGGGACGTATTGATGACCGTTGACATATTCATGCAGTTTTCAAACACCGTGTTGTTATGCGCCGCGAACGCAAAGCCTGCCGCGCATCCGTGGTCGTTGGGATCTGCCAAGTACATGAACACACAGCTATCATCGATCACAAAATTCCTGACCCTTGCGCCGTTGAGGACACCGAAGAAGGAAACGCCGCCATAATTGACGGTGTCATCGCCGTTAAGAGAATGCGACTCCACAGCGATGCCGATGACGTTGCTGACCTTATGTCCCAAGCCGTCAAACGTGCCGTTGAAGGCGACCTTGGGAGCGACGTTCACCGCCGTCTGCGTCTGCCCTGCCCAGCCGATGGGAGAAAAGTCATCCACGTCGATAAAATCAACGTCATTTGCAAGATAGACCGTAACCCAACCGAAGCTTACGCCCTTGGAGATCAGCGCGTCCAGCACCTCAAAGCCCTCAACGGAGGTGATCTTATAAGTGGATTCTCGCAAAACGCTCGCATCCGTCGAAACCGTGGCAAGATCAGTAATACCTTCCAGATCAACTCCCTTGATCACGTCGGCGGAATATCCAACGTCATCGCGCATAGACGGCGGTATGATCGGTTCTGTGGGAGTGGTGGGTGTTGTCGACGGTGGCGTCGGCTTTGTTGTTTGCGTGACGGTGGGGGTCGTTGCTCCACCCAACGTCGGATCATTTCCGCCGCGAAGATCAATATTGTTCAAAAGCTGAAGATCGGAGACATAACAAAACGCGTAGATTTCTCCCTCCGGCGCAACGATCGCGTAGATATCTCGCATTTCGTAAAAGCCGATCAGGCCGTAATTGGCATTGTTCGTCAGGATCGCCGTGAAGGAATAATTCATGCCGTCACCGATCTGACCGATGATGCCCGCGACGTTATCCGAGCCGTAAACGTCTGCGTTATTGATGCAATTTTTGATCGAAACGTTGGCTCTTGACCACGCAACGATGCCTGCCGCGGCATGATCCGAGCCGACGATGCCGTTTGTTGTGCGGTGTACCTTGCCGATCACCTCTCCCGTGTTGCGACAGTTGCTCACCGTCAGTGCCGCGCCGTTATAGGCAACGATGCCCGCAACACTCTGACGACCGTCGACGATACCCGTATTGGTACAATTCTTGACCGTCAGCGAGCCGTGTGCGCGCGCAACGATACCGCCCGAGAAGCGAGAGGTGTTGCGCAGTATTGCGCCGTTCATGCAGTTTTCAAATACCGTATTGTGTGCCGCGAAGGCAAAGCCCGCCACGCAGCCGTGGTCGTGCGGATCTGCCGTATAGGTAAAGGAACAGGTGGGATCGATCTCAAAATTGCGGACCGTCGCGCCCTTGAGAATGCCAAAGAAGGAAACGCCGCCGTAATTGGTGCTGTCGGTTCCGTTCGATTCAGACATCGTCGCCTTGACGTTGCTGACCTTATGTCCAAGACCGTCAAAGATGCCCGTGAACGCAGTTGCGGGAACGGTGTTGACCGCGGTCGAACGCTGTCCGCTCCAGCCGATCGGAGAGAACTCCACGCCTTGGAAATCAACGTCCTGCGTCAGATAAACGGTCACGCCGTTAAATGGATCGATATTGTTCGAAATGAGCTGATCCATGACCGCAAAGCCCTCAACCGAGGAGATTGTGTAAGCGCTTGCCTTGGGAAGTCCCTCAAGCTGCTCCAATGCGGGGATGCCCGTCAGATCAACGGGAGCTACGTGATCCTTTGAATAGCCGACGATCTCAAGCGTTGCGTCCGCGCCGCCCGAAAGATCCTTACAATTGGAATCGCAGGAGTATATAATATTTGCCTCTCCCGAATCGTAAGCCACGCCCGACGTCATCAAGGCAGAGCTTGCCAAGATCTCACCGTAGTTGATGCAACTATACAGATTTACGTTCGAGTTGCGCTCCAGGCAAACGATGCCCGCCGCATAGGATCTTCCCCTCACCTCGCCGTAATTGACACAGTAACGGATCTCGTGCGTCTTGCGGGTGCGTCCGACGATGCCTGCCGCTTTATCGGCGGTGACTGTGCCGTAGTTGTCGCAGAAGAAGATCTCGCCACCAACGTCAAAGCCCGTAACGCCGCCTGCCGTATTGTTGCCCGTAATGTCGCCGCGGTTGGTGCAATAATACGCCGCATCGACCGTTCCGCGTCCCGCAGTCAACGCTCCGTGTCCCGCGGAAAACAGCGTCGCCTCGGAATAGATATTCCAAAACCGCGCGTTATTCGAAAACGCCGAAATAACACCCGCGGAAACGTAATCCCGATAGGGAGATTGAAATTCATTCGTCCACGTGATGCTGCAAGAGGAATCCAGCTTCAGATTTTTGACCGTTCCCGCAAGATTGCCGAACAGTCCGACCGATTGGATCTCTTCCACGTCATAGTCCATCACCAAATTCCGAACGGTGTGTCCCTGTCCGTCAAAAATACCTGCAAAAGCGCGATCCTGATACAGTACGATCGCATTCCCGCTTTCATCCAAACGGAACTCACGGATACCGATGGGTGCCATGGTAACATCTTCCATATCAATATCCTGACCGAGATAGATCTTCATTCCCTCGAAGGCAAAGCCTTCATTGACGGTCGCAGAAAGAAACACCAGTCCCGCGTCGTTCGTGATCTGATACGCAGTTGCCCCCGCTACGGGAAAATCCAAAATATTGGGGACATCGGTCAGATCGACTTTTTCCACATGCCATTGCTGATATCCGATGTCAGGACTTTCTTGCACAGAAAGATCTGCAAAGACGGTCATGACCGATGCGGAGAGGATCATCAGAAACGCCATCACAAGTGACAGTATCTTTACGTTCTTTTTCATATTGTTCTCCTTGTTCTTGAAAAATGGAATACTTTATCGAAATGCCCTTCGGCAAGCTTATCGTTTCATTTGCTACATGAAAAAAACAGATTTATTTCGTATAGAACATTACAAAATGTAGTTGATTTGTTTTGTAAATATGCGGGACACCGCACGTTAGCGCAGTGCCCCGCGGATCATTCAACCGTTACGGTTGAGATCTTTGTTTGCTTTTAAAGAATCAGTCTTCCTTCTTCTTGAAGAGCGTAACAGCTGCACCGGATACGAGCATGATCACAGCGATGCCGCCGATCACGGTCGAACCGCAACCCTCATCGTCAGCAGCAGGAGCGTCAGCGCCCGTGGTAGCTGCGGTGGTGGTAGCCTTTGTGGTAGCAGCAGTGGTCTTTGCCGTGGTGGTCGCAGGAGTCTCGGAGGAACCGGGAGTCTCGGAAGAACCGGGAGTCTCGGAAGAACCGGGGATCTCGGAGGATGCGGGAGGAGCAACGATTATATTGTAATCGGGCACCAGAGCTTCCAAACCGATGGAGAGATCATATACGCCACGGAGATCGAAGCAGTTTTCGTTGGTGAAGTTCGAAGTAGCAACTTCAGCCCAAACCTCGCCTACGGTTGCCATTACGGGAACGTTATTATTTTCGGTCTTGGGATCATCCATGCTCAGATTGCCGTAGTTGAAGGAGTTTTTAACTTCTACACTTACGCTCTGATACTGGGAGTCACCGACTTCGCCGATGATACCTGCAACGTTGTCAACACCGGAGATGTTGCCGTTGTTGGTACAACCGTCGATGGTTACCTGTGCGCGTGCCCAAGCAACGATACCTGCAGCGGAGTGGTCGGAACCAACGAGAGCGTTGTTTGCATCGTAACCCTTAGCGCAGATGATTTCGCCAATGTTACGGCAGTTGGTAACGGTGGTGGTCGCTGCAATGTAGCCTGCAAAGCCTGCTACGCTCTGGCAACCGGTAACCTTACCTGCGTTGGTGGAGTTGGTAATGGTGAGAGAACCGAGAACACGTCCGACAAAGCCTGCGCTGAAGCGAGAGCTGCTGGTAACAGAAGCAAGGTTCAGGCAGTTATCGATCGTGGTGTTGTGTGCTGCAAATGCGAATGCAGCTGCGCAACCGTGGTCGTGAGGATCTGCGGTATAGGTGAAGGAGCAGGAAGCATCAATGATGAAGTTCTTGATGGTTGCGCCGTTCAGAATACCGAAGAAGGAGATACCACCATAGTTAGCAGTATCGCTGGGATCCAGCATCTGGGACTCGCTGCGTACAGCAGTTACGTTGGAAACCATGTTGCCAAGGCCATCGAACGTACCGTTGAACGCGACTGCGGGAGCCTGGTTGTTTTTAACAGCGGTCTGACCGCCCCAACCGATGGGAGAGAAGTCAGTAACGCCTTCGAAGTTAACGTCGTTTGCAAGGTAAACGGTAACGCCGGAGAAGCTAACACCTGCGCATACCAGTTCATCCAGCTTCTTGAAGCCCTCAACAGAGGTGATCTTATAAGCGGTCTCGGTAAGAGCATCCGCAACGGTGGTAATGTCGGTCAGAGCAAGAACGTCAACAGCGTCAACTCTTGCGCTGGAATAACCAACAGCATTTGCATCGGGAGCAACAACGGGGATGTAGAGCTTGCCAACGAGATCATAGCAATCGGTTGCCTCGATGGTACCGTTGATCTGGTTGGTCAGAGCGGTCGTGACAGCGGTCAGAACACCGTAGTTCATGCAGTTCGAAACCTTGATGGTAGCATTGGCGGTATCAACGTTTACCAAGCCCGCATAAGAAGATGAAGGATTGGTCGAGGTACTGGTGATCGCACCAACGTTGACGCAGTTGGTAACGGAGGAGTTGTCCGTTCCACGTCCGATGAAGGCACCTGCCTTCTGACCCTGCAATTTTCCTGCGTTGAAGCAGTTGGAGATTTCAGATCTTACTCTGAAGCCAGTAAATCCAATGGTATCATTACCCTTGCAGCTTGCAACGTTGGTGCAGTTTTTGATCACAACGGGACCGCCGTCTCTTGCAGCAAATACGCCTGCCTGACGGTTTGCGCTAACGATGGAGATCTGGTTGTAAACGTTATAGAACGTTACGTTGGCGGACTGAGCGGTAACCGCGCCGCAGCCTGCGATATCGGTTTTGTAACCTTCAGGCAACGTACCGACATCCTGCTGGGTGGTACCAACGAGCTTAATGTTCTTGATGGTAGCATCAGCTGCATAACCGATGAAAGCAACCAACTGGTCATTGTCACCGATCTTCTTGTGAACGTTGATACCGCTGATGGTGTGTCCCTGACCGTCGAGGTTTGCCGCGAAGATCGCGCTCGCTTCAATATGCTTCGCACCGTCGTAATAACCCTTCAGATAACCGATGGGAGACTGACCTTCAACCTCGGAAATGTCAATGTCGTTTTCCAGGTAAATGGTAACGCCCTTGAGGACTTTACCGCCTGCGGTCTCTGCGTTGACGATCTCTACCAGCTTGAGGTAGCCCGCAACGTCTTTGATCTTGTACGCTGCAGCAACGTTTGCTGCGTCGTACGTGGTAAGGTCGGCAATGTCTGCTAAGTCAACCTTTTCGACAAGAGAATCACTGTAGCCGATGATTCCGTTGTCTGCAGGTGCTGCCTCGGGCTCTGCGGAAACGGTCACGATCACGGTCGTGAGGATCATCAAAGCCGCCAACAGCAAGCAAAAGCTTCTAACTGTTTTTTTCATGTTTCTTCTCCTTTTTGTATTTATAAACGCAAGGAACACATCCCTGCGATTATTTCTTTGTTGCATTTGTTTTTTGGTTTTTATCAGTATAGCACATTTTTTCTGTGTTGTCAATGAATATTTTGAACAAAAACAACATCAAAATTTTAGAGAATACAACAAAACGACCGCATTTTTCGCCTGTTGCGGAAGGTGTTCTTCCTTTCTTCGACCGCAGAGAAAAAGAACCGCTTTCACCGTGGCTTGTTTCGGAACGCACGCAAAAACGCCCCGCTTAGAAAAGCGGGGCGTTTGCAAAATGCAACTTATTTCAGAGACCACTTGGTATAGAGGAAGGAGCAATAGCGGTCATCGGTATACGCCTGATAGTAAACCGTGAGCAGATTGCCGTCCGCAAGCTTGACCGTTGCGGGATATCCGATGTCTCCTTGCTTATAGTTATAGGGGGAGCCGGGCTCGGTGTCATAGGGCTTGTTGCAAAGGATGATCTCCTTGTCCCAAGTCTTGCCGTCATCGTAGCTGATGATCGCTCTCTGACCAATATCGAAGTTTCTGGTCGCGTACGTCATCACGATCTCGCCGCCGTCCAGCTTGAGCAGGTGAGGAGGCGTACCGTAGGGCTGTCCCGAAACAGACTCCAATCCCTCGGGGTCGGTTGCGCTGACGACCGTGGGCTGAGACCAGGTCAGTCCGCCATCATCCGAGAAGCAGGTGTAGAGGCGGTAGGTGGTGTGCGGCGCGCGATCCTCAACCTCAACGGGAACGCGGCTTTCGGTGATGTGGAAATATTTTCTTCCGTCATCCTTGTTGACCCAAAGCGGTACGCCTGTGGGATCAAAGCCGATGACCTGATAAAGCTTACCGTCGATGGTCTGATCCTGGATCTGCACGCGGATGCCGACGACCAGTCTGCCGCTATCCAGCTCAACGACGTGAGGCTCGCAATAGGTCAGGCAGGTGTTCTCGTGGATCTTGGAAAGGAACTGCCAGCTTTTTCCGAAATCGGTGGAGGTGAATGCGTAAATGCCGTCACCGCCAACGCCCGCAACTCTGCCGCGTCCGACGTAGAGCAAGGAGCCGTCCTTGCGAACGATCGGTCCGTGAGGCGTGGAGCAAGGCGTGGGCATGGGCTTGGACCACGTCTCGCCGTAGTCCTCGGAGGTGAGGCACCACGTGCCGCCGTCCAGCTCCTCATAGGTCATGGTCTTCCAATAATCAAAGACTGCCTGCACCTGCTCGGGAGAGGAGAACGCAGGATTTTGCCAGCTCGCGTATCCGTCCGTGTGATAGCCCTGTTCGTTTTTGGTATCGGGACGACCACCTCTGATCTCCTTGCCCTCAACGTTCACAAAGGACTGATCCTTGCCGATGAGTCCCCATGCGGAAATGCGGAAATAGGTGATCAGGATCTTACCGTTTCCAAGGTATGCAACACCAACGTCACGGTCGTCCATGGGAGTGTCGTTGACGATGATGGGATCGCTCCAGGTGTCACCGTTGTCATAGCTCTTATAGAGCAACGTCTGACCGAACGGGTCGATGTGCTTCTGTCTGCCCGAGATAAAAGCATAGATGACGCCGTTCTCATCGACCATCGCGGAGGGCCATGCCTGATAGCGCAGGTCAATGGTCACGCCCGTGTTTCCGATCTCATACTTGTGCGGAGGATCGAAGCGGTGAATGATACCGATATCCTTAATGATCTCCGCCGTCAGTTTTTTTCTCTCACAAGCCATAATATTGTCTCCTTTTCAGCTTATGTGTTTATTTTTTTCAGAAGAAAGCTCACACTTTCTTCAAAGATCCTTTTATTTCAAGAACCACTTGGTATAGAGGAACGAGCAGAAGCGGTCGCCCGTATATGCCTGATAATAGACCGAAAGCAGTCCGCCGTCCGCTGTCGCCACCGTTGCGGGATAGCCGATGTCCGCGTGATAATAATGACGTCCGCCGTTTCCGTCGGGAGCGGGATCGTAGGGCTTATTGCAAAGAATGATCTCCCGATCCCACGTATCTCCGTTATCGTAGCTGACGATCGCTCTCTGACCGATGTCATATTCACGCGTGGAATAGGTCAGAACGATCTCTCCGCTCTTCAGAAGAAGAAGGTGAGGGGGTGTGCCGTAAGGATAACCGTGCGTCAATTCGAGATTGCCCGTGGGGTCCTCGACCTTGATCATTTCGGGCGTGGTCCACGTCTTTCCGCCGTCATCGGAAATGCTCTGATAAATGCGGTAATACGTACGGTTTCTTTGCCACTGCCCTTCACCGTCATAGTGGACGGGTACGAGGTCATCGCCAATGGTGAACACCGTTCCCTGACTTCCGTAGATCTGTTCTCCGTCGTGGGAAAATCCCACGCCGATATAGGTATTGCCGCCGATGTTGTGCGACAAGCCCTGCACACGGATGCCAACGATCAGTCTGCCGTTCTCCAGCTCAACGGCGTGAGGCTCACAGTAAAGCAACGTGCCGTTTTTGTGAATGGTCGCAAGGTATTCCCACGTCTCGCCCAAATCCTTGGAAACAACGGCATAAATACCGTCGCCCTCGTAGCCGCCGCGTCCGACGTAGAGCAAGGAACCGTCCTTGCGCAGAAGAGGTCCGTGCGGAGAGGATACGGGTGTGCGGCGAGGAGCCGACCAGGTCTTTCCGTAGTCCTCGGAAAGCAATGACCAGCAGCCGCCCTCAAGCTCTGCCTCGGTCATGGTGGACCAATAGTCAAACACTGCCGCGACCTGCTCGGGAGTCGTATATTTTCTGTTCTGCCAACGAATATAATCAAAGGTGTAATTTCCGTCCGCATCCTTGGTGGAGGGACATGTGCCCTTGAGCACCACACCGTCCGCAGTCGTCACGGTCTGCTCGTCCGCCATCAGGTCTTGCGCGGCAATGCGGAAATAGGTGATCAGCATCTTGCCGTTGCCGAGATAGACTGCTCCGACGTCGCGGTCATCCATGGGCGTATCATTCGCGATGATCGGCTCCGACCACGTCATGCCGTTATCATAGCTCTTATACATGAGCGTGTGTCCAAAGGGATCGATATGCCAGAGTCTGCCCGAGGTGAAGGCATAAAGCACGCCGTTCTCGTCCGCGATGACAGAGGGCCATGCCTGGTATTGCAGATCGACCGTCACACCCGTCTTACCGATCTCGTATTTTCTCGGCTCATCGTAACGGTGAATGATGCCGATGTCCTTGACGATCTCTGCCGTCAGCTTCTTTCTTTCACAAGCCATAGTTTTTGTCTCCTTCTACTATGCGTGTTTTATATTTTCAAAGACGTCCGCGCGTCTTTTCAAATTCTTTTCGATCATCGGTCGGTGGAAAGGGAGACTGTCCCCTTCCGCCGACAATGGAAAATCTTTATTTCAGCGACCACTTGGTATAGAGGAACGAGCAATAGCTGTCTGTCTCATAAGCCTGATAGTAGACCGTAACAAGCTCACCGTTTCCAAGGTGTACCGTCATGGGATATCCGATATCGCTCGTGCCGCCCTTGCGCAGGCAGAGACAGATCTCCTCGTCCCACGTCATGCCGCCGTCATAGCTGATGATCGCGTATTCACCGCTATCCGCCTGTCTGCGGCTTGCGTAGGTCATCACGACCGCGCCGTTATCCAATTGGATAAGTTGCGGAGGCGTTCCGTAAAGCTCCTTGCCGTTCTTGTCGGTCACGAGCTTGGGCTGCGTCCACGTCTCACCCTTGTCATCCGAATAGCAGGTGTAGATGCGGTATTCGTTCTCAAAGCCACCGTCCTGCACGCGAATGGCAACCAGCCATCTGCCGTTGGAAAGCTCCACAACGTGGGGCTCACAGAAGGTCGCATCGATTTTTTCATAAATTTTCGCCTTGAAATTCCATGTATATCCACCGTCCGTGCTGATGAATGCGTAAATACCGTCACCGCCAACACCCGTAACGCTTGCGCGTCCGACGTAAAGCAGGTTGCCGTTGCGGAGCAGGATTGGTCCGTGAGGTGTGGAGAGTGGCGTGGTGATCGGTTCGGTCCACGTTGCGCCGTAATCCTCACTGATGCGGCACCAGCTTTGCGCGGAGATCTCGGAGGAATGGAGCGTGCTCCAATATGCCAGAACCGCGTCGATGTGCTTCTGCTCAACGTTCTTGTGCTTTTGCCACGTCGTATAAGTGCCGTTGCCCTTGATCACCTTGCCGTCTGCCGTGGTAAAGGACTGGTCGGTCTTCATCAGGCTCGCGCAGGCGATGCGGAAATAGGTAATGAGCATCTTACCGTTGCCCATGTAGGTAACGCCGACGTCACGGTCATCCATGGGCGTATCGGTGATGAGATACGGCTTCGACCACGTCTTGCCGCCGTCAAAGCTCTTATACATCAAGGTGTGTCCGAACGGATCCACATGCTCCAGACGGGCGGACGCAAACGCGTAAAGCACACCGTTTTCATCCACGGTCACGGAGGGCCATGCGTGATACTGCAAATTCACGGTCACACCCGTGTTACCGATCTCATAGACGTTCGGAACGTCAAAGCGGTTGATGATGCCGACGTTCGTCTCGATCGTGGGAGTCAGCTTTTCGGGAACCACGATGGGCTCGATGGGACAGTAATCAATGTATCCCCCGCCCTTGGTGGCAAGATATGCCTTTGCGAATACCGAAAGCTTGGACGTCAGCTCCTCCTTGCACGCGTCGGGAATGTTTTCCACCGTATGCAGGATGAAATAACGGGAGGTGTCCGCAAATCCGTCGGTGGGGCTTACGGTCTTGCCGTTTTCGAGAATCGAGGTATATACCGTATAAACGGGCACGTCAATGTCGATCGAATAGCCCGCGATCGAGTTGTTGTAAATCAGACGGAAGCCCGCTCTCTGATAGTTGAGCGAATCCACCGTCGCGATCAGGCGAAGATCGAACGTACCGTCGCCGTTATCGCGAGTCTGGCTCTTCACACCAAGCAGATGGTTGAAGTGATAGTTATCCACGTCCTCGGCAGTCTTTGTGTTTTTCATCGGCTCAAAGCTGCCCGCATCCACTCTTCCGACGAGCGAATCCGCGTCAAGGAAGCCGTAGTTGAAGCAACCGACGTATTTACTGGTCGTCTGCTCCGTCTTTGCGCCCGCAAGCGCGCCCAGAACGGATGCGTTCTTTGCGCTTCCGAGGTTGGTGCAATTCGAATAGATGCAGTCGCCCTTGTCGTTTGCCGTAAAGCCCGCGCCGACGGACGTCACGCCCTCGATCACGGAAAGATTGCGGCAGTTATAATAACAAACGTTCGTGCCTTCACCAACGAAGCCGCCTGCGTAAGCACTGTTCGCGACAACGGTGGCATCGGCGGTGCAGTTCACAAAAACGGAATTCTTGGCAATGCAAGCCATGCCGCCGATATAACTGCCCGCAGAAGCTACGGATGCGCGTGTCCATACGTTCTGTACGGTCGAATGCTCGATCACGGGTGCAAGAGAAGCAACCGCGGTGTTCGCGTTTCCGTTTTCGCCGAAGGAGCAGCTTTCGTCAATGATCAGATTTTTCACGGTCGCACCCGAAAGCTTACCGAACAAACCGATCATCACCTCGCTGTTGCCGCCTGCGGACAGATGAAGATTGCTGATCGTGTGTCCCATACCGTCAAAGATTCCGGCAAAATATTTTTCCGCAGACACATCTCCACTGCCGATCGGAGCAAAATCATTGAGAGCTGTGGATGTATGATCACCTTCAGAGCAATAGATATTCATATCCACGTTTGCTGCCAGACAGAAGGTCATGCCCTCTCCGCTCGTCGTCGTGTTGATCAGCTTGGAAAACAGTGCCATATCCGATGCGCTGTCAATGATCAGATGTGTGATCTTACCTGCATCGAGCGTGTGCTGATAATCCTCGATGTTCTTTGCCAAGCCCTTGGAGAGAAGCGCACTCGGATCGGTCGCGCCGTCCGTCAGCTCCGAGGAAAATCCGATCACAGCCCGATCCGCGCCTTGAGACAGCGTCACGTTTGCCGTATAGCCGCTTTCGACGTTATAAACGGATGCCGTAACCGCATCGGCACTTGCCATGGATCCAACCGCGCCATAGTTTGCGCAATTTTGGATCTGACAATTCTTGCGAAGCACGCCGACCAGACCGCCTGCGTAATCCGCTCCCATCACGGTGCCGTAGTTATAAGAGAAGGTATAGAAGGTGTCCTCTGCATTCAGGAAGCCGACAGCACCGCCCGCAACGTTTGCGCGAACAGAGCCGTAGTTCTCGGACGCGCTGATATTGCCGTTGACGTTCGCCGCAAGACCGCCGCCGAAGCTGCCGCCGACAACGTCTCCACGGTTGCTGCAGTTCATCAGAGCAACCTCTCCTCTGCCCGCGATGCCGCCCGTATACGTCGCACCGCTGACGTCCGCGCAGTTCCGTACGTTACATACATAGGTCAAGGCTTCACTCTTTGCAAGAATACTTGCCGCCGCGCCGTGCTGTGCGGCGACGGTATTTGCGTGCATGATGAAGCAGGTGTCGTCCAGAATGAGGTTTTTGATCTGCGCGCTCGACGTCAAGCCGAAGAGTGCCGCAGACTCGGGAGCGTTCGATGCGGAGCTGTTGACGTTCATTTTCAGATTGGAGATGGAACATCCGCGTCCGTCAAACATGCCCGCAAACGCGTGATCACCGTAGCCGATGGGCAAAAGCGTCACGCCTCTCATGTTCAGATCGTTCATCAGGTAGATCGTGACACCCTTGAACGTATGCCCTTCCTGCACCAGCTCGGAAAGCGTCACGAGCTCCTGCGGTGTGGAAATGAAGTAAGAAAACTCATTGGGACTTGAAGCAAACTTGGAAATCGATTTTCCAATGTTATAGATGGGAGTGACGTTGGAAGCGGAATATCCGACAGTGACCCGATCCGTGCAATTCGTCACGGTCACGTCCGCATTCACACCGGCGGTCACGTTATAAAGACCGTTGGAATAAAGTCCCGATACCATGCCGTAGTTGGCGCAATTTTCAAGAACGGGAGCACCGCCGTTGGTGCGTCCGATCACGCCGCCGGCATAGCTCTTACCGATAACGGTTCCGTGGTTGATGAGATTTCGGTAGGTTCTGTTACCGTAAATACGTGCCGCAACACCGCCTGCGATGCTGGTGCTGTGGATCGTACCGTAGTTGACACAGTCGCGCACATCATACGTACGGAAGGCGGAAATACCGCCCGCGCAGTTATCACCGGAAATATATCCGTAGTTCGTGCAGAAATACGCATTTGCGTCTCCGCGCGCAACGATACCCGCAGAGTGCGTTTTACCGATGACGGTCGCAAACGTCATCACATTCGTCACGGTTACGGAACTACCCGAATACGCAAGCACCGCCGCCGCGCCGTTATATCCGTTCGACACGTTCAAGGTAAAGGAGCAGGTGGCATCAAGGATCACATTCTGAATGGTCGCGGATTGCGCAAAGCCAAACAGTCCAAGTCCCGAACGTACGTCCGTATTCTGTACCGCAACAAGGTTGGAGATTGTATGTCCCTGACCGTCAAAGACGCCCGAGAAGGGCTTTTTGGTCGTTCCGCTCGACGAGCTCATGATGTAGCCGATCGGCTCCCAGACCTGATCCTTCATATCGATATCCGCATCCAGATAGATCTTCACACCGCTGAAGGTGTTCCCTGCCTTGACAAGCTCGGAAAGGCGGATCAAGCCCTGCGCGTTCGTGATGCGATATGCCGTTTTGGTCACGGTGGAAACCGAAGCGAGGTCGGTGACCTGAATCAGATCCATCTGCCAGATGCGGTCGGTGCTGTATCCTGCGCGCGTTCTGCTCTCGCAGGATGCATCCACGTTCAATTTAGCCTTGCCGTCGGTATGTCCGAACGCGTTGCTTTTGTTGTCCGCGGTTTTGATCTGACCGTAATTGATGCAACCGACGAGATTGGTAACGCCGCTTTCGTTTTCCGCACGTCCGATAATACCGCCCGCGATGTCGTTATTCGAGTTTTCAACGCAACCGTCGTTGACCGATCCGTTGACGTTGCAAACGCCTCTCGTACGGGCAAGAATACCGCCCGCGATCGAGGGGGAAACGATATGTCCGATATTCAGACTGTTGATCACGGTCATTCCCGAAACGAAGCCGCCAATGCCGCCCGCGCAGGTCGAACCGTAGACATCGCCCGCGTTGGTGCAGTTCGTAACGGTTGCACTGCCGCGACCGACAATGCCTGCCGATTGGAGGCAACCGACCACGCCGATGTTGCAATAGACGTTATTCACGACCGTTGCGCCGTCCGCGCATCCGATCAGTCCGCCCGTTCCGACGAAGTTGATATGATCACCGGGATACGTCTCCTTATCATGGTTGACAAATCCCTCTGTTTTCAAATGTTGGATCGTTCCGCCGTTTACCCAACCGAACAGGGCGGAATAACAGGAATCTATGATAGTTGCATAGACAGCAACTCCCGAGATCTCATAGCCCTGACCGTCAAAGGTGCCGCAGAACTGTGCGCGTGCGGTCTCGTTGAACGTGTTTGCAGGATCCTCGATCCCCGAACGGAATCCGATGGGAGTCTGAAGATCTGTCAACAGCGAAAGATCCAGATCGCACGCAAGATAAACTGTTTTTCCCTTGAAATCGTTCTTACTGTTGACAAGGGATACAAAATTTTCATACGCCTCAAGACTGTCGATCTGATAGGCGTTCTGACTGGGAGAAGAAACTCCCTTCAAGGACGGGATCGAGGAAAGATCGATCCGCGCCGCATCTGCCGCAGCTTGAGAATATCCGACAGTGGGGGTTACCGTTGCCGCGGAATTGTTGCTTTGCGCGCTTTCCCCTGCGGACACGGGAACCAATACACCCGTGAGGATCATGGCAAGAGAGAGCACGATCAGAAGAAATTTTTTCATATTCATAAATTCAGTTAACTTTCTTTGTTGGCTATCCCCAAGGGACCTTTGAAACGTCCCTTGGGGCAAATTGAAATTCAAATGTGGGAGATCAACTCAACGTCCACTTGGTATAAAGCAAGGACGCGTACGAATCGTTATTCTGAGACTGGTAATAAACCGTCAGCAGCGTGCCGTCCTTGAGAACGACCGTTGCGGGATAACCGTTGTCCGACTGTGCGGTGGAGCTTGCTCCGTCGAGCCATCTGCAAAGCTCGAAGGGCTGATCCCACGTGATACCGCCGTCATAGCTGATGACTGCGTACGTGCCGCGAAGCGCATTGCTCTGGCGGCTTGCGTAGGTCATGACGATCGCTCCGTTATCCAGCTGGATCAGATGAGGAGGAACACCGCAGATCTCGCCGCTGATCGTTGTCAGCGAGCTTGTGGAGGTCACGACCTGCGGAGTGCTCCACGTTTTGCCTTCATCGTCCGAATACGTGGTGATGATACGGTTTCCGCTCATATAACCGGAGGCGGGCTCCACGCGGATCGCCACGAGCCATCTGCCGTTGGAAAGCTCCAGAACGTGAGGCTCACCAAAGCTTGCAAAACGCTCGTCGGTGTTGTTCGCCTTGTCAAATACGGTGGAATTGTAATTCCAGCTGTATCCGCCGTCGTAGCTGACGTATGCGCGGATCTGCGTATCATTGCGTCCGACGTACAGAAGCTCACCCGTGGAAAGCTTGATCGCGCCGTGCGGCGTGCTTGTGGGACAGGAGATCGGATCGCTCCAGGTTTCTCCGTAGTCATTGGAGATGATGACCCAGCTACCGCCGCCAAGATCCGAATAATTCTGCGTTTTCCAATACGAGATGACCGCGTCATACTGCGCTTGGCTGACCTGGTCCTGCCACTTTGTATAGGTATTGTAGTTACCCAAATTCGTTTCCGCATTTTGGGTACCGTTGATGACGACACCGTCTGCCGTGGTAAAGGACTGTCCGACTCTGAGCAGCTGTGCGGCAGAGGCGCGGAAATACGTGATGATCATGCGTCCGCCGCCAAGATACGTCATACCCGTATCACGGTCATCCACGGGAGTATCGTTGATAATGCCGTTGTTGCCCATCGGCGTCCACGTCACACCGTTATCCGTGCTCTTATACAGCAACGTGTGACCGAAGGGGTCAACGTGACGCAAGCGTCCCGAAACGGTTGCGTAAAGCGTACCGTTTTCGTCAACGGTAACGGTCGGCCACGCCTGATACTGCAGGTTGACCGTAACACCCGTATTGCCGATCGCATAGACCTGCGGTGTTTTGAAATTCTTCACCGTGCCGATGGATGTCGTGACCTTTGCGGTCAGCTTATTGGAAACGACGATCGGATCGACCTTCTTATATCCAAGCAGTGTTTCGTCGTTGGAGATCAGGAATGCCTTGATCACAAAATCATCCGTTCCAAGCTTTTCCAGATACGCATTGGAAAGGTTCTTGACCGTATACGTAATGAAATACTTCGACGTGTCCGCAAATTTTTCCGCGGGCTGATAGGTGATCGTCTCTTCCCCCTCGGTTCCGAGGATCGAGGTATAAACCTTATTGGTGGTCAGCGTCGCGCTTCCCATGCCCGCCACGGTCAGGATGAAGCCTGCACAACGGTAGGAAAGGCCATCGACCGATGCGACCAGACGAATGTTAAACGTGCCGTTGCCGTTATCCTTGATCTGATACTTCGCATCCAGCATCTGCGCGATGTGATATTGATCGGCTTTGGAATTATAGTTGGTCTTGGTCAGCTCTCGGAAGATGCAGCTTGCATTCTTGACACCGCCGAAGAGCTTGCCCGTCTGCGTGCCGTTGACTGCGACCAAGCCGTAATTGAGGCAGCTTGCGTAAAGGGTCGTCATTTCCTCATCCTTATAGCCCGCGATCGCGCCTGCATAGCCCGTCGCCGTCACGTTTCCGAGGTTGACACACTGAACGTAGATGCCTGCCTTACGATCTCTTGCGGAGAAGCCCGCCGCATAAGAGGTTCCGTCGATGTTACCCGTGTTGCGGCAGTTATAAAGCCGCATTCCTGCCGTAAAGCCGCCAAAGCCGCCCGCATTGCCGAGCGCGTTGACGTTTGCGGAGTTGGTACAGGAAATGAAGGTGACCGTATCGGGACGTCCGATCATGCCGCCTGCCTGCACGATCTTTCCGCTCACAAAGCCCTGCGTCCAGACGTTGCGCACCGTGGAAGCGGATGCACCGCCCGCCAGAACGCCCGCCTTGAAATTGTTGGTGTCATTGGTGCTATAGAAGCTGCAATCCGATCCGAGGATCAGATTTTTCACCGTTGCGCCCTTGAGAAATCCGAAGAGACCGAGGAAGGAATTCTGATAATCGTCCGTTCCCATCTTCAAGCCGCTGATGGTATGTCCCTGACCGTCGAACACACCTGCGAAACACATCGAGACTTGATTTGCGGCAACGGTGGTGTCGGTCAGAACACCGTCCTTGAGAGCTTTGTCCCAACCGATGGGAGTGATGGTGTTTGCCTGCGCCATTGTACGGTCATCCGTGAACGTATATGCGCTCATGTCAATGTCGCACGCGAGGTAGAAGGTCTTTCCGCCGCAACGGGTCGTGCCGTTCGTAATCTTCGCCAAAAGCTGCAGATCGGACGCGCTGTCAATGATCAGATAATTGATCACTCCGTTGTCGGTCGTGTGGTTGTAATCTTCAATATTTTTTGCGATGCCGCAAGCGAGGAGTGCATTGAGATTGACCTTCTCCGCTTCCGCGATCGCCGCGGAATAGCCGATGCTCGTCAGATCCGCAACTCCGCCACCCTTGAGCGTGGGAAGATAACCGTTTTCAATGAGATAACGGTTGGAAGAAAGCGCGTCACATTCTGCGATCGGTGCCGCCAGACCGTAGTTGGTACAATTGATAATATAGCAGTTTTCTCTGATCGCACCGATCACGCCGCCTGCCATATAATCGGCAGTAACCGTTCCGTGGTTTTTCGAATTGGCATACAGCGTGTTTTCGGTTTCCTGATGTCCCGCAAGACCGCCCGCCTTACCCGAGCCGTTTACGGTCGTAGCGGATACGTCACCGTAGTTGATGCAATCGATGACGTGGCTCGCGTTGTACGCAAAAATACCGCCCGCGCTGTTCGCGCCCTTGATCGTACCCGTATTGACACAGTTGATCGCGCTTACAGAGCCGCGACCGCCGATACCGCCGGCGTGCAAAGCACCCGTGACGTTGGCTTGGTTCTTGACGTTTTCGATCACGCAGGAGTCACCGCCGCCAAGGATCGCCGCGATCGCGCCGCGAGAATCCTTGTTAGCCGCCGTCTGCACAAAGGAGCAGGTTGCGTCCAGCGTCAGATTTTTGATGGTCGAGAACCGTGCGAAGCCGAAAAGACCGACGTATGCGGGATTGCCGTCAACAGAGCTGTCGACCGTCATGCGTACTCCGCGAACAGTATGTCCTCTTCCGTCAAGATCACCGCGGAAGGGGGCATCGGGAGTTCCGATGGGAGAAACCGCATATCCCATAAGATTGAGATCGTTATTCAAGTAGATCCGAACGCCTTCCAACGCATTCCCCGCGTTGACGACCTCGATCAGCTTCATCCAACCGTCCGCATCGCTGATAACGTATGCATCTTGCGAAGCGATCAGATCATAATCCTTCATATCGAAGGGGACGTCCTTCAGATGCTCGGTGGTGATCGGCTCAACGCCCAATGCGTATTGATCCTTACTGTTTGTCAGGGTGACACTGTCGGTCACGCCTTCATAAACGGTATAAAGACCGTCGACCTTGGAGGTTGCGGAAACAATTCCGCCGACATATCCGTAGTTCGAGCAATTTTCCAGCGTTTCAAGTCCCGATTCGGTCCGTCCGATGATACCGCCCACATAGGTTTCTCCGTAGACGTTTCCGTAATTGACAAGATACCGATACGTTACTCCCGACGCGTTCACACGGGAAAGCAAGCCGCCCGCAGTGGGACCGACGACGGTGCCGTAGTTTGCGCAATAAGAGACCGTACCGCCGACGCGGAATCCCGTCAGGCCTCCCGCATCGTTGCTGTAGGAAAGAATGGTACCGTAATTGGAGCAATGCTTCATGGTGACAGAGCCGTCGCGTCCGACCAAGCCCGCCGCATGCTGCAGGGAGGAAACGCTTGCGTAATTGGCGACGTTGAAGATCGTCGCTCCCCCGGAAACGCCGAGCAATGCACCCAAGCCCGCATATGCGTCACCGACGGTTTCCGTGAAGGAGCAGCTTCTGTCGATCACGAGGTTTTGAATGGTTGCACCGCTTACATATCCGAACAGACCCAAGCCCGAAAGTGCGGAGCTTGTAAAGACCATGTCCAGATTTTTGATCGCGTGTCCCTTTCCGTCAAAAACACCCTTGAAGGGAGCGGACTGCTTGCCTGCGGCACTCGCCGCATAGTAACCGATCGGGATCATATCCTCCGCGGTCGACATATCCACGTCGCAAGCAAGATAGATCGTGATGCCCTGGAAGGTGTTCCCTGCCTTGACAAGCGTCGCAAGCGTTACCATTCCCGCCGCGTCATTGATCTGATACGCCGTTTCAGTCGAGTCCGCCGTCCACTTGCTGATGTTGGGAACAGCCGTCAGATCGGCTTTTAAGAAGCCGTCCGCGCAGTATCCCACGTAAGGAACGCTTTGGTTCGTTTCATCCATCGTCAAAGCTCCGCCTGCCTGCGTACCCAAGCCGTTTGCGGTACCGATCAGGTCGCTGATGAAGCCGTAGTTGACACAGTTCGTGACCGTAATATTGGCACCCGTTCCCTCCGTTGCGGAGAAAATACCGCCCGCGTAGCCACTTTTTGACTTTGAGAGAACAGAGCCCGTGTTCACGCAACCGTCGATCGTGATGGTCGAACGTGCGCGGCTAACGATGCCGCCTGCTTTGTTTGCTTCAATATGTCCCGTATTGAGACAGTTCTCCACGCGGAACGTGCCGCCTGTATATCCATAGAAGCCGCCCGCGCAATCCGAGCCGTTGACGTCGCCCGCATTGGTCGAATTCGTAACCGTCGCGCCGCCGCGTCCAACAAAGCCCGCAGTCTGGCGCAAGCCCTTGACGTCGATGTCGCAATACACGTTATCGACCGTATTCGTACCTTCCGCGCATGCGATCAGACCACCCGTGCCGACAAAGTTGTTCAAACCCGAATAGGTTCCTTTTTCATGCACGACCGTTCCCGAGAGAACAAGGTCGGTCACGGTTGTGTTGACTGCCCAGCCGATGAACGCGGAATAGCAGGTGTCAACGAGCGTCTTGGTAATAGAGATACCCGTGATGGCATAGCCCTGACCGTTCAAAACGCCCGAAAACTTTGCATAAGATGTATCCGTAAACTGATTTTGCGTTGCTTCAACACCCTTGCGGTATCCGATCGGCATCTGATCTGCAACGTCAGAAAGATCCAGGTTGCACGCCAGATATACGGTCTTGCCCGAGAAGGTGTTGCCGTTGTTGACAAGCGTTACAAAATTCTGATATGCCGCAAGGCTATCGATCTTATATTCCTTCGCCGTCGGATTCGTCACACCGTTGACGGTGGGAATATTCGTCAGATCCACACGACGTTCTTCCGCCAGCGTCTGTGAGTATCCCGCCGTTACGGTCATGCCCGCATCCCCCGTCTGCTCGGTTGCAGCCACGGGAACGAGAACGCTCGTCAGGATCATGGTCAGAGACAGCAATACAAGAACTATTTTTTTCAAATTCATGTTCATTAGTTTGCCTTTCCTATTTTTCGGTTTCCAAGGGACGGCGGAAAGGATCCCGTCCCTTGGAAGATTGTTGTTTTGGCGTGTCGTTTACGTCAACGACCACTTGGTGAAAAGGAAGGAGGAGTAGGAATCGCCTTCTGCCGCCTGATAGTAAACGGTAATAAACTGACCGTTTCCAAGGTAAACCGACGCGGGATATCCGATATCCGATCCCAGGTAGCCTGTATAAGACATAGAGCTCCAGGACCAGTTCTTATCCTTCGGTCGATCGCAAAGCTTGATCTCATCGCCCCACGTCACGCCGCCGTCGTAGCTGACCAGAGCGCGCTCACCGATGTTACCGTTTCTGGTCGCGTAAACCATGATCACGGTGCCGTCCTCCATCTGAACCAGATGAGGAGGTGTGCCGTAAACGGCGTTGTTATCGGTCGCGATCGAACCGCTTACCAAGCTCTTCGCCGTTACGAGTGCCGGCTTGCTCCACGTCTCGCCCTCGTCATCCGAATACTGCGTAAAGATGCGGTACGTGGTCAGCGATCCCGTATAGTTATACTCCACCATGCTCTTGGTTCCGTCAGCTGCGGTCTGCATCTTATATGTGGTGGTAACACTGCCTATAACGGTTTTCCAGATCGGTGTTCCGTCAGCCTGATATCCGCTTCCGGTATACTTCACGCCGTCAATTGTGATATCTTCGACCTGAATACGGATCGCCGCAAGCCATCTGCCGTTCTTCATCTCAATTACGTGAGGCTCGCAGAAGGTCTGACCGTAGTATTCGCCCGTCTTGGAGGAGTTGTCGTAAACGGTGGAATTGAAGCTCCAGCTATAGCCGCCGTCATAGCTCATATACGCCACAATCTTGGAGCCGTTTCGTCCAACGTACAGAATGTCTCCCGTGGAGAGCTGGATCGCACCGTGAGGTGTGGTCAGCGGGACCAAAAGAGGCTCGCTCCAAGAAACACCGTAGTCGGTGGAGACCATGCTCCACGTTCCGCTCGTCAGCTCTGCGGCAGTCATGGTCGCCCAATATGCCTTGATCGCTTCATAGGTGGCAGCTCTTGCCGCAGCAGTGGATCCAAGACCCGTGTTGCTCTGCCATCCCGTGTAGGTTCCCATACCCGTGATGGTAACACCGTCAGCGGTGACAAGCGTATCATCCTTGGTCATGTAGCTTGCCGCGTCGATGCGGAAATAGGTTGCGAGCATTCGTCCGCCGCCCAGATACGTAATACCGATGTCACGGTCATCCATGGGAGTATCGTTGATCGTGATCGGTCCTTCCCAGGATGCGCCGCCGTCGTAGCTCTTGTACATCAGATGGTGTCCGAACGGGTCGGTGTGCTCAAGACGTCCCGAGATGAACGCGTAGATCACGCCGTTTTCGTCCACGCAGACCGAAGGCCATGCCTGATACTGCAGCTTGACCGTGACGTTCGAGCCGGGAAGCGTATAGCTCTTTGCGGTGGAGAAATTGTGGATCGTTCCGATCGCCGTGGTCACCTTTGCCGTGTAGGTATTGGCGATCGAAATGGGATCGATCTTCTTATATCCGAGGAGCGAGGAATCGTTCGTCATCAGGAAGCCCTTGATGCGGAAGGCATCGGTTCCGAGCTTTGCCAGATAGTCATTCGAAAGATTTTTGATGGTGTAAGTAATGAAATACTTCGAGGTGTCCGCAAATTTCTCTGCGGGCTGATAGGTGATCGTCTCTTCTCCGTCGGTTGCGAGGATCGAGGTATAGACCTTGTTGGTCGTCAGCGTCGCGCTTCCCATACCTTCAACATTCAAAATAAAGCCTGCGGAGAGATAAGAAAGACCGTCAACCGATGCAACCAGACGCAGATCGAAGGTTCCGTTGCCGTTGCTCTTGATCTGATATTTTGCATCCAGCATCTGAGCCACGTGGTAATTATCCGCCTTACTATTATAGGAAGTCTTTGTCAATTCACGGAAGATACAGGTGCTATCGAGCGTACCGCCGAAGAGCTTGCCCGTTTGCGTACCGTTGACTGCGACCAAGCCGTAATTGAGGCAGCTTGCGTAAAGGGTCGTCATTTCCTCATCCTTATAGCCCGCGATCGCGCCTGCCCAGGTCGCTGACTTCACGTTGCCCGTGTTGACGCACTGGAAATACATTCCCGTGCCACGGTCACGTGCCGAAAATCCGCCTGCGTAAGAGTCTCCGCTGATATTACCCGTATTGCGGCAGCTGTAAAGCTTCATCGTGGAGGTGAAGCCGCCAAAGCCGCCCGAGTTGCCAACGCCGTTGACGTTTGCGGAATTGGTACAGTTCAGGAAGGATACGTTGGAGGGTCTGCCGATCATACCTGCGATCTGTATTCCCTGTCCGCTCACAAATCCCTGCGTCCATACGTTGCGCACCGTGGAAGCGGATGCGCCACCCGCGAGAATGCCTGCCTTGAAGTTATTGGTGCTCACGGACGTATAGATGCTGCAATCCGCATCCATGATCACGTTCTTGACGGTCGCGCCATCCAAATAACCGAAGAGACCGAGATAGGAATTCTGCGCATCGTCGGTACCCATCTTCAAGCCGCTGATGGTATGTCCCTGACCGTCAAAAATGCCCGCAAAGCACATATACAGCCCCGTTACGGTCGCCGTAGTATCGGTCAGAACGCTATCCTTGGTGATCTTATCCCAACCGATGGGGGCAATGGTATTCGCATCTGCCACGGTGCGGTCGCCCGTGAAGGAATAGCCGCTCATGTCGATGTCACATGCGAGGTAGAAGGTCTTTTGCACGCCGTTGATGTTTCCGCGCGTAGTCGTGTTGATGATCTGCGCAAAGCGGCGCATGTCGGAGGGACTGTCGATGATCAGATAGTTGACCGTCGCATTGTCCTTTCCGTGATTGTAATTTTCAATATTCTTTGCAAGTCCGCACGCCAGAAGTGCTTCCAGGTCGACCTTTTCCGCTTCGGCGATCTCTGCGGAATATCCGATGTTGGTCTGATCCGAAACGGTCATGCCCGAGAACTGGGGAGCATAGCCCTTTTCCACGTTGTAGCGATTGGATGTGATCACGTCGTGTCCCGGCAGAGGAGCCGCCACGCCGTAGTTGACACAGTTGAGCATATAACAACCGACTCTGACGGCACCCATGATACCGCCTGCCATATAGTCGGAGGTGACAACACCGTGGTTATACGCGTTGATATATCTTACGTTTTCGTTTTCCTGACGTCCCGTAATACCGCCTGCTTTACCGCCGTTGGTTGCGTTATCCGCAGAGACGTCTCCGTAGTTCACGCAATCGAGAACGTCATTGGTCGCGTATGCGAAAATACCGCCCGCGCTGTTCGCACCCTTGATCGTACCTGTGTTGACACAGTAGGATGCGGAGATCGAGCCGCGTCCGCCAATGCCGCCCGTGTGCAGAATGCCCGTGACGTTGGCTTGGTTCTTGACGTTTTCAACCGTTACGACGTTAGCCTTTGCAACGATTGCGGAAGCCGAGCCCGAATAGGTGGAATCCTCACCCGTCTGCACAAAGGAGCAGGTCGCATCCACGGTCAGATTTTTGACGGTGCCGTGGCTGACGTATCCGAACAGACCGATCAGATTGGGATTGCCCTCTACCGAGCAATCAATCTTCATCGTCAGTCCGCGAATCGCATAGCCTCTGCCGTCGAACGTACCGCTGAAGGGAGTGGACGTACCGATGGGAAGCATCGTTTTGCCAAACAGGTTGACGTCGTTTGTCAGATAGACCGTCACACCCGCGAGCGTATTGCCCGCATTGACGATCTCGGCAAGCTTGATCATGCCCTCGGCATCTCTGACGACGTATGCCGTCTGCTTTGCCATGCTATCGTAATGCTTGATGTCATAAACGGGAAGCGGAACGTCGGCAACTCTCGCCGCATTGTAACCGACCCGATAGAGGTTGCTGCACTCGATCATCGTGACGTTGCCCTTGCAGCCTTCTGCCGTCCAAACGGTATACATTCCATCCACAAGCACGTCGCTGTTGTGACCGTTCACGGAACCGTAGTTGATGCAACGGTTCAGCGTCAGAGCGTTATCCATGGTACGTCCCACGATACCGCCTGCCCAACCGCTGGCAAGCACCGTGCCGTAGTTCACAAGATCCTGATACGTCACAGCATGCGAAACACGTCCGATCAAACCGCCCGCAGCACTTGAATTGATCGTTCCGTAGTTCACGCAATTTTTGATCGCGCCGCCAACACGGAACGCTGTCATACCGCCTGCGCAGTTGTTGGTGGTGATCGTTCCGCGGTTTTCGCAGTACGTAATGCTTGCCACACCGCCGCGTCCGACCATACCTGCCGCGTGTGCCTTGGAGGTCAGGGTCGCATAGGTTGCCACGTTTGTGATCGTTGTTGCGCCTTCCGAATAGCCCGCGATGGCAGCCATGCCCGTATATCCGCTGTTGATCGTATCCTCAAAGGTACAGCTCTGATCAATGATCAGATTGCGAACGGTTGCCGAAGAGAGCAATCCGAACAATCCAAAGCCGACCTCGGTCTCCTCGGAGAAGGTCATGCTCAAATTTTTGATCGCGTGTCCCTGTCCGTCAAAGATCCCCGAGAAAGGAGTTTTGGCGGGATTTTCCATCGTCGCGCTATTGACATACTTACCGATCGGCAGAAGCGTTACGTCTGCCATGTTGATATCGTTTGCCAGATAGACCTTCTTGCCGCTCAGGCTGTTCCCTGCTCTGACGATCTCGGAAAGCTTTACCAGTCCCGCCGCGTTTGTGATCTGATACGTCGTCGCGGTGGAGGAAGAGGTCCATTCGGTGATGTTCGGAACAGAGGTCAGATCCACCGCAAGGAATGCTTCTGCGTTATAACCAATGTAAGGAACCGATTTGTTATCGCTTGCCACCGTCAGCGTACCTTCATTCTGCGTACCGAAATCGTTCGCTTGACCGTCGGAAACGATACGTCCGCTGTTGGTACAGCCCGAAACGGTGACCTTTGCGTTTGCGTGATCCGTCACACCGACGATACCACCTGCATAACCACCGTTCGTAGCGACCATCGTACCTGCGTTCACGCAATTTGCGATGGTTGTTGTTGTACGTCCGCGCGGCAGAATACCCGCAACCTTTCCTGCCTGCATACGTCCCGTATTGAGACAGTTGGTTGCCGAAAGAGTTCCGCTTGCGAAGCCGAAGAAGCCGCCTGCGCAATCCGAGCCGATGACGTCGCCCGCATTGGTCGAATTCGTAACCGTCGCGCCGCCGCGTGCGATGAAGCCCGCAGTCTGGCGCAAGCCCTTGACGTCGATGTCGCAATATACGTTATCGACCGTATTCGTACCTTCCGCGCATGCGATCAGACCGCCCGTGCCGACAAAGTTGTTCAAACCCGAATAGGTTCCTTTTTCATGCACGACCGTTCCCGAGAGAACAAGGTCGGTCACGGTTGTGTTGACTGCCCAGCCGATGAACGCGGAATAGCAGGTGTCAACGAGCGTCTTGGTGATGGAAATGCCCGTGATGGCATAGCCCTGACCGTTCAGCGTTCCCGAAAATTTCGCGGACGCGGTGGACGTAAAGGTGTTCGCCGTTGTCTCCGCACCCTTGTTAAATCCAATGGGTGCTTGATTTGCAATCGAGGAAAGATCCAGATTGCACGCCAGATACACGGTCTTGCCCGAGAAGGTGTTTCCGTTATTGACAAGTGTTACAAAATTCTGATATGCCGCAAGGCTATCGATCTTATACGCCCTCGCTGTGGGATTTGTGACTCCGTTCAGCGTCGGAATGTTCGTCAGATCGATGCGGCGTCCCTCTGCCAGCTCTTGTGAATATCCAACGGAATCGTAGATCGATTCGAGTGCCTCTTGCGTGGAAGCGTTTGCGGTTGCATCCTCCGCGAAAACAGGCACCGACACCGCCGTGAATACCGTCAGTAAGGCAAGAAAGAGGGATACGATGCGTTGATATTGATATTTCATATATCCTCCTGTAATTGCTTCGAAGCAGATTCCGTCACGTGACGGAGTCTGTTCCATTTTGGGAGCGTTTATCCTTCAAATTTACCGTTTCGGATGTTTTCAATGTAATCGAGAGTATCGTCCATATCTCTCCAACGTGCCTGAATAAAGGATGCGAGAGCACCGGGCTCGCCGTCACCGACAACCGCCCAATACAGAAGGTTATCGGAACCGCCTGCGGGGAAGGTAAAGCCCATGTCAAACACCTTGTTCTCGTGGAGGAATTCAAGCATTGCGTAGTCCTCAGCCTGCTCGGACATTCTACCCAGAAGGATGGTGTTGAAGAAAGTGGGACGGTAGTTGGAATAGCTATAGATCGAGCAAGCCTCAAGAAGCACGCTGCTCATTACCGCGTCGGGTGCCTTCTTCGGGATTGCGAAGAAGCCTGCCGCGCAAACAACGGGATACTCGGTCTGCTCATCGGTCAGCTTCGGGTAGGGCAGATAGCCGATCTTGAATTGGATCTCGTTCAGATGCGAATACAGACCGCCAAGGTCATAGGTCATAAACAAGCCCTGTCTGCTCTTGAACATCGCCCAACCGTTGGAGTCCGCGAAGGTATCGTATACGCACGGATTGGAAACGAACACCTTGTTCTCGCTGTTGTATGCAAGATTGTAAAGCGCCGTTGCCATGGTGTTGGTAGTATCATTATCAATTGCGAGATAATAATCGTTGTTGCCGTCCTTCTCAACGATTTTTCCGCCGAAGGACCAATAGAAATTCTTGGTATGCTGGGGCTGATAGATAAATCCGTAGTGGTCGTTTTCGTCGTACTTATCGTCACCGTTGGAATCGGTTCCGTACTTCATGACGATCTCACGCATCTTAGCGATCGTCCACGCGTTATTTTCGACCAGATCGTAAAGATCCTCTTCAATCTGAAGATCGTTATAGATCTCACGGTTGAAGATCAGACCGATGAAGCCCTGTCCGCTCAGAGAAAAATCCGAAACGGCGATGTAAAGCTTATCGTCGATGGTATAGGAGTTGACCTGGTTCTGACTCCACCAAGGCTGCTCCAAGTGAATATTTTCATAGTTATAAAGGTTTTCGTAGAAGCCGTTCTCCAGAATTGCCTGCATTTCGGAGGTCGGATGGGGATATACGAGGTCGTATTCACCGCCCTGTCCCATCAAGGAGGAGGACAGCGTATGCAGAATGTCGCCATCGGTAGGCTCGATCGTCTGCATCACGACGTCGTAGGTCTCTTCCATCTTACAAAATCTTCTGTAAGAGGATGCCGCCAGCGTATCGCCGTTTCCGTCATCGGTGCGGAAGAAATAATACTTGCGGTTATAGTCCTTGCACGTCAGCATATTGACCTGACGCTTGCCGCCGTCAACGCCGTAGCTCTGGATCGGCAACCAGTTTTCAATGGTCGCGTCCTTTTCCTGCTCTTCGGCACTGGGAAGCGTTGTCGCCTGCGTGGTCTCGCCTTCGTCGTCGCCACTGTTGTTGCAAGCGCAAAGCACAAGCGGAACGATCATCAGCAAGCACAGCAGAAGTGTGACTACTTTTTTCATGGTAAAAATCCTTTCTTTATTTTGTTTATATTTATAATTACTTACATAATTATCTCACAGGATGTCTTGCTTCAGCCGTTGTTCTTCCGCTGTTCAAGCTCTCGCATTTCCTCGGGCGTGAACAGCTTCCACTTGGTATAGAGGATCGAGCACTTGGAATCGTATCCGTACTTCTGGTAGTAGATCGTGATCAGCGTTCCGCCCGAAAGCTGTACCGTTGCGGGATAACCGATGTCGCTATCCATCGCGGTATCCAGAAGGATCTCACGGTCCGACCACGTTTCTCCGCCGTCAAAGCTCAATCTTGCCTTTTGACCGAACTGCCTTCCCTGATATCTGCAAGCGTACACCATCAGAAGCACGCCGTTATCCATTTCAAGCAGATGAGGAGGAGATCCGCAAAGATCCTCGATCAACGTAGGCAGTGTCCATGTCTTTCCGTTATCGTCGGAATAACAGGTGTAAACGGTAAAGCCGTACGGTACTTCATCACTTGCATTTCCCTGCACGCGGATTGAGCAAAGGATGCGTCCGTTGGAAAGCTGGATCGTGTGCGGCTCGCAGAACTTGCCGTCGATCTTGGGAACCGCGATGTGAGATCTGTATTGCCACGTCTGCCCACCGTCCGAGCTGACGAACGCGTAAAGCGGATTGTAATGCGAGGTCGCGCTGACGGTCGCCAACGGGATGCCGCAGGATGCGGAATTCCATTCACGTCCGAGGTAGATCAGATCTCCGTTGTTCATCAAGGAAGGTCCGTGGGGGGTGGATACGGGAACACGGATGGGCTCGCCCCAGGTTTCACCGTAATCATCGGAAAGCATGACGTAGGAGCTTCTCTCCGCCTCATACCCTTCCGCGCTTGCCATTCTCACCTTGATCGCGTCCTTTTGCTCTTGGGTCAGCTCCTTGAAGTTCAACCAGTTGCTGTATCCGCCGCCCTCAAGATATTCGTGTCTGTAATGCGTAAACCAGGATACCAGCATTTTTCCGTTGCCCAGATAGATTAGTCCCGCATCGCGGTCATCCAAAGGGCCGTCGAAGATGATGCGCGGCTTGCTCCATGTCTCGCCACCGTCCTCGCTCTTGAAGAATGCGGTCGCGCCCAACGGGTCAACGTGCTGCAGACGCAAGGACGCCGCAACGTAGATCACGTCGTTTTCATCCACGCAGATGCTGGGCCATCCAAGATAATCCAGATCGACCGTCACGCCGTTGGCGATCTCCACGGTGACAGGCTCATCGAGCAATCGGGATACGGGCTTGCCCGCAACGTAGATCTTTTCGTATAAATTGGTGGGGGGCTGGATCGGAGTCGCTCCGCCTGCCGTGGTTTGCTGTGTGGTCTCGTTGTTCATGTCGGTTGTCACTCCTGTCGTTTCATTTGTTTGATTGGTGGTGGCTTCGGTCGTTTGCCCCGTCGTTTGGCTCGGTTTGTTTTCATCGTTCTGCTGATCACAGGACGTCAGCAGACAGGAGCATATAAGAAGGAAGCAAAGCATTGCGGTCAGTACGTTTTTGAATTTCATAGATTTTCTCCTTTCTGATTTGGAAGGGGAAAAGGAAATTTTCAGATATCCCCATCGGTTTCGTTCAAACGCCATCTGGTGTAGAGCGTGGAGGGATGCTTGTCGTTTTTGTATGCCTGATAATAAGTGGTGATCAGTGTGCCGTCATCCAGCATCGCAGTGGAAGGATAACCAAGATCGTAATTGTTGGGATCGGTGCTTTCGCTGATGATGATCTCCTCATCGCTCCAGGTGTATCCGCCATCGTAGCTGATGCGGCCTCTCGCTCCGCAGTGCGGCAGGCGGTGAGAATACACCAGCAGGATCGCTCCGTTCGGCAATTCGAGAAGGTGTGGCGGTGCGCCGCAGACGTTCGGGATCTTCTCTCCCATCGTCCACTCCTTGCCGTCCTTGGAGTGCGTGATCATAACGCCCAGCGTACGGTTGGAATTATCCTTGATCACGCTGTTGTCGATACAGCCCGTGCGGATCGCACCGAGAAATTCTCCGTTTTTGAGCTGGATCGCGTATGGCTCCCAATAACCCCAGCCTTGATCGAGCTCGGGAAGCGGAACCGTTCCGCCGTATTCCCACGTCCTACCCCAATCGTGGCTGAATGCGGAATGATAGCCAAATCCGATCTTCTCAAAGCCGGGATACTTTTCGGGATACGATGCTTTTCCGAGAAACAGGAGCGTCTTGCCGTCCTGCATCAAGGAAGGACCGTGCGGCGCGGTGAGCGGCACGCGGATGGGCTTCGTCCACGTCTCGCCGTAATCCTCGGAAAGAAGAATGAACGCACCGTCGATCTCCGCCTCCTGCTCGGGTGTGAGTGCTTCCCAGGACTTCAGCTTTGCAGCCTTGAGCTCCTCAGAGCAGCCTCCCCACGCTCTTTGATAGCTGCCGCCCTCTTTGAAATCCCTTGGGGAATGGTGAAGAAGGTCACGAGCAATCTGCCGTTGCCCATGTAAAGAATACCCGTGTCCCTGTCATCGGTGGGAGTATCGTTGATGATCTTAGGTTCACTCCATGTCTTTCCGCCGTCCTCGCTCTTGAAGAACGCGGTCACGGAAAAGGGATCGACGTGGGCGATGCGAAGAGACGATGCCGCGTAAAGCGTATCTCCTTCACCTTTGCAAATTGAAGGCCAGCCTTGATAATCGAGATAGACCGTGTTGTCCTCATCCACCTTTACGGGAATCGCCTTTTCCCCGACAAGGTGTGCCAACGCCTCGTTTTTGACGTAAAATTCAGGAATCAATTTTTTCATAATTGAAGCTCCTTGCTTTTTCAAGTTTCCATAGCATCTTTTTTTCATACCCCCGCTTCCTCGTGCGGAAGCATCGGGCTTCTTCCCCTCCGTCGCGCTTACGGCGGAGGGTGTTTTTGATTGCTGTAAGAAGCTCTTTATAAAAGGAAGAAAAGTTATTCTCCCTCGACCTCGTTCAGACGCCATCTGGTATAAAGCACGGAAGCGTTTGGATCGTTCGCGTATGCCTGATAGTAGATCGTGATCAGGCTTCCGTCATCCAGCTGAACCGTGGAAGGATAGCTTTGGTCGGAATTTCTGGAGCTGGTGTGGAAGCTGAGGTCGATATCGGTCTCGGTCCACGTCTTGCCTCTGTCATAGCTCAACCGAGCGCGTGCGCCAATGTCGGGACCGACACGGTCAGAGAAGGTCAAAACGATCACACCGTTATCCAATTCCAGGAAATGCGGAGGTGCGCCGACAATTCCCTCTACCTCTTCCGGACGTGTCCAGTTTTTGCCATCATCCGAGGTTGTGATCAGAATGCCCAACTCACGGTTATCGCCACCCGTTCGGATACCCGCGACGAACGATCCGTCGGAAAGCTGGATCACGTGAGGCTCCCAATAGCCGCATCCGGGATCGAGCTTGGGCATATTCACTTCGGCATACAGCGACCAGTTCTTGCCGAAATCACGGCTGATATAGAAGAACAGCTTGGTACTGGAAACACCTGGATAGATCAGGGTTCTGCCATCGTTCATCAACGAAGGTCCGTGCGGACAGGAAACGGGTGCCTTTACCTTTTCCCAAGTCTCGCCGTAATCGTTGGAGAGCAGCAGGAAGCTTCCGTGGAAGGCTGCAAGCTCTGCTTCGGTATAGGTGCTCCATTCCCTCAGCTTTGCCTTTTTCTGCTCGTCGGTGCAGCCACCCCATTTCGTCTCGTACTGACCGTTGGGCTTGAAATCATTTGCACTAATGGTGAAGTAAGAAACCACCAGCTTTCCGCCACCCAGATAAATGATACCCGTATCGCGGTCGTCGATGGGACTGTCATTGATGACCTTCACGTCGCTCCATGTCTTGCCGTTATCATGGCTGACGTAGAACCCGGTTGCCGCAAAGGGATCGATGTGATTGCGGCGCAGAGAGGATGCCGCATAAAGCGTGTCACCGTCTCCTTTGCAGACCGTGGGCCATGCCTGATAGGTCAATTCGATATCCACGCCCGTGTTTCCGATCGGTCTTACCACAGGGTTATCGGTCAGAACGGATAGGGGCTTGTTGTGTTCAAAAATCTCCGCAGTCAGGTTGGTCGGGATCTCGACTTCTTGCTTCGGTGCCGTCGTTGCCTGCGTTGCCGCAGTGGTCTTTTTTGCCGTGGTGCTGTTCTCGAAGAAATTCTCGTCCGAGGAATTATCGCAGGCGCACAGAAGCATGGAGAGTGCCAATACACCTAACAAAATCAATTTCAAAGTGTGTTTCATAAAAATCTCCTTTGTAAGATAAAAGCAGATCGTTCGCGGCGTTGGGAAGGAACAACGTCCCCCTTCTATCGCGATATGATCATTCGGCTTCCACCAGCTTCCAGCGTGTGAACAGGAAGGATGCGTTCGAATCGGACCCTACGCGCTGATAGTACGCGGTGATCAGAGTGCCGTCGTCCAGCTCGACCGTGGAGGGATATCCAAGGTCACCGTTGTTCGGCGTAGCGGAAACGCAAAGCGTGATCTCCTCCGACCACGTTTTTCCGCCGTCATAGCTCAAGCGTGCGCGAGAGCCTGCAGGAGAAACGCGGTAGGAATAGGACATGATCAGAACACCCGATTTGGTCTGGCAGAAATGCGCGGGAGCACCGACAAGACCTTCCACCTCTTTGAAATCCGTCCAGTTGCGTCCGTCATCGGAGTACGCGAGATATACGCGCATCGCGTCATTGTCATATCCCCACTGTCCGCGCGCAGCCGCAATGTAGCTGCCGTCACGGAGCTGCAGAATGTAAGGCTCACCGAAAATGAATTTTTCTCCGCTTCCGTTGGTGGATTTATAAGGGAAAGGAAGCTCTGCCTCGACCTTCCAGCTCTTTCCGAAGTCCGTGCTTTTGATCACGTAAAGGTTATAAGCCTTCATATCCTCAAAGCCGCAGGATTTCGGATTTTTCAACGCGCCGATATACATCAGGGTTCTGCCGTCGTTTCCGAGCGTGGGACCGTGAGGTGCCGTTACGGGAACGGCAGAGGGCTCGGACCAGGTAAGTCCTCCGTCCGTGGAGATCGCGGTATAGGATTGACCGATCCTCTGCGTTGCATCCAGCTGATTCCATTTGTTTGTCAACGCCTTTTTCTGATCGGAGGAAACCATGTTGTGCCACTTCGTCCACGTTGGGTCGGTGTTTTCAAAATAACCGGGGGTATCATGCGTGAACCAGGAAACGAGCAATCTGTTATTTCCGAGGTAAACAACGCCCGCGTCACGGTCATCCAGAGGGGTATCGATGATGATGCGGGGATCCGACCAGGTCACACCGCCGTCGTGACTTTCATAGAAGCAGATCGCGCCGAAGGGGTCGACGTGTGCGATGCGGAGAGAGGAAACGGCATAAAGCGTATCGCCCTCACCCTTGCAGATCGTGGGCCAGCCCTGATAATTCAGCGTGATGCTTTCCTTATCGTCGATCGGAACGGTGATCGCCTTATCGGGAGTCAAATGTCCGATCGGAAGATTGGACTCCAGAATTTCGGCAGTTAAGTTGGTGGGAATGGGGTCATCCTCAACGGGAGGAGCTGTGGTTGCCGTCGTTGCTTTGGTCGTTTTTGCCGCCGTCGATCCAAACAGCTCCTCCTCGGACGAGCCGCTGTCGCAAGCGGAAAGCACGAACACAAATGCCAGCAGAAGGCAAAGCATTGCCGCAAATTGCTTACGTTTCATGGTTAAAAATTCCTTTCAAAAATTCTTGTTATTGAGCTTGGGATAACAGTTCTTCGATCCGATCCAGTCCGCTGAAGCTCCAATGCGTGTACAGCAGCGAACAGTAGGTATCGTTTTGATCGTATTTCTGATAATAGGTCGTGATAAAGCTTCCGTCCGCCAGCTGAACGGTGGATGCATATCCGAGGTCTCCGTTGGAGGGAGTGACGGAAACGCAGAGCTGAACCTCTTTTTTAGACCACGTTACGCCGCCGTCAAGACTAAAGCGGATCATCACACCGCAGGGGTTGACACGGTCACCGTAGGAAAGGATCAGAACACCTTCCTTGGATTGGAACAGATGCGGAGGGGTTCCCACAGTTTTGTCAAGCGCGGTCAGAGGTGTCCAGGAGCGTCCGTTCTCGGAACGGGAAATATAGCACCGCAGAGTATCTCCGCCTCCATCCACCTCCTGCGCGCGGATCGCCGCGATGAAGGAACCGTCCTGCAATTGAAGCACGTGCGGCTCGTCAAAATACATTCCGACCGAAAGCGGAGTCTGGATGCGGGAAAACCGCGTCCATGTTTTTCCGTAATCGGTACTGGTGTAGAAGTAGAAATATCCGCTTTCCAGCGTCTCTCCGCATTGAGAAGGATTGTGCGGATCTCCGAAATAGATCAAGGTCTTTCCGTCCTGCATCAGCGTGGGACCGTGCGGAGCGGAAACGGGGACCTTCGTGGGTTCATCCCACGTCTTGCCGTAGTCGTTGGAAAGCATCACGTAGGAGCAGGAACGCTTCTCTTCCTTGGAAAGTCCGTTCAGCTTTTCCAAAGCAGTCACCCTTTGCTCCTCGCTGACCATGTTGCACCAGTTGGAATACCAACCGCCTTTTTCAATGTAATTGTCCACGGCATGTACGAACCAGCTCACAAGGATCTTTCCGTCGCCGAGATAAACGATGCCCGCATCGCGGTCATCCAAGGGAGTATCCACAATGATCCGCACCTCGGACCACGTTTTTCCCGCGTCATGGCTTTCGTAAAATCCCATGCATCCAAAGGGGTCGATGTGCGTCAAGCGAACGGAGGAAACCGCATAAAGCGTGTTACCGTCTCCCGCGCAGACCGTCGGCCAGCCCTGATACTGCAGATCGATCGTCACACCGTTGGCGATCTCCCGTACCACGGGGGTGTTCAGATGTCCGACCGCCTGATTGATCTCCAGCCTGTTCACCAACAGGGTGTTGACAAGCTCCGATGGATCCACGGGCTCGGGTGGAGCCGTGGTCGCCGCCGTCGTTGCCTCGGTCGTAGCCTCGGTCGTGGCTTCGGTGGTGACTTCGGTGGTCTCTGTTGTTGCTTCGGTGGTTTCTCCCGTAGTCGCTTCGGTCGTTGCCTTGGTGGTCTCGTTGTTTCCTTGCTTGTTGCTGTCGCATGCGCCGAGAAATACCGATACGGTAAGCATCATGCAGATCAGCAGGGTTAAAATTTTCTTTTTGTTACGGTTCATTGCCTTTGTTTTACGTTGCCTCGTTCTCCTCTACCAATCTCCATCGGGTAAAGAGAAACGAACAATATGTATCCTCTTCTTTTTTCTGATAGTAAGCGGTAATCATGGTACCGTCGGAAAGCTGCGTTGTGGAGGCATAGCCGAGATCGCCGTCCCATGGCGTATCCGACCGTGAAAATATGATCTCATCGCTCCACGTATATCCGTTGTCGTAGCTGATACGTCCGCGCGCACCGCACGGATCGAGACGGTACGAATATGAGATCACAAGAATTCCTTCCTTGGTCTGGAAGAAATGCGGAGGTGTGCCGACCGTTCCCTTCAAGGCTTCAAAATTGCTCCACTTTCGCCCGTCGGACGAATGCGAGATGAAGCAACACAGGGAATCGCTGCTTCCGTTCATTTTTTGCCCTCGGATCGCGGCGATATAGGAGCCGTCCCGCAGCTGCAGGATATGAGGCTCGTCATACCGAAAGCCACTGACTGTCGGAAGCCCGAGAGATGCCCTCTGCACCCAAGTCCTTCCAAAATCGGGGCTGATATAGACGTAATACCGATTGCTGTTCAGCCCGACCTCTCCGCAGGCGGACGGGTTGTGCGGATCTCCGAAATAGATCAAGGTCTTTCCGTCACGCATCAGCGTAGGTCCGTGCGGTGCGGAAATGGGAACCTGCACGGGCATTTCCCACGTTTTTCCGCCGTCGGGAGAAAGCATGACGTACGATCCTGCCTGCTTTTCCGCGGCGGGAAGATTGGCAAGCTTTTTCAAAACCGCATCGCGTTGAGACTTCGATACGTCCTTATGATTTGCCCAGGACTCATACCATTCGCCGCCCTCGATGTAATTCGAAGCGTCATGTGTGAACCAGCTGACGAGCACGCGGTTATTTCCAAGATATACGATCCCCGCGTCACGGTCGTCAATGGGAGTATCCACGATGATCTCGACGTCAGACCATGTCTTACCGCCGTCCTCGCTTTTGTAAAAGCCGATGCAACCGAACGGATCGATATGCGTCAGGCGGACGGAGGAGACTGCGTAAAGCGTATCTCCATCCCCCGCGCAGACCGTCGGCCAGCCCTGATATTGAAGTTTGATATCGATCTTACTGTTGATCTGCCGTACAACGGGCGTGTTCAATCGCCCGATCACTTGGTTGGTATTCTCTTCCAAAATTTCGGGAATCAGGTGCGGAATAGGAGTATCGTCAACCGCCTCCGTTGCCAAGGTCGCCCGTGTCGCATTCGTTCTTCTTGCGGTCGCTTCCGTGGAAAACAGCGGGTCATCCCCCGCCCCCTCGTTACAAGCACCGAGAAGAATGGAAGCCGACAGCAAAAGGCACGTCAGCAGAACCGCGAAAAACCGTGTTTTCCGATTATTTCGTTGCTTCATTCGGATCTACCAATCTCCAACGGGTATAGAGGAGAGAACGATACTTATCACCCGAGTAATAGTTTTGGTAGTAAGCCGTCAGAAGCGTTCCGTCGGGCAGCTGCGTAGTTGACGCATATCCGAGGTCATCGCTCTTTCTGCCGTCAACAACGGAAATGATGAATTCATCGCTCCACGTATATCCGTTGTCGTAGCTGATGCGTCCGCGCGCGCCGCACGGCTCAAGACGGTGAGAATACGCAAGGATCAGAACGCCTTCCTTTGTCTGGAAGAAATGCGGAGGAGTTCCGACCGTCCCTTCCAGCTCCTTGAATTCATCCCATACCTTTCCGTTCTCCGAATGCGAGATAAAGACGCGCAAAGCGGCGTTTCCGTTCTCTTCTTTGTCTTCGTTGACGTGACCGCGGATACCCGCAATGAAGGTACCGTCCTGCAACTGAAGCATATACGGCTCGTCAAACGTCTGCGTGCTCGTGTAAGGAATCTTCAGCTCTGCAAAACGGTTCCATGTCTTACCGTAATCGCGGCTGGTGTATGCATAGTAGTGGTGCTGCTTCATATCGGTAATGCCCATTCCCTTGGGGTTGTGGGGGTCTCCGAAATAAAGCAGGGTTCTGCCGTCCTGCATCAAGGTAGGACCGTGAGGCGCGGAAACAGGAACCTTCACGGGCTCATCCCACGTCTCACCGTAGTCCTTGGAGAGCATAACGTAGGAAGCCGCTTGCTGATCGGCATAATCCAGCTCGGCGAATTTCTTCAACGCCGCAACGCGCTGCTCATCCGTGACCTTCTTATTCCAGTCATTGTAATACTGTCCGCCCTGCATATAGTTCGAAATGTTGTGCGTAAACCAGCTGACCAGGATCTTGCCGCCACCGAGATAAACAATGCCCGCGTCGCGGTCATCGATGGGCGTATCGGCAATGATCTTGACGGTCGACCAGGTCTGTCCGCCGTCCTCGCTCTTATAGAAGCCGATGCAGCCGAACGGGTCGATGTGTCCGATGCGGACGGAGGATGCCGCGTAAACGGTGTTGCCGTCTCCCGCGCAGATCGTGGGCCAGCCCTGATACTGAAGATCGATGCTGATCTTATCCGTGATCTGACGGACAACGGGCTCGCTCAAGCGTCCGATGACCAGATTGGTGTTTTCTTCTAAGATCTCGGGAACCAGATGGGGAACCTCAGCCTTTGGCTCCTCGGTGGTCGCTTGCGTGGTCACCTGCGTTTTCTTCTCGGCGGTCGTGCCGAACAGCTCATCCTCGGACGAGCCCTTGTCACACGCGCTGAGAATGCAGGTCAGGGACAAAAGCAAGCAGATTGCCATTTTTGCGATGTTTTTTCCCATACAAATTCCTTTCTTGTTTTGACGGTCATCATTGTCATTTAACCGCCCGACATTGCCGTCTTTTTTTCATTGCTTGAAAAGATATACTATAATATATAATATTTTACTTGAATATCTGTAAATTGGCAATCAAGTATTCGGACACTTTTTTATAAAATGAGTCTCTATATACAATCTCACATTCGTTTCAAAATTCAAAAACAGGCGAAATAACGCATACCGTTTTGAAAATTTCTCAAAAGAGCAGTTCTTTAAGCAATCGTCAAAAACGCGTTTTGGACAAAAGAACGAAATTCGCCGCTTAAAAATGTGAAAAATCACAAAAAATTTTACTTGCTTGCAAAACTGTGGTGGATGCGTGTCGAAATTGTAAATTTTTATCTTTTTTCCGAGAGAGAAGCAAAAAAAGCAGGGAATCCCGAAGGTTCCCCGCTTCTCAAGCGTACCGATTCAAATTTTATACGGTTGCAAAACCGCCGTTGGAAAGGCAATCAAGCATGATCTCGGCGCTCTTGACGTTTGTCGCGAGCGGAATGTTCTGCACGTCGCAAAGGCGCAGAAGTGCCGAAACGTCGGGCTCGTGCGGCTGTGCCGTCAGCGGATCACGCAAGAACAGGACCAGATCGAGCTTCCCCTCGGCGATCATGGAGCCGATCTGCTGATCTCCTCCGAGAGGGCCGCTCTTCATACGCGTGATCTTCAGCCCTGTTTCTCCCATGACGAGCGTACCCGTCGTACCCGTGGCGCAAAGCTCGTGCTGCGCGAGCACGTCTTTATATTTGATGGCGAGCGAGATCATCGCGTCCTTCTTTTTATCATGTGCGATCAATGCAATTTTCATGGTTCCTCCTTCGTTCTCTTGAGAGAAGCGTTGCGTATGGTTTTCTGCTCGTATTGTATCATATTTTTTTCGATTTGTCTATAGAAAACCGCAAAAAAGCGTACACGTATCGCGATTTTTCTTATTTTCGCAGCTTATTGAGCAGATCCTCCAGCAGAAGCGTACGGTTGATGTGACGGACGTAGAGCATCCATTGATTTCCCGCGGGAAGTCCGTAGCGATGATCGTATTCGGGCATGTGAACGGGCATCGGGATCGCTTCCATGAAGCGATCCCCTTCATTGAGCAACCACGCGACCGCAGTTACGTCCCAGATCTGCTTTGCCCAAGGGCGTCCTTCATTCCATTGTTTTTCATACCGTACGGTGTTTTTTGCAAGATAATCGCACAGCGGATTGACGCCGATCAGATATGCTTCCAGCTCGGGCTGACTGACGGTGAACGAGGACACCACGCCCATGCACGGAAGCTGGACCAGACGCGTGGCTTTGGAGAATACCACGCGCGCCGCCGCAACGTCCTGAAACATATTGAATTCCTTCGTGTCCTTCCAATGGAGCGCGTGACCGCCGAGCCAGACCACCACGATCTTATCCGCGATCGCAGGATCGATCAGAAGCGCGGAGGCAACGTTCGTGATCGCGCCGATCGCAACCACGTACAGCGGATCCTCCGTCGAATGCGCGTTCGCGCGTGCCACAAGATCCCGTGCCGCATCCGAGATCACGGGGGTGCTTTCATTCTCAAGGTAGTTGTCCGAGCCCTTACAGCAAACGGGAATCATCTCCTCTCTACCGCAAAGCCGCAGGATCTTGAGCAGCTCGTCGTAGCTTTTTTCCATACCCTCACTCACACGCGTTTGGCTATTGGAGAAGGGAGCCGCATACATGGCAACGCAGTTCAGCTTTTCCTCCGAGCGGAGCAGATACGCAATGGCATACTGATCGTCGATCTCATTATACGCATCGGTGTCCAGCACCACGTCAACGCGACCTGTGGGGACGGTGGGCAGCAGATATGAATTCATAATAAAAAAGTCCTTTCGTTTTTTTCTTACTATACTCCGACGCTGCAAAAAAATCTTTTATAAAATGAAATTATTTTTTGTATTTTGTGGTTTTTTCGGAAAAAGTATGTTATACTGAAGAAAACCGTTCATAAAGAACCGCGCAAAAAGGAGAACGTATGTCCGCGATCGTCTTTCTCTTTTCCTCCGAGAAGAAGAAAAATCAATATATTGCGTCTCATTCACACAGCTGTTGGGAGCTTGTGTGGTATGAAAACGGCAATGGCGAGACCGTGATTGGAGAAAAGCAATACGCGTTCTCCAAAAACACATTCGCCCTGATTCCACCGAACACGCTCCACGACGAGCGGCATCTTCAGGACGCAAATCTTAGTTGTATTGGCTTTGATACAACGCTTGAATTGGACGACGGATGCGTCTTTTACGAGGATGAAGAGCCCTTGATCAGACAAACAGTCGAGCGTCTTTTGCGAGAGGCGCGTCTGCATCTTGCGGACAGCACGGAGATGATATCCCTGCTGACGGACGAGCTGGTGCTGCTTTTGCGACGGCGTGAGAAGCAAAAGCGCATTCCGCAAAACGAGCTTGCGCTCGCAAAGCGTTTTTTGGATGAAAACTATCATACCGACGTCAGCTTTCCCGATCTTGCCAAAAGCTGCGGTTACGGCTACGATTACTTTCGACATCGCTTCAAGGATGCCTACGGAACGTCTCCGCAGAGCTATCTGATCTCCAAAAGATTGGAGCAAGCGAAGCTGATGCTGGAAAGCTCCTCAAAAAACTGCACCGAGATCGCGTATCTTTGCGGCTTTTCGGACTCGGCGCAGTTTTCCACCATGTTCCGACGCGCTTACGGGATCTCCCCAAAACGCGTATCCATGAGTGCAAAACCGTCTCCCAAAAAGTAAAAAATCCCCCTTGCGAACACGCTTTGCGTATGTTATAATGCAATTAAAAGAGTCCTGTTACGTACTTCAAAAAATCCACCATATAAAAAAGGAGGAGCCCGATGTTTTCCACGAATTTTATTTGTGCGACCAAGAACCATTGCACAGTTTTTGACCACGTCCCCGCGCCGTATATCCGCAAGAGCTTTTCCCTGCAAAAGCCGCTCGCGCATGCAAAGATCACGATCTGCGGCTTGGGCTTTTACGAGCTGTTTATCAACGGCAAGCGCATCACCAAGGGCTTGATCGCACCTTACGTCTCCAACCCCGACCAAATTCTTTTCTATGATGAATACGATCTGACCGAGCTTCTGACGGACGGCAAGAACGTCATCGGCATCTTGCTCGGAAACGGTATGCTCAACTGCATGGGCGGCTCAATCTGGTATATGAAAAACGCGCGCTACCTCTCCGCTCCCAAGGTGGCACTGGCTTTGGAATTGACCTATGCGGACGGTGAAACAGCTTGCATCCAAGCGGACGAGACGTTCAAGGTACACCCTTCCCCCATCCGCTTTGACGATCTGCGCATGGGTGAGTTTTACGATGCGAATTTTGAGATCGACGGCTGGAATTTGCCCGATTTCGATGACACGTCATGGAAAAACGCCATCAAAGCGGAAGCACCGAGAGGCGAATGCAAGCTCTGCACCGCCGAGCCGATCGTGATTCAAAAAAGGCTCGCCCCCATCTCGATCACACCGAACAAGCGCGTGATTTTTGAAGAAGGCTTTTTCCCCGAGCCAATGCAAGAGGAATTCGGTTCTCCCATTCCGCTCCCCGAAGAATATCGCATAGGGTATCTTTACGATTTCGGGGAAAACCTCGCGGGCAACATCCGTTTGCGTATCAAGGGAGAAAAGGGACAGGTCATCTCCATCCTGCACGGTGAATTGCTCAACGCCGACGGAGACATGGATGACCGCAATATGAAATTCCAGCCCACGAATTACGAGCATCGCGTGGTCTATACCCTCAAGGGCGAGGGTGTTGAGGAATACGCTCCCACCTTTACTTATCAGGGCTTCCGTTACTGTCTCGTTTCGGGTATCACCAAGGAGCAGGCAACCAAGGAGCTGTTGACGTACGAGGTCATGAGCTCCAATCTGCAAAAGAACGGCGATTTTTCCTGCTCGGACGAGATCGCAAACAAGCTCCAGAGGGCAACCTGCAACGCCGATATTTCCAATTTCTATTACTTTCCCACCGACTGTCCCCACCGCGAAAAGAACGGCTGGACGGCGGATGCCGCGCTCTCCGCGGAGCAGATGCTGTTCAATCTGACACCCGAAAACAGCTTCCACGTCTGGCTGGATCACATTCGCAAGGCGCAACGCATCGATGGTGCGCTCCCGGGCGTAGTTCCCACCTCGGGCTACTACGGCTTTGATTGGGGCAACGGTCCCGCGTGGGATTCCGTCCTGTTCTATCTGCCCTATTATACTTGGCTGCAAAGAGGAGATACCGACATCATCCGCGAGAACGCCGCCGCGATGATGCGTTATCTGCACTATATTTCCACCCGTCGGGATGAAAAAGGACTGCTCCACATCGGTCTTGGCGACTGGCTCCCCATTGAATACAAAAATCCGATGACGCCTCTTGAGGTGACCGACACCTTGGTCACCATGAACCTCTGCCGTCTTGCGAGCGCGATGTTCGACGCCGTGGGAATGAAGTTGCAAAAGCAATTTGCCGACGGACTGTTTGGCGAGCTTTCCGCCGCCGCCAGAGCCGAGCTTCTGGACACCGCTACCATGACCGTGCGCAGCAGAACGCAGACCGCGCAATGCATGGCGATCGAATTCGGACTTCTTGACGAGCAGGAGCAAGAAAAAGCCTTCCAAGTCCTCCTTGACGTCATCAACGAAGCCGACGGACACCTTGACACGGGCTGTCTCGGCGCGCGCATCATCTTCCACGTGCTTGCCAAGCGCGGATACGCGGAATTGGCGTACAACATGATCGTTCGCCCCGACTTCCCGTCCTACGGTCATTGGATCGTGCATGAGAACTGCACCGCTCTCTTTGAGGCGTTCCAGCGCGAGACCGACGTTCCCAACTCCAAAAACCACCATTTCTTTGGCGACATCAGCTCTTGGTTCTTCAAATACGTCACGGGTGTCAAGATCAATCCGAACGCAAAGGACGTAAGCGAGATCGAGATCTCCCCCAATTTCATCCGCACACTCACGCACGCCGAGGGCTGGCAGAACCACATGGGCGGCAAGCTCGAATGCGCGTGGAAGCAGACCGACATGGGATACACCCTCTCCGTCACGGTCCCAGACGGCTGTCACGGCACGCTGATCCTGCCTGACGGATACACATTGGAAAACGGAAGCGTGACCGAGGCTCTCAAGGTTGGAAAAACAGTCTACGGTATTCAAAGCAAATAAATCATTTCATCAAAAAAAGGAGAAGCCCTATGACAACGAGATTTTTAGCGATTTTGCTGATATGCAGTCTTTCGTTTTCCCTTTTTGCATGCGGCAATAACACCGATCAACCGAGCGCGACGACCGCAGCCACCACGCAAGCGACCGAGCAAACAACGCTCTCCACGCAGGAAACGACCTCGGGCGGTCCAAGCACACAGACGCCCCCTGTTTCCACCAAGGTCGAGATCGATCTTTCAAACGGCATTCCCTATTTCATCGCAAAGAAGCTGATCGGAAAGCCGACCGACGTCTCCTTAAAAGCAGAGAACGGCATGCCTTATTTGTCTATCCGGGACGACACCAAAAAGGGCAGTGCCTCCGTGTTTTTGGATTTTGAAGCGGTCGACGACGTCTTTACGATTTCTTACCGTGTCCGCTTTACGGCACTGTCCACTTATACGCTGAATCTGATCCCCGACGCATATCATCCGTATCAACCGCTCTCCCAGATCGTTGCCCGTCCCACGGGAGCGATATGCGTCTTTGATGGAAGCACCGAAACACAGTTTGGCTCCTATCAGGTAAATGAATGGATAGACATCACCGTTCGTTCCTATTTGAAAGCAGGTCAATTTGCCGTCTCCCTCGGAAGAGGCGAGGATAGCGCACTGTTTCACTTCCGCAACCAAGGAAAAACCGCAGCCTGCTATGCGTGGAACACGCTGATGGGCGAACTCGGCGGAATGGACATTGCAAAGATCACGGTCGATCCCTTTCTTCCACCTCCCGATCCCGATATTCCGAGCACGGATATCAAGCACGTAACCAAGAGTCCGCTGGTCTCCTCGGACGAGGTAACGGACAGTCTCAATTATCTCGCCTTCCCCACCACGGCACTCATCGGCGATGAGGTGTGGATCGCCTATAAGCGCGGATATTCGCACACCTCGGATCATTCCGATCTGGATCTCACGATCCTGAACCGTTCCGACAACAGCGTCATTGCCACCCACACGGTCGACTCCTCCAAGGAGGTACGCTTCCAAAATCCCGAGCTTGTAACCATGCCCAACGGCGAGACCGTTCTTTACGTTGACGTTCAACAAAAGGGAACTTCCACACGTCTGGGAATTTACACCTATCATTTCCGCATCAGCGGAGGGGAGTTTTCCGAATGCGCGGCAACCTCGCTCAAGGACGATGCGGGCATCGAATACGGCTACGTTTTCGATAGCGTGATCGACGGAAACACGCTTTACATGCTTGCCATGACCTTCCCCGAGCTTGAAAATCAAGGTCACGGACGGAGCGTGCATCTGATCAAGACCGAGGACAACGGACGAAGCTTTGCGCACGTCGCGAGCCTGACATCACTCCTTGGTGTCAGCATTAACGAAAGTGCCTTGTTCTTGGAAAACGGAGTGTTCGTGCTTCTCTCCAGAGGAGATGACGGCTATTCCTATATGATGCGCATGACCACAAACGGAGAATTGCTCAAATCGGTCAATCTGTCCGACACCTATCAAGGCATTTCCTATATGGGACGCCCGTCCTTCTTCAAGGAAAACGGAACGTACTATTTCATGGGAAGAAACATTCCCACCGAAAACAAAAATGAGCAGGAGCTTGCGATTTTTGAATTTGACTTCGACACGCTTCACATCAAAAACAAGCTCGTCCTAGACACTCGCAGCGGTACGGGAGGAGATGCCTACTATGCGGAATCGTTTGTCAGCAACATCGGTGGCACAAAAACGTTTTGCGTGATCAATTACGGAACGAGCTTTTCTCAAAAGCCGTCCATCGAGCTCTTGACCGTTCCCTACGATCAAATTTTCAAATAATCAAACCCATAAAAAGCTCCGCCGTGTGCATACACGGCGGAGCTTTTTATGGGTTATGCAATTGCATTTTTCGCTCCGCACCGAACGCAGAGAGAATATTCCATTGATTTCACATAATGAATTGACTTTTTCCAAAAACTATGCTATAATAAGATGTTAAATTGGGAAATTACGGACTTTTTTGAGAAAGGAGGCGACGGTATGGTTCGCATTACGGAGGTCTTACCCAAAAGTCACGCGGCAAGGGCGGGCATTCAGGCGCAGGATGCATTGCAGTCCATCAACGGGCACGAGATCAAGGACGTTCTTGATTATCGCTTCTATCTGACCGACACGGACGTGTCTCTGACGCTGTTGCGCGAGGGGGAACCCTATTCCGTTCGTCTGCACAAGGGAGAATACGACGACATCGGTCTGGAATTTGAAACGCCCCTGATGGATCGGAAGCATTCCTGCCGCAACAAGTGCGTGTTCTGCTTCATCGATCAGCTTCCGAAAGGAATGCGGGAGTCGCTTTACTTCAAGGACGACGACGACCGTCTCTCCTTCCTGCACGGAAATTACGTCACGCTGACGAATCTCGGGGATGCCGACATCGAGCGCATCCTGACCATGCACATCTCCCCCATCAACGTGTCCGTTCACACGACCAATCCCGACTTGCGCGTAAAGATGATGAAAAACAAACGCGCCGGCGAGGTGCTGTCTTATCTGCACACGCTTGCCGACGCGGGCATCGCGCTCTGCACGCAGATCGTGCTCTGCAAGGGACTCAACGACGGAGAAGAGCTGGATCGCTCCATGCAAGATCTTGCGTCCTATCTCCCGGCCCTGCGCTCCTGCGCGATCGTCCCCGTGGGACTGACCAAGCATCGGGACGGACTTTACCCCTTGGAGGCGTTCACCCCCGAGGAATGCGCCGCAGTGATCGGGCAGGTCAACGCCTTCGGTGACGAATGCTTGAAAAAATACGGCACGCGCGTCTTTTATTGCGCCGATGAATTTTACGTCCGCGCGGGACTTCCGCTTCCGAGCGAGGACTACTACGAGGACTATTCGCAAATTGAGAACGGCGTGGGAATGCTGACCTCGCTTTCCTCGGAGTTTGATTTCGAGTTGGATTACTTGGATGAATATCTCCCCGAATTTTGCGCTCCGCGTACCGTTTCGATCGCAACGGGTGTTGCGGCTTACGAGCATCTGTCGGGACTTTGCCGCGCGTTGGAAGCGCGTGTGGAGGGACTGCGGATCAACGTCTATCGCATTGTCAATCATTTCTTCGGCGAGAGCGTGACCGTTGCGGGCTTGCTCACCGCAAAGGATATGATCGAGCAGCTCAAGGACAAGCCCTTGGGGGACGAATTGCTCTTCCCCGCCGTGACGCTTCGCGCGGATGAGGACGTCTTTTTGGACGATCTGACGCCCGATGATCTTTCCATTGCTCTCGGCGTTCCCGTTCGTCCGTCCGAAAACGACGGCGCAAAGCTTTTGCGCGCGTTGCTCGGGCTTGCATAAAATCAGAAAAGGAGTTCAATATAGATATGTCAAAACCTGTGATCGCCATCGTGGGACGCCCCAACGTTGGCAAAAGCACGTTATTTAATAAGCTGATCGGCGAACGCCGTTCCATCGTCGAGGATACCCCGGGCGTTACGCGCGACCGCATCTACGGTGAGACCGAATGGAGAGGCAAGAAGCTGATCGTGATCGACACGGGCGGAATCGAGCCCCGTACCGATAACGTCATTCTCTCGCAAATGCGTGAGCAGGCAAAGCTCGCCATCGATACCGCCGACGTTATCATCTTCATGTGCGACGTCCGCACGGGCTTGACCGCGGACGATCAGGACATTGCCGTCATGCTCAAAAAAAGCGGCAAGCCCATCGTTCCCTGCATCAACAAATGCGATCGCGTCGGACAAATGCCGTTTGAATTTTATGAATTTTACGAGCTTGGCTTCGACTGCGAGCCCATCGGTGTTTCCAGTCTGCACGGAAGCGGCTCGGGCGACCTGCTCGACGCCTGCTTTGACGCCTTGGGAGAATGGACGGACGAGGAGGAAGAGGATGAGAGCATCCGTGTCGCCGTGATCGGAAAGCCCAACGCGGGCAAATCCTCTCTGATCAACAAGCTCATCGGACAAAACCGCCTGATCGTTTCGGATATCGCGGGAACCACGCGTGACGCCGTCGACACGCACGTGGAAAACGAGCTTGAAAAATTCACGGTCATCGATACCGCAGGCATTCGCCGTCAGGCAAAGATCAACGATAAGATCGAGCATTTCAGCGTTCTGCGCGCGCATATGGCAGTGGAACGCGCAAACGTCTGCCTGCTTGTGATCGACGCATCCACGGGCATTACCGAGCAGGATGAAAAGATCGCGGGCATCGCGCACGAGGCGGGCAAGGCAACGATCATCGTTGTGAACAAATGGGATTTGATCATCAAGGACAACTCCACCTTCAACGAGTTCAACAACAAGATCCGCACGGCACTGGCATATATGCCCTACGCCCCGATCGTTTATATTTCCGCAAAAACGGGACAGCGCGTGAACGATCTCTTCGAGCGCATCACCTACGTGCAAAATCAGGCACTTATGCGCATCTCCACGGGCATGCTCAACGACGTCCTCGGTGACGCCATGATCCGCGTACAGCCCCCGTCCGACAAGGGCAGACGGCTCAAGATCTACTACATGACGCAGATCTCGGTCGCTCCCCCGACGTTCGTGATCTTCTGTAACAACATTGAGCTGTTCCACTTCTCCTATCAACGCTTCATCGAAAACTGTTTGCGCGAGACCTTCGGATTTAACGGCACTCCTATCAAGCTCATCATCCGCATGAAGGGTGACGACAACGACTGATCGGCAAGCTCCAAGCGTCCGAAGCATCTTGAACGCTACCGATCCAACAGCTCCGCACGGTTCTTTTGGCGGTATTCAAACGGCGTTTCTCCAAACGCAGCCTTGAATTTTCTGGAAAAATAAAACTGATCGCAAAAGCCGAGTCGATCGCTGATCTGAAAGAGCGAACAGACGGTGGTGGAAAGCAGGGTTTTTGCCTGCTCCAGAACCAGCATGTCGATGTAATCTCCCACCGATCTTCCAAGCTCACTTTGAAAGCATCGGTTGAGTGTGCTTTTGGAGATAAACAGCTCTTGGCACACCCGTTGGACCGAAAGCTCGGCTGAAAGATGCGCCTTGATGTATTCCACCGCTTTTTGAACGTGCGGAGAATACTGCTTTTTCTCGGGCTGATAGTCACTCAATTCCAAAAACCGAAGCACGTCCGAAAGGATCTCCTGCTTCAATCGGAAATGATCCAGCGCGTTCTCGCTCTTGTAAAGCCGAGCAAGCTCTCCGATCTCCGACCGCGCAAAGCCCTTCCCCGTCTCGCAAAACGCAAGCACGTCCTGATTGGCGAAATCAAACAGATTGATATGAAAATAAAGATGCGTGTTCGGCTCCAAAGCCTCGTGCTTGACGGAATGTGCCGTCGGGATCAGATACACGTTTCCCTTTGAAAGCGTGCAAAGCTTCCCGTCCACTGTCAAGCTCATATTTCCGTCAAGGATATAGTAAAGGCGGGAATAGGGCGGCGACGGCGTTTCCCAATTCCAAGGGGGACGAACGGTGGCAAGTCCGCTGAGGACTATATTGAGCGAAAACAGCTTTTTGAAAAAGGAATTTGAAATGAACTGATCGACCATGACTCAAATCTCCATATTTTTAAATCGGAATTTCATAGTTATTCCTGAACGTATTCAGGATCATAAAATCAAAACCACAAATATATCATACCGCGTTTCAAGCAAAAAATCAAGTGCTTTTCAAAAGAAGAAAGCATCAAAAGCAAATCCAATCAAAAAAGAGGTGACTTTCATGGATCAACAAAAAACCGAGCGACATCTTTTGCGTGTTGCCGCGATCTTGATCGGAATTGCGATTCTGATCATCGCCTTCGCCAACGCAAGGGTGGACTCCCCTTGGGGAAGAATTATCCTGACCGCCATCGCGGCGATTCCCTTTCTCTTCGGCGCGTTTTTGATCTATCTTGTCATTCTTTCCAAACGAGCCGCCAAGAGAAAGCACAATTATTTTCTCTACGATCGTGCGCTCAAGGGGAATATGTCCCCCGATCAGCTCACGTCGGCGCAAGTCGCGGATCGCACGCTGCGCTATATGGCACTCTTCCGCAAAGGAAAGCAGCTTTACATCAACGCCCTGTTTGACGAGGAGGGCGGCGCGCCCGAGGTATTCAAGCCCCTGTTCTGTTATCAGCTTCTGGGCATGATGAGCGTTTGCACCGAGCGTGCGCAATGGGACGCGTTTTTGGACGGCGGAAAGGAGCTGGCGGATATCTTCGCCACCTACCTGACGCAGTCGGACGAGGATCTGAACCGTCACGTGCAATATTACATGGCGCAAGCGGATTGCGACGTGGAGGAATTCCGCGCGTATCTGGAGTCCAAAAGCGAATATCTCTCACAGCAAATGCTGGCTTATACCAAAGAGCATTTGCACGAATTTGATTGAACCCTTCAAGGAAAGGAAATACTTATGTTTGTAGACAACGTCAGAATTTATATCAAAGCAGGTGACGGAGGAAACGGCGCGGTCTCCTTCCGCCGCGAAAAATACGTTGCGGCAGGCGGTCCCGACGGTGGCGACGGCGGACACGGCGGAAACGTCGTATTCCGCGTGGACGAGGGTTGCAATACGCTTCTCGCCTTCCGTTATAAGCACAAATTCATCGCAGGCAGAGGCGGTGACGGCAAGGGCGCGAAATGTCACGGTGCGACCGCTGACGACCTCGTGATCTTGGTTCCCCCGGGAACGCTCATCCGAGATGCCGAAACGCAGAAGATCCTGCACGATATGTCCGAGAACAACGGCGCGGACTATGTCGCCTGCAAGGGCGGCAGAGGCGGTTGGGGCAACCGACATTTCTCCACCCCCACGCGACAGGTTCCCATGTTTGCCAAGAACGGCACCGAGGGGCAGGAGCGGGAGGTCATTCTGGAGCTGAAAATGCTCGCCGACGTGGGATTGATCGGCTATCCCAGCGTGGGCAAGTCCTCCATTCTTTCCCGTATCAGCGCGGCAAAGCCCAAGATCGCGGATTACCACTTCACCACCCTCTCCCCCAACCTCGGCGTGGTACGCACGGGCGGAGAATCGGGATTTGTTGCCGCGGACATCCCCGGGCTGATCGAGGGCGCGGCAGACGGAGCGGGACTCGGACACGCGTTTCTTCGCCACATCGACCGTTGTCGCTTGCTCCTTCACGTTGTTGATATCTCCTGCTTTGAAGGCAGAGATCCCGTTGAGGATATCGAAAAGATCAATTACGAGCTGGCGCGTTACAGCCCCGAGCTTGCCGAGCGCCCCCAGATCATTCTGGCGAACAAATGCGACGCGCTGGACCCCGAGCTTGTGGACGTCAAGGCGTTTGAAAATTACGTCAAAAAGAACGGCTGGACGCTTCTTTACGTTTCTGCCGTGACGGGCGAGGGCTTGGATGAAATGATCCACCTTGTGGCTGACCGCCTGCGCGACCTTCCCCCCATGAAGATCTACGAGCGTGAATACGCCCCCGAGGACGCATACGTGGGCGGCGGCAAGGAGACCACCATCCGCCGCGAGAACAACACCTTCTTCGTAGAGGGCGAATGGCTCAAGAATTTGATGGGACAGGTCAACTTCAGCGACTACGAATCCCTCAATTTCTTCCAGAAGGTCCTGCAGAACAGCGGCGTATTCGAGGCGTTGGAAGCCAAGGGCTGCCGCGACGGACACACCGTTTCGATCTACGGCTTTGAGTTTGACTACGTGAAATAATATTCAACGCGACCCGAATATACCCTCCAAGGACAGTAGAACAAAAGAGTTCCCTCTCTCTCCTCATCCGCCATCGCAAGCGATGCCACCTTCTCCGCTGGAGAAGGCTAATTAAGCCCCATGTTTTTATAATAACACATTAATAGATACGAGACTTTAATATTAGCAAACAAGTCATAAACAACAATCAACATTTCCCAAATAACGCATCCAATCACAATGATAATTTGATTTGTTCGCCGCACTTAAATCAGCCTTCTCCAGCGGAGAAGGTGTCAGCCGTGGCTGACGGATGAGGAGAGAGAAGGAACAACTGTGTTCATTTTTTCATAAGTGGGTATGTCAATTTCTATCAACTTACAATTCCAATACATCATGTAGCGGAATCAAAACAAAAAAACAAACCAACGGAGGTCTTTTCATGAACATCTGGCACGACATGGATCCCACCCTGATCAAGCCCCAGCAATTCACCGCGGTGATCGAAATTCCAAAAGGAAGCAAATGCAAATACGAGCTTGATAAATATACGGGACTGTTAAAGCTCGACCGTATTCTTTATACGTCCACGCACTACCCTGCCAACTACGGCTTCATTCCGCGCACCTATGCCGACGACGGAGACCCGTTGGACGTATTGGTGCTGTGTGCCGAGCCGATCTATCCTCTGACGCTGATCGACGTCTATCCGATCGGCGTGATGCGCATGATCGACGGCGGAAAGATGGATGATAAGATCATCGCTGTTCCCCTCTCCGACCCGACCTATCTCGGCATCACGACCATCGATGAATTGCCCCCGCATATTTTCGATGAGATCATGCACTTTTTCTCGGTTTATAAGCAGCTGGAGAATAAGCAGACCGCAGTCAAGTCGCTCTTTGGCAAGGACATGGCGGAGCGCATCATCTGGGATGCCATTCAGGGATATAACGAAAAGTTTAAAAAATAAAAGAGAAAAGCAACGATACTTGGCATATCGTTCCGCAAGCCCAAAAATTCCGAGAATCATAACCACCCGTCAAACGGGTGGTTTGCACAAGGGCTAAAAGCCCAATACTACCGGCCAGCGGCTCAAGCCGCTGGCTTTTGTGATACAAAAGCCATTTGCAAACTGAAAGCCTTCCCCTTGAGGGGAAGGTGCCGAGGAACGAGGCGGATGAGGTGTAGGATGCGGAGCATCCGTTTTGTAATAGAACGAGTAAGAATAACGCCGTTTTCAACGGCTACACCTCATCAGTCACCTTGCGGTGACAGCTTCCCCTCAAGGGGAAGCCTTGTAATCCTATCCGTTTTTAAGACAAACAAGGGTATAACCTTTGTTCCCCACCCACATAGCGGGTGGTTGTCTGTTT
>JAZNXP010000123.1:0-3832 GCA_045593965.1 Eubacteriales bacterium | reverse complement strand
CATTGATGAAGTGATTACTACAACCAGTGAAAAGGTTTGCCCTTAAAAAGAAGGGAAGGGGCATTTTCTGTCCCTTCCGATCAAACTATATTTAATTGAATATTACCCCAGATGCAATTTCTATTGCAACGTCACGGGAGGAAAAGCATCCGTATAATTGATAATCGTAATAACCGTCCCTCCAAACAATTCCGTATAATTCCGGGTTTTCCTGATTTTCTATCAAAACCGCATTGCATCCATTGATCTGAATATTGGAAATGATCTGATTTTCGTTATCCCCCAAATGTAGTTCTTCTCCAATCACCATTTGTGTTAAGGAGAATACCCAACTATCGTCCTCTGTTTTGTATCCACTGATCACGTACATCCCTGAACCGTCACATTCCACCACCGTATAGCATTCCTCGGGCAAGAAGCTCGGATACGCCTTGCTCTCAATGGTGGTGGGAGGGGTGACGGGAGCAAGCGGTGCGGTGACGGTGGTTGCCTCGGTCGTGGCGGACGTTGTGGCTGCGGTTGCCTCGGGGACAGAGGGAACCGTGGGCGAGCTCGGATCATCAAACGAGATCCCCACGTGTCCCTCGCGCCATTCCACAATGGCCTTATAGATCGCTTCGCGAAGCTCGGGAATGGATACGCACGCCGTAAATCCAAGCGACAAAACGATCAGACACGCAACCAGCGCGATCTTGATGACGTTCCAACGGGAGGTGTGCGTGCCTCGGATCATCCGTTCCACTTTTTTCTTTTTATGCTCATTGATCTTGATATTCGACGTATCAAGTGCCAAAAATTCTTCTGCCTCGGCTTCCACGCACAGCTCGGAAGCGGCAGAAAGCAGCAATTCAAAATTATTGTATTTTTGATTTTTCACCTTGATACCCCTTTTCCAGCATTCGTTTTTGAAGCAGACGCTTTGCTCTGTAAATGCGTCCGTTCAATGTGTTGATGTCCAAGCCCATAGCCTTCGCGATCTCAATGTTTTTCATGTGATGGTAATACTTCATGACGATGGGATCACGAAGCTCCTTTTTCAGCTCCATCAACGCTTCAAACAGCATTTGCTTGTGCTGCTCCGTGATGGAGATATCATAGAATCTTTCGGAGAGATCGGGGATGCTTTCAACGACGGTCTCATCCTCGATGCTCACATACAGGTTGTTCCTGCGTTGGTTCTTGCGGTAAAAATCCAAAGCCGCGTTGTGGGCATAGCGATAAGCCATTGCCAAGGTTTCCTTCTTTTGGTAGTCAAGAAACCGACTGGCGTTTTGGGACATATTTTTGAAGGCGTCCATTGCCGCATCCTCGGCGTCGGTCGTATTATGTAAAACCTGAAAGCATGCGGCAACCATCCGTTTGTAATGATGATAAAAAAGATATTCTATGGCAGAACGCTCTTCATCATTTTCAATGGATAACAGAATTTGAAAAATCATAGCTTCTCACTTTTCTCCAAAATAGTCGATTTTCGGCTCCGACAGCTTTTTTGAATGTGCTTTCGTCGAAACCTGTTCAGCGCGGGATCGATTTTACTGCGTGACATCATTTTTCTCCTGTGAATGATATTCTTGAATTGTATCGTCTTTATTTTTTATCTTACAAACAAACCGTTGGAAACAAAACCATTCGATTGATATATTTTTTGAAAATTATACTTTCAATCTCATCATAAGCATGTGCGTGTCAAGTGCGACACCGTATCAAGGAACGGAATGCTTTTACTGATTGGTCGGGAGACAGTTCCGATTGGAACGTCTCCTTTTTTGATGCAATTTGTCGAATCATAGGCATGCCCGATTCCAAACCGTGATGTCAAACAATAAAATTTTCTTTGTTTGTGTTTGGAAAAAATATGACTATGAGACATGAAAAAGAAGGACTTTTGAAAGAGGAGCTTCGCATCCTGGCGATCCGAACAAGAGACAGATTGCAGATCACGCAGGGCGAGATGGCAAAACGGTTAGAAATGAGCGAAAGCTCATATTCCGACATCGAAACGGGCAGAACCATGTGTGGCACGTTGACCGCGATCCTGCTTTTGGACATACAGGAGGATCCGAATGCGTTTTTGATCGAAATGAACGCGAAATTTTCAAAGCAGTATGAAAAGGAGATGCAACACGTATGACAGAAATTACGTATCGGCTGATCGAAACGCAATGCGTTTTGGAGAACGACGTTTGCACGGTCTACGGCATCGCCGCCTTTTCTGGCGCAGGATCGCATTCCCCTGAAGCCGCGATCACATCGATCCCCGACGTCACCACCGACCAAAGCAAGCTTTTGGAGCTTGTTCGCCTTTGCAACCTTGAGCAGCTTTGCCCGATTCATCTTGAGGAGATCGTAGAGGATTTTCTACTCGATTAAGACATATCAAAAAGCAAGAAAAGAAGATTTGACATAAAAATAAAAGAAAGGATATTCCAAACACGAACTTTCTTGCTTTCCGCCGAGCCACACCTCGGCGGTTTTCTTTTCCCAAGGTGAATTTCGGCATGCTCTTTGTGAAATTACGGCGCATTTTGTCGATTACATTTTACCTAATTATACCACACCAAAGTGAAAAAGTAAATAGGGCGACTTGAAAAACAAGCCGCCAAAAAAAATATTTGCAAGTTGTTCAGAGTTGTTTCTTCTTCCCGCACTTATCAAAGCTCGGGTTGATTGCGTAGAAGTTTTTGCTGTCAAGCTTTTCCTGCGTGATGCGGAGGGGAGTGGGGAAATCAGTCGTTCAAATAAATGGCATTTTTGACTTGTGCTATAAGGCTTTTTTAGTGCTTTGATTTTCAAACTGTTTTTCGTTTTTACCGCTCCAAGACGTACAAAAATGAAATTCAATCTTTTGCACGGTAGAAATAAAGCTTTGCCGCGCGGCGCTCCTTGACCGTCAGTTCCCAGCCCTCGGTCAATTCCTTGCCGCTTGCGGTGAACGTACCGCCGTCGGCGTCCTCAAAGACGTAGTCCTTTGCGGGATCCATGCCGCCAAGTGTGAAGCACGCGGTCTGATAAGGCGAGTGCTCACGGCGGAATATCTGAAGAACGCCCTCGTTTTTCTTCGGATCGTGGTACTGAATGGCAGACCAGACGTCGGCGGAGGCGGTGGGGGCGGTCAAAGGGTAGACGTCCTCGCTCAGATAGGGACGCACGCGAACGTATTCCACGCACATTTTGTGCAGCCACTCCATCTTTTTGGGATCGTCACCGAAAGTATCCTTTTCGGAAAAGGTGAAATTGGTGGCGAGTGCTGGCGCGTACGCGCTGCGGAATCGGTAGGTATCAAACCAAACGCGTCCCATGCTCGTGCCCGAATAAGGAAAGTATGCGCTGTGGGAGAGCGCGTGTGCCTGCGTTATTTCTGGGAGGGGATTGGCGGGGCACTGTGCGTCGCTCCTCCAAAGCGGAACCGAGCGGCGAAGCGTTTCGATATCAATGCGTCTGCCGCCGCTGGCACAGTTGTCAATCAAAAGGTGAGGGAAGCGTGTAAGAAGTGCGTCCCAGAATTTGTAGAGTCCGTTGATATACTTGATTTCGGTGATGCCCTTGCGGTTCTCGGTGTCATTGGAGTGCCAGAACGGAAGAGGACGTATATTGAAATCCTGGCGGTAGACCGACACGTGAAGGCGCTCGATGAGCTCGGAAACCGTTTCGAAGCAGTAATTCCAAGCTGCCTCGTCTCCAAGGTTGAGCAGAGTAGTATCCGCAAGTCTCGTTCCCATATCCCAGAACAGAAGATATTCGGGATGCTCCTTGACGATGGGGGCGTTGTCGCGGATGCGTTCGGGCTCGATCCAGAATATGAAGCGCTTGTTGCTCTTGTCTATTTCGTTTA
>JAZNXP010000122.1:0-3350 GCA_045593965.1 Eubacteriales bacterium | reverse complement strand
TACGGCTTCAGTGATATTATATTCGCCCTTTTAACTTGCGAAGCAAATAACACTCGGCACAACCCGAATATCACTGCGAAGCAATGGAACTCGCCAAAGGCGAATATAACTGAAAAACCGACAAGTCGTAAACTTGTCGGTTTTTCTGGCGGAGAAGGTGGGATTTGAACCCACGCGACGCGTTAACGCCCTACGAGATTTCGAGTCACGCCTCTTCGACCACTTGAGTACTTCTCCGTTTATGAACTTGCTGAATAAGATAGAGCGTCATTGCCCTATCATGGACGACTTTGTTATTATACCACAGGATATGAAAATTTGCAAGTGTTTTTCCAAATATTTTTCTTTTATTTTTTGATTTTGCGGATCATTTCCAGAATTTCCGTGTCCGCGGGACAAAAGTCATATTGATCGATCTCGGACGTCTTGATCCATCGAATGTCCTCATGCTCCAATCTCTGGGGTTCTCCGCTTGTAATGTATGCCTCGAACAGGGTCAGATGCACGGTGATATCGGGGTACTCATGTGTCACCTCGGCAAAAATCGCGGTTGGACAAACAGTGATCGCAAGCTCCTCCCGACATTCGCGAATGAGTGCCGCTTCTCTGCTTTCTCCCTTCTCCACCTTTCCGCCAACAAACTCCCAAAGCAATGCCCTGGACTTGTTTGCAGGACGCTGACAGATCAGAAATCGACCGTCCTTCCATATGAGTGCCGCGACAACCTCTACCATAATGATTTCTCCTATATGTATGGGGATAGCATAAGCCATCCCCATTTTTTAATTCTTATTCTTCTTTGTTTCGCTTCTTTGTGCCAACGAACGCGATCATTCCAAACACAACGCAAAGCATCGATACGCCACCTGCAGCGGAAGCACATCCGCCGTCATCCTGCGTGTCATGATTCGGAGCCCCCGTTGTTGTTGCCGCCACTATTGTTGTGGTTTCTTCAACGTACGTATCGAACGGATCATCCTCGATCGGTGCCGTCGTTGCGGTCGTCGCGGTTGTCGGTTCCTTTTCTTCCTCTGCCTCCATCATTGCTTCCAGTTCAGTTCTGATGAACGGAGCAATGATCTCATACGCATCGGCATTGGGATTGAATGCATCCGGGAAATATGCAGGGTCTGCCGTGTTCAGCTTTTGAAGCAATTCGCGGTTGGACGACAGGTTGATGTAAGTGATACCGAGATTGTTGCACAGTCTGCGCGCAGGGCTGAAATACGCATCCATATTGCCTGAAAAGCCTTTTTCGTATGCTGCCAAGTTCATGGAAGAAACAAAAACGATCTGCGCATTGGGCCATTGCTGCTCAAGCTTACGGATCAGATACTGTAATCCTCCAATAAAGCAATCGGAATTCTCCTTCAGCTCCTCATCGGTTGCATCAACAGGCAAGGCAGAACCCGTCTCATAGGAACTGATCGCATCATTAACACCGCCCTGAATGACGATGATATCATAGTCATTTTGAACGTAAGGAAGGTACTGGGAACCAATCCAAGGTCTTCCGTCCAAAAGTGTTATGTAAGAGGACACGGTGCTCGCATTGGTGGAGTTCATGCCCGTATCACGCTCCAAGCGACCGACCCAACCGCGCTGGGATGCGCGATAGCTGGGGGTATCTAAATGTCCGTACGTCATGTCATCACCAAGGAACAGTACATTTTTGCCGTAAAGAACACCTCCGAGCTCCTCGGTCACCGTGTTCAGATTGAACATCTTGAAATACTGCTCGGCAGTAAAGGGCTGATTTAAGGTGACCAGCTGAGAGCCGTCCAGATAAACGCCTTTTTGCGCAATGACGCGCACGTATTTTACGTTATCGGGAATCTGATAGGAGCAAATCGCATAGCCTTTGCCAAGCTCTTCTACGATGGTCAGATCGCCAATCACAACGGTTCCGATGCCCTGCTTGGAGCTGTTCTGAAGTGCCAAATGGACTCTTTGTTGGATCAATGCGGCTCCAAAATAGAGCGTATCGCCCTTGGAAACGGCAATATAATCAGACGTCTGATATTCAGGACTTTCAACAAGCTCGTTCTTTGCATCGATCGCGCCCTCAACAGATTTGTCGGACATCGGGAAAAGATTGACCAAGGAAGTATCACTTGATTGCGCAAAAGCGGCGATCATACCTGTACCAAGCATCAAAACGAAGCAAAGCACGATCGCAATGCTACGTACAAAAATGGGTTTTGTCATAAGAGATCCTTTCTTTTGGGAAGCAGAAAATACAAGCGTATCATCTCAAGCAAAAAGCAGAAATGCATGGGCGCACCTCTGCTTTATTGATGTGGGATGAAAAAAATTACTGCAAAATACCCCAATCATCCTCGGTATTTGCGCCGCCTTGCTGGAGACCGTTTCCGTCAGTGGTTTCGATCGGCGTGGTTGCAGTGGTCTCGGTCACAACGGGAGCCGTCGTCTCGGTCACTCCTGCAGTTGCGGTTGTCTGCGTGGGGTCGGTCGTCTCGCCACCGGCGGTTGTTTCGGTGGTCATGATCGAAGCAGAGGTTGAAGCTGCAGTCGTGAAAAGATCACCAAAATCAGGTCCTGCGGTGGTAGAGTTTGAGGTTGTATTATTCGTGGTCGTCGTTGCCACAGTTGTACCTGCGGGAGTAGTCGCCGCAGTTGTTGCTTGAGGCTCGTCTTTGCCGCTGTCACAAGCGATGAAGGTTGCGATCATTGCAACTAAAAGTGCCAGGCAAATAACCACTTTTGTCATTGGTTTCATATAAATTCTCCTTTTATATATGATATGCTTCTTTATTTTATCATACGCGCGCGAGGTTTGTCAATACTTTTTTCAAAATACGGAATAAATTCACAATTTCCTTATAAATTCCATGGAAAATTGCTTGCAATTCGATTTGGTTTATGATATAATAAATGCATATCAATACGCCTGCATAGTTAAATGGATATAATAGCCCCCTCCTAAGGGGTAGTTATGGGTTCGATTCCCGTTGCGGGTGCCAAAAGGGCTTTGTCATGAGCCAAAGCCCTTTTCGCACCCGTACGAAGAACCCGCTCCGCGAGCCCACGAAGCGGAATTGGGTTCGCATCCTCGCCGCAGAGCGGTCGCTCGCTTGCGAGGCGCCGACAAGGCGAAGGATCTTCGCGAAGGCGAAATTCCCGTTTGACTTTCATTATCAACGATCAAGAAAAGGGCTTTGTCATGAGACAAAGCCCTTTTGGCACCCGCACGACGAACCCACTCCGCGAGCCTGCGAAGCGGAATTGGGTTCGCATCCTCGCCGCAGAGCGGTCGCTCGCTTGCGAGGCGCCGACAAGGCGAAGAATCTTCGCGAAGGCGAAATTCCCGTTTGACTTTCATTATCAAC
>JAZNXP010000121.1:0-1972 GCA_045593965.1 Eubacteriales bacterium | reverse complement strand
GCCGAGGTCCTTGTGTTTTTTTGATCCGCTCTTGACTTTCTTCTTAATTCTTGTTATAATAATTTTCACAAGCCTGCCCTCGCTTGACCGCAAGCACGGCACGCGCTCCAACAAAACGACCCAAAGGGGGATCTGAAAATGAACGTCGATATGTCTTTTTTGGTTGATACGATGCGGCGGCTGATCGAAACGCCGAGTCCCGTCGGATATTATGAGAAGATCAAGCCCGTGATCGAGGAATGCGCCAACAAATTGGGATACTCCGTCACCTATGACAACCGCGACACCGCCTACATAACGGTCCTTGGAGAGGATCCTTCAAGGACGGTGTGCATCAGCGCGCACGCGGATACGCTCGGACTGATGGTCAGAGGCGTGAACGCGAACGGCACTCTGCGCGTCCGTGCGCTGGGCGGCATCAACTTTGCCAACGTCGAGGGCGAGAACGTCACCGTTCACACCCGAACGGGCAAGACCTATACGGGCATGCTGGTCTGCGCGCACCACTCCTCGCACGCGTATGACGACGCAAAAACAATGGAGCGGAACGAAAACACGGTTTTCGTATTGCTCGACGAGGCAGTCCGCTCTCCCGAGGACGTCCGTAAGCTTGAGATCCGAAACGGTGATTACGTCTCCATCGATCCCCGCTTTACCGTGACCGAAAGCGGATATATCAAGTCTCGCTTCATCGACGATAAGGCGGCAATGGCTTGCTCCTTTGCAACGCTGAAATATCTCTCGGAGCATCATTTGAAGCCCAAATACAACACCGTTTTTGCCTTCTCCTTCTATGAGGAGATCGGGCTTGGCGGCATCTACGTCCCGAGCGAAATTTCCGAATACGTGGCGGTCGACATCGCCATTCTCGGTCCCGACTCCGACGGAAGCGAGCAGAAGGTCACGGTCTGCGCCAAGGACGCGTCCATGCCGTATGATTACGATCTGACCAACCGCCTCATCGCCGCCGCGGAGAGATGCGGCTGCAGCTACGCGGTGGATCTCTTTTACCGTTACGGCTCGGATGCGAGCCAAGCGATCAAGGGCGGCAACAATTTGCGCGCCGCAGCGTTCGGCATGGGCGTTTATGCCACCCACGGCGTGGAACGAGCGCACCTCGATGGCATCGAAAACACCGCTCGCCTCATGCTCTCTTACGTCCTTGAGGGCTGATCGGAAGCCGCGTTCCCTTCTTTTGCCGATCAGACGCCTCCGAACACCATCACCGATCCTTACCACCCCCGATGTGGGGTGGTATTTTTTTGCCGTCCTCTTGAAAAATCGTGTTGACATTTCTCCTTTTCTCAATTATAATGAAGTCAAATCCACTTTCATGAAAAAGGAGCGCAGATATGAGCCACATCATTGATCTTTGCGGAGCTTGGGAGCTTTACGGAACGGATGCGTGCGGCAACGAGATCCGTGTCGGTTCAACCGTCCCGGGTTGCGTACACACCGATCTTTTGTCAGCGGGGCTGATCCGCGATCCCTTTTGGCGTGACCGTTCCACCGAGGTGCAATGGATCGAGGATCGGGATTTTCGGTACGTCAAATCGTTTGTGTTGGACACCGTTTCTCCCAATGCCTACATCGAATTTGACGGGCTTGACACCTATGCCACCGTCATCCTCAACGGCAAGACCGTGGCGCAGACCGATAATATGTTCATTCCCCACGTCTTTTGCGTGGACGGACTGCTCAAGTCGGGAGAAAATACACTCGAAATTCTCTTCCGCTCTCCGATCAAAGAGGTGGAAGGAAAGCCGCTTCACGATGCGGCGTTTACGCAAGAACGCATCCACACGAGAAGAATACAATGCACCTATAGCTGGGATTGGGTGGACAGATTTGTCACCATGGGCATCTACCGTCCCGTCCGCCTGGTGTTAAGCGAGCCGAACGGGATCGAAAGCGTTTACGTTTATACAAACGATATCAACCCATATTCAGCACAACTCAAGCTGGAGATCTC
>JAZNXP010000120.1:0-6608 GCA_045593965.1 Eubacteriales bacterium | reverse complement strand
GGGGTCAAGAGCTCCAAAAGCGATTTCCGTACCACGGGCGGCGCGTTGATCAAGACCTCTGCTGATATCGACGGCGCAAAGGCTCTGCTTGCAAGCGCAAATATCATTCCAGAGTATTACAGCTTCACGATCAAGTGCTCCGACGTGGATGACGTCAGCAAGGCGATCACCAATAAGATCGCGGATGCTTGGCGCGCACTTGGCTTTGACGTCAGCTGCGATTTCCTCGCAAACATTGAAAACAATGACTACTCCATAGATGTCGGCGATACTCCCACCGATATCTGCGATGACCGTATGCTGGAAGCGATCAAGCGCGGCGACTATGAGGTTGCGGCATTTGATTACAACGCATTCTCCGCAGATGCATACTCCATGCTTGCAAACTTTGCACACGATTTCTCCGGTATGGCAATGACCATCGACCCCAAGACGAATGAGTATTACACCAACGGTCACATCACCGGCTACGATAGCGAAGCATACAACAACATCATGGAAGCGATCTACTATATTCCCTACTATGCAAGCCTGACAGAGGAAAGCACCGACTTCCTCGGTCTGTATGAGACCGCTGATGAATTCAAGACTGTTTACACGCTCGTTGGCGAGATCTACGCACAGTACGGCATCAAGCCCACCAAGGATTCCTCCGGCTGGACCAAGCAGAAGGCTAAGCTTCTCCATGAGGCTGAAAAGATCCTGATCCAGGAAGAGATGGCGATCATCCCCGTTGTATTCAACCAGAACGCGATCATGGTTCACGAGGATCTTTCCAGAGTGGATTCCGATTACTACGCTCCCGCAACCTTCCGCAAGACCAAGCTGAAGAAATACGAAGACTATCAGCTCGCTCTGAAGAAGTTCCCGAACGTGGATTGGACCTTGAAGGGTAAGAAAGAAGAAGAAACCAAAAAGTAAAATCCAAGAAGCCGCGCATCGGCGCGGCTTCTTTTTTTGTGTTTTTTATTCTTTTTTTGAAAAAGCTCTTGAAAAAAAGAAAAAAATATGGTATACTGTCAAACGTATAAATGCTATGATGAAGCTCGCCGTGCGGCAGCTTCCGTTTTCCAGAGAGCACCGTCAACGGCTGAAAGCGATGCAAACGGAGCCACACGCGCATTTCCCTTCGGAGCAGGTCAGATCAAAACGGCAAAGCCGTCGGTAGTTTGGCACGGGTAAGCCCCGTTATCGGCAAAAGAGTGTCAGCAGATTGCTGAAATTCGGGTGGTACCGCGGGTAAACTATGCCTCGTCCTGATCGATCGGGACGGGCTTTTTTGTTTGCGACCGTAAAAAAAGAAAATTCAAGAAAGGATTCTTTAAAAATATGAAGGAAACACTCGCGCGGATCCGCAATGAAGCTTTGGAGCAAATTCAAAGCGCGGATGCGGATCTGGAACAGATCAAGATCAAATATCTCGGCAAAAAAGGAGAGCTGACTGCCGTATTGCGCGGCATGGGCGCACTTTCCGCAGAGGAACGTCCGTTTGTGGGACAGCTTGCAAACGAAGTCCGCACCGAGATCGAGCAGGCACTCGGAGAAAAGACCGAGCAAAGAAAAGCAGCGGCATTGGAGGCACAGCTCAAATCCGAGAAGCTGGACGTCACCATGCCCGGCACTCCCGCTCCCGTGGGACATCTGCATCCTCTGACGCAGGTGCAAAGAGAGCTTGAGGACATCTTCATCGGCATGGGCTTCTCCATCGCGGAGGGTCCCGAGGTAGAGCTGGATTACTATAACTTCCAGGCACTCAACATCCCCGAAAATCATCCCGCGCGCGATACGCAGGATACCTTCTACATTGCGGACAACGTGCTTCTCCGCTCCCAGACGTCTCCCGTACAGGTACGTACGATGGAACATCAGAAGCCTCCGATCCGCGTCATTTCTCCCGGCCGTGTTTACCGTTCGGACGCGCTTGACGCAACGCATTCTCCCCTCTTCCATCAGTTGGAGGGGCTGGTCGTTGACAAGGGCATCACCATGGGCGACCTGAAGGGTACGCTTGAGATCTTCGCAAAGAAGATGTTCGGTGAGAGCACGAAGATCCGTTTCCGTCCTCATCACTTCCCGTTCACGGAGCCCTCTGCGGAGGTCGACGTATCCTGCTACGTATGTGGCGGTAAGGGCTGCAGACTTTGCAAGGGCGAGGGTTGGATCGAGATCCTCGGTGCAGGAATGGTACACCCCTTTGTGCTTTCCAACTGCGGCATCGATCCCGAGGAATATTCGGGCTTTGCGTTCGGACTCGGCGTGGAGCGTATCGCAATGAAGAAATACGGCATTGATGACATTCGTCTGTTCTATGAAAACGACGAACGCTTCCTCGAGCAGTTCTGATAAGGAGGAAAAGACATGAATCTTTCAAGAAATTGGCTTTCTGATTTCGTCAACACCGACGGGATCGACAATCAAACATACAGTGACCGTCTCACCATCACGGGCTCCAAGGTCGAAGGCTTTGAGGTGCTGGGAGAGGAAATTGAAAACGTTGTTGTGGCAAAGGTTACAGCAATGGAAAAGCACCCCGATTCCGACCATCTTTGGATCTGCAAGGTGGATGCGGGAGACGTCCACGGTCATGACATTCAGATCGTAACGGGCGCACAAAACGTCTTTGTTGGCGCACTCGTCCCCGCAGCGCTTCCCGTGGCAAAGCTTCCGGGCGGTGTTGTGATCAAGGCAGGCAAGCTTCGCGGTGTGGAATCGAGCGGCATGCTCTGCTCCATGGGCGAATTGCAGCTGACTTCGCACGAGATGCCCGGAAAAGAAGAAAACGGCATTCTCATTCTCGATGAGGACTGCGAAAGCCGCATCGGCGATGACATCCGCGACGTGCTTCTCCTCAAGGACACTTCTGTGGAGTTTGAGATCACCTCAAACCGCCCCGACTGTCTCTCCGTCATCGGTCTTGCGCGTGAAACCGCCGTTTCCTTCGATAAGAAGCTGACCGTTAAGGCTCCCGTTGTCAAGGGTGCGAATGACGGTGATCAGATCGAAAACTATCTCCGCGTTGGTATTTCCGCTCCCGATCTTTGCTATCGCTATGCGGCAAGAGTGGTCAAGAACGTCAAGATCGCGCCTTCTCCGCTCTGGATGCGGATGCGTCTGCGCGCATCGGGCGTGCGTCCGATCAACAATATCGTTGACATTACCAACTACGTCATGCTCGAATACGGTCAACCCATGCATGCGTTCGATTATCAGTGCCTTGACGGTGCCGAGATCGACGTCCGCCGCGCAAAGGACGGTGAAAGCTTCAAATCACTGGACGATATCGACCACGTTCTGGATAGCTCGATGCTCGTCATCGCAGACAGCAAGAAGGCTTGCGCACTGGCAGGTGTTATGGGCGGCGCAAACTCCGAGATCAAGGATAACACCGCAACGGTCGTATTTGAATCTGCATGCTTCAATGGTGCTTCTGTCCGCGTGACCGCAAAGAAAAACGGTATGCGCACCGAGTCCTCCGCACGCTTTGAGAAGGGCTTGGATCCCGAAAACTGCATGGCAGGACTTGAGAGAGCCTGCGAGCTCGTTGAGCTGCTTGGCGCGGGCGACGTGGTGGACGGCATCATTGACGTTTACCCCACCCCTTGGAAGCAGACCGTGCTTCCCTTCACTCCCGCGCGTTACAACGAATTTTTGGGCATGAACATTCCCGAAGAACACATGGTCAATACGCTGATCGGTCTTGGCTGTCGCATTGAGGACGGCAAGATCTACGTTCCTTCCTTCCGCGCCGACCTCGCTTGCATGAACGACATTGCCGAGGAGGTCTGCCGCATTTACGGCTACGATCAGATCGAGTCCTCCCGCATGAATGCGGAAACCACCCTGGGCGGAAGAAACGACAAGCAGGTCTTTGAGGTCAACACCGAGGCGGCTCTCGTCGGCATGGGACTTTCCCAGATCCAGACCTATTCCTTCATCAGCCCCAAATATTACGATAAGATCCGCATGCCTGCGGACGACGCGCGTCGCCGTTCCGTAACCATCACCAATCCGTTGGGTGAGGATACGAGCGTTATGCGTACCACGGCACTTCCCTCGATGATGGAGGTACTGGAGAGAAATAACAATTTCAAGAATGAAAGCGTACGCCTCTTCGAGATTGCGACGATCTATCTGCCCCACGCGTCGGCAAACGAGCTTCCCGATGAAAAGCGCGTTCTGACGCTGGGACTTTACGGCGCGACCGATTTCTATGCACTCAAGGGCATTTGTGAAAACCTGCTGTCTCTTGCAGGCATCAAGGGCGCAACCTTCACCGCTTGCACGGACAATGCCGCTTACCATCCCGGAAGATGCGCAAGCATCCTGGCGGAAAACGGTGACCTGCTCGGCGTATTCGGACAGGCGCATCCGCTCATGGCGGCAAATTACGGCTTCAATGCTCCCGTATTCGTTGCGGAGCTGGATTTCGATCAGCTCTTTGCCGTCGGCAACACCGAAAAGGTTTACCGTCCCCTTCCCAAGTATCCCGCAACCACGCGTGATTTCTCCTTCGTATGTCCCGAGGACATGGAGGTCGGCGCGATCGAGGGCGTTATGGCAAAGGCAGGCGGCAAGCTCGTGGAGAACGTTGCTCTGTTCGACATCTACCGCGGTCCGCAGCTGGGAGAGGGCAAAAAATCCGTCTCCTTGCGTGTCACCCTTCGCGCATCCGACCGCACGTTGACGGTCGAGGAAGCCGACAAGGTATCCAAGAAGATCCTCAATGACCTCAAATTCAAGATGGGCTTGGAATTGAGAGCTTAAAAAACAACAATCAAAGGGACATTCCGAAAAGGAATGTCCCTTTTGATGAAAAAAATGCCACTCGGATTGATTCCGAGCGGCATTTTTATCATTTTATTCCATTTCTCCCCAACGGCTGATGGGAGTCATATCGTAATACTTTTCGCTTCCCGTTTCGCCATCCTTCAGCATACGGCAAACAAGAGCAATGCGAATGCTGTTCTTGACGGGAACGCGGATCTCAAGCTTGGTAAATCCGCTCTCTCCGTAAGGCGTCGCTTCAATTTTTGCGGGAGATCCGACACCTGCAAGACGGCAAACCATCGTTTTGCCGTTGCGTGTCAGCTTTGCCATGCGTCCGCTCTTGTTGACGGCTACCTCCGCCTCTGTCCATGCGTTGAATACGTATTCTCCGCTTGCTGACAAGGTCAATTCATCCTGAATGACGGTTACGCTGCGATCTTCGGTGAGCAACACACCTCTCTTTGCGCGCAAGAGCGCATCGTTCGTCGCGGTCATATCCACAACCGCAAACGCGCGCTCCTCGCTGCTCTTCATGGCAACGATGGGGGCGGTCGCTTCGGGATTTTGGTCGGGCAAGAGCTCCGAGGGCGGATTGATCACGAAGGTGTTCTGTCCCGATGCGCGACGGCGCAGGATCTCGGGGAATGCATCGTTCCCGCCGATCGACGAGAAGAACCGTTCACCCTCACATTCCAAAATCACACTTCCCGCATCCAGATTGACGCTTTGCGCATGATTATGTCCTCCGTGAAGTCCCGCAAGCATCGTCTGCTTTGTCCAATCCGAACGCATCAGAGCGAGTCCCGCCTTGCGGTAAACCGCGTCCAGCGGAAGTGCGGGAGAGTCCACATCATTCAGATCGTGATAGAATACCAGATCCCATACCTTGACGGTCTTGTCACCGCGCAGAAGCTCCTGACGGCGCATCCAAGCGGGGATCGGGTCCGACGTGCGGTGCGAGAACCAGGAAAGGATCGAGGTATCGATCGCTTCCGCCTTGCAATCGTGATAATTCCAAGCCCCCTTCACGCCCTCGCCAAAGATCGGCAGATAAGCGGACGCCAAAAATCCGGGCATGGAAGCAAATCCGTAGCTCGATCCGCAAGCGGTCTCCAGCATTGCAACCAGCAACGCGCTTCCCTTGCCTGCGCGTTCCCACGCCAAGAGGCTTTCGGTGTTTCCACCGTCGGGAGCAAATACGGAGAAGCATTCCTCTGCGTTTCTCACCACGCGGTCGGTCAGCTTCCTTGCGGTCTCGGGATATGCGTAAACCAACGTCAAGGAAAGTGCCAGAGCCGAAGCGTTCACCGTTGCGTTGACCGCGCTTCCGCTTCGCCACATCTTACCCTTTCCGTCATAGATCTCAAGCATCGGGCGCATTGCATTTCTCAACATGACGCGCTCAAGCAACGCCTTCTTGCCCTCGCTCCAAGCATGCATACACCAATCGTAGCACAGTGCCATGGAGAGAGCGATCTCTCCCCAAAGCTCGGTGGAAACAGCGTTCCAAGCTTCCAAGGAAGCAATGCCTTCCGCTTCCAACAGTGCTCTCTCGGCATATTTCTTATCTCCCGTCAAACGGAAGAGCGCCGCGAACGCAACAAGAGATTCACAGGAGGCCGCCAAAGCCTCGGCATCGTTTGAAGCAGCCGCGGTCAAGGGAGCTTTTTTGAAGGCTTCGGATGCGATTCCGTAGCGTGTCTTGAACGAATTCAGAAGCTCGGCAAGCGCACGGTCGGTCTTTGTCGCCTTGCGCAGCTTCATCCAATCATCAAACGAAAGGAGCAATCTGCCTCTTGCGGGATTGGAGAACCGACGCTTCATATCCTCCATGATCTGCA
>JAZNXP010000119.1:0-10135 GCA_045593965.1 Eubacteriales bacterium | reverse complement strand
AAAAAAAGAAGAAGCTTCCTACAAAAAAGAAAAGAGGGCAGATTATGTTAAAGACAGAACGCACGTCGGTGATGAATATGGAAAACGCCATTCGCGGCGCACGGAACCCGATGAACAGCTGGAGCCGTTCGGACAGCGCGTATGACGGACAGGGAAATTATATTCTTGGCGAAAACGACCTTTCTCTTGCCAAGAAGCTGGCGCGCGCGGGAAGCGATCACCGCAAGTTTTTGCGCCAGATCTTCGTTTCGGTGGACATTACGGCGCCGCTTTACTGGTGGAAGGAGTTTGACACCTATAAGGTCGGCACGGTTGCCAATTCCACGTCCACCATGCACAAGATCCATGCCAAGACCTTTGAGCGTGCGGATTTTTCGTGCGACCGTCTGGACGAGGGCGGCTTGGCGGCTCTGGACGCGCTGATCGCGTATCTGGAGAATGAGCGTCTGAAGTTTGTTGCCGAGAAGGAAAACAGACAGCCCTGGCACAACATGATCCAGCTTCTTCCGTCATCCTATAATCAGATGCGGACGGTTACGATGAACTATGAAAATCTGATCAACATCTATTACGCCCGCAAGGGACACAAGCTTGCCGAATGGCACACGCTTTGCGACTGGATCCTCACGCTTCCTTACGCAAACGACCTGATCTTGGTCAAGACCGAAGATCGGACCGAGGCTTAAAGGCGATTTTCGCTTTTTGAACCCTATAATGAATCGCGCCGCCTGTTTGACACGGGTGGCGCGGTTCATTTGCTTGATACGCTGTTTTCGGTCAATATTTTAGAACAAGAATTAGAATTGTTTTAAATATTGATAAGAATGGAGCGATGAGGAAAGGAAGAAAACGGAAACGGGTAAAATATTTGTAGAATTTTTCAGAAAAAACCAATCAAAAAAATGAAAAAGTCTCAAATGCCTATTGACAAACGATATCCAAAATGGTATTATATTTATATGTATAGCTATTTTTATCCCTGTCTTTGGAAATCCGTGAAAAAACGGGTATTTCAGGGGCAAAAAACAAGGAATAAAACGCGCACCGCCTGTCGATTGGGAACAGAGCGGAATCCAAAAGAAGAAGCGAGGTTTTGTTATGAAAAAATTTAGCAAGGTTCTTGCCATGCTTCTCGCGATCCTCACGGTAGTTACCATGCTGCCGCTGACGGCATTCGCGGAGCCGTGGATAGGAGTCGATGGCAGCCCTGCCGACGAGGCGACGGGCAGTGAAGCCACGTTGACGATCACGATCAACGCGGATAAGCTGACCGAGATCCTCAAGGAAAACGGCGTTTCCTCTTCGTTGCTTGAAGAGTTGAAGAATGGCATTGCCGTCGATCAGAACGCGCTGTTCAACGTCTTTTCGATGGACGAGATCTTTGAGATCGTTCCTCAGGAGAAGCTGCTGGATGCGGTCGATATGGACGCGCTGCTTGAGCAGATCGACGTCACCGATTACATCAACGTTTCCGAGCTGCTCACCAATTCGGATGTGGACGTCAAGGCTCTTCTGGATCTGCTTCCCGAGGGCAGCAAGATCGAGGACTACGTTGACGTATCCAAGCTGATCAAGTACGTTGATCCCGCGGATGCGATCGGCTACGTCGTGATGAGCGATCTGATCGGTTACGTTAACATTGAGCTCTTCGTTGAGAAGGCAGGCTCCAATCTTGATGAGATCGTTGTGTTCTCCGAGCTGTTTGCGGATGATCTGGTCGTCCTCAACGACGGCGCGGTTTCCCTGCAGCAGATCCTTGATGCGGGACTTCTGACCACTGATATTCTCAATCAGATGGTTGCAGAGGGTGTGATCAAGGCTGACCAGGTCGCAAAGCTGTTTGACGACGAGCTGGAGGATCCTCTCTCCTATTTCGATAAGACACTTCTGGAGGAGAAGGTATATCCCTTCGTCGATCCCACTGATTTCATTGATTACATCACCTCCGCGGATCTTTCGGACTTTGACGAGTTCGATATCATCGCGGATAACATCGGCACCACCGACGTCATCGCCGATCTGGTAAAGGACTTTATCGATTACGACGAGATCAAAAAGGACGTTGACTATAACACCGTTATCTCCTTCATCGATCCCGAGGCACTTCACCATTTCGTAAACCTTCCCTTGGTTGAGCATTGGGTCGACTTGGAGAAGGTAAAGGGATATATCGACATCGACAAGGTGAAGGATTATATCGATCCCGATTGCTTCACCGAGGACGATCTGAACGTTGATCTTCTTGTTTTGGACGAGGATTATACGGTCGATGCCGTCACGGGTGCGGCTACTCTGACGGATGCGGGCTTGAATAAGATCAAGGCGGATCCCGAGACCTATCTGACTGCCACCACGTGGACGGCTGTTAAGACCAATCCCATGAATTACCTCACCGACGCGGGCGAAGCGGCGATCAAAAACGAGCCGATCGATTTCGTTACCGCCGAGGGTAAGGATATCGTTGACCACACTCCCATGGAGTTCTTGACCGAAGAGGGCAAGAAGGAGGTTGAAAAGGACATTCTCTCGGTGCTCACCGAGGAGGGTGTTGAGGCGTTCCATAACGATCCCACCTCTTATCTGACCGATGCGGGCTTGCAGGAGGTTCAGAACAACCCCTATCAGTTCCTGAACGAGGAAGGCAAGAAGGCGTTCGCCGAGGATCCGTTCGCGTTCCTGACCGATGAGGGTCACGAGGCGATCAAGCACGATCCCATGAAGTATCTGACGCAGGCTTGCAAGGATAAGATCGCGAAAAACCCCGAGAATTATCTGACCGATTCGGGTATGGAAAAGCTGGAGGACATCGTCCTTGACCGCGTATCCATCCCCACGATCATTGCAAAGTACGAAAAGGTTGACGGCTTCACCTCTGCCGTTCTGGATTGCGCAAACCTCGATAAGATCTCCAAGATCCCCGGCTTCAGTGCCTGCGTGGATTACGGCAAGGCGATCGCCATCGTCGGCGTTGACAACATCATCAACAATCCCGACATTGACATCGATTACAGCAAGCTGGATCTTTCCAAGCTGACCACCGTTACCAATATTGATAAGTACGTCAAGAAAGAGAACCTCAATCTGATCGCCATCGAGGACCTGTTGGAAGTCTTTGGCGGCGAGGACAATCTGTTGAATTGCGTGGATATGGAAGCCGCAATGGCGGACACCGCGCTGCTCAACAAGATCTTCGCGGAGCTGCAGGCTGACACCACCGTTTCCGTTGACGAGGTCGTCAACGTCAGCAAGTTCCTTTCCGTTGTGGACTATATGGACGTTCTGCACCTGCTCGGCTACGATTCTCCCCTGGATCTGCTGGGTGCTGACGCAATGAAGGAGATCCTTTCCACCGTTGATCTGACTCCTTACATGGATCAGCTCGTGGCAACCGTGATCGACTGCGCACTCGGAAACATCGATAAGGTCACCATCGACGGTGAGACCGTTGCGTCCGAGGATCCGCTTTCCGCAACGCTCGCGCTTGACATCGAGGCGTTGATCAACGCCGTGATCAAGCTTCTTCCCACGCTGCAGGATATCGCAAATCTTGAGGATGGCAAGCTACTCTCCACCAAGATCGGCATCACGTATATGCCCCAGGTCGAAAACGCGACCGCAAAGACGAAGAACGTTGCGATCAACGTTGTTCTGGAGGGCAACATCGAGCGTTTGAAGAACGCCGCAGGCGAGCTGGATGCTTTGATCCGCAAGTACATTGACTTCCACGTCAACGCAGACGGAAGCATCTATCTTGGCATCATGCCTCCCACGATCGTTCTTCCCGCTGAATTGACCGAGGTTTACCGTGACATTCTCAACGACGACCTTCTGGACGATTCCGTCAAGCAGAAGCTCCTCAACGTCACCAACGTAAACGGTGTGCTCGGCTTTGCCGACACGCTGACTCTGGATGACGTGGTTGCGATCATGGGCGCGATCGACGTAGAACAGCTCTACAGCGCGCTCTTGAGCTTCTCTTACATCGAAAGAGCCATCGCGAAGATCGAGGCTCTGACAGACTATAATATTCCCGATCTCACCCTTGAGGACATCAAGGAGCTGATGGTCGGATCTCCTTCGATCGATCGCATCTGCGAGAAGATCCAAGAAAAGACAGGCTACAACGTAAAGGCGATCCTTGAAAAGGCTGCAGATAAGTTTGACGCTCTGACCGAGACCGCGCGCGTTCAGCAGATGCTGGATCTGGTCGCGCAGAAGACGGGCTATGACTTGAGCGGTATCTCCGCGGCAGAGATCCTTGAAAAAGCGGCGGACGCTCCGATCTTTGAGGTCGTTGCGAATAAGGTCTCCGAGAAGATCGGCAAGAACATCATGTCGATCCTGGAGAACAATACCGTTCAGGAGATCTACGATCTCGCGGTTCAGGCAGCCGCTTCGAGAACGGGCGTTTACAAGAAGCTTCAGAACTACGTGAACGTACTGGAGAGCTATCTGCCCGCGGCTGTGATGAACTATCGCATCGCAAACAGCTACGTTGACGGCACGAGCACCTTCCGCGAGGACGGCAAGATCACCGTTGAAGTCAAGAGCATTCTCCAAAAGGCGATCAACAAGCTCACCTCCATCACCGATAAGCTTCCGCAGGATAAGATCGATCTGATCATGAGTTACATCCCGAACAAGGAAGTGACCGTATATCTGGATCTTTCCGTCAAGGTGACCGATCTTTATAAGATCACCTTCAAGAATCGCGACGGAAGCAAGACCTATACGTCCGTATTCATGCCCGCAGGAACCGACCTTTCTATATATAAGGAAAGCTTGGCTCTGGTCGGCTACAAGTTCACGGGCTGGGCAGACGCAAACGGCAACGCGCTTGAGGTAATGCCCAAGAACGACGTCGTTGTTTACGCGGACCTCGCATCCGTTGAGGTTCAGCTGTTGGATACGAACGGCGAATTCTTCACCAAGCTCTATACGGGCGCGGGCGACCTTCTGGATCCTGAAAGCCTGAAGGCAGTTGAAGCGGCATTTCTGGAAAAGGTTCCCACAAACCCCGTCAAGAAATATTCCATCGAGTGGCTGGACGAAGAGGGCAACGTGGTTGACCTGTTCAGCGCGCACATTTCCACCGACGCGACCTTCCGCGCAAGACTGGTTGAGAAGGACAACATCTTGATCTCGGGTGTTACCAACGCCCAGACGGGCTTTGATCCCGCCAAGAATCAGTACTACGTTCGCATCGAAGACCATTTCGAGAACATCCGATTCTTCGAGATCGCTCTGGACCGTACGGGCATTATGGAGCATATCGTAACGCTTCCCGACGGAAACGAGGCATTCGCGATCTACGCGGAAATGGAGGACGGCTCCGAATTCCAGTTCCTGACGTTGAGCACAAAGAAGATCCAAAAGCTTCTGGATGCGACCGAGCACGGCGAAAACATTCATATTCCGTATTACCGTAACAGAGACGGCTTGAGCAACCCGATCTACGGCAGCGCATTCGGCGCAGGCGTTGAGGTCTATAGCTTCGAGTTCGTCACCGATTCGGGTGAGGTTCTTGATCTTGGCACCTTCGAAGAGGGTGACGTTGTGGTCAAGGTTCCGCTGTTCGGCAAGGAGTATCTGGACGAGAGCCAGAACACCGACAAGCGCACCGCGGTCTACTTCATCACCGACGAGATCCGCGAGAGGGAAGAGATCATTTCGTATGAGAATGGATTTATCTCCTTCTACGCGCCTCACTTCTCCGATTTCGCAGTCGGTAACGAGTATAAGATCAATTCCTCCTTCTACCTTGTCGGCACGAACGAGGATATGAGCCAGCACTGCACGCTGGATTTGAACGATTATTATCCCGAGGGCTCTACCGTAACGGTGAACCCCGTATTCGATCAGACCAAGTATGATCTGGCGTACATCACCGTAAACGGCAACCGCATCAACGGCACGAGCTTTACGATGCCCGATGAAGTCGTTACGTTGACGGTCCACCTGAAGGAAAAGACGTCTGATGCGCTCGTATACTTCCTGGTGAACGGAAGCATCGTACACTCGGTCAACTATAAGGAGATCGGTGATAACGCAAGATGGTATATGTGGAAGCTCTACGAGCAGATCATCGCGGATCCCACCATCAAGGCACCCGCGGGCTACTCCAAGTACTATGCGGAGTGGGTATACGACGAAAGCAAGTTCGGCGTTGAAACGACGTACGTCTCGCTGAAGTGGACTCCCATTACTTACTACGTCACGTTCGTATCCGAGGAGACCGGAAAGTCCTTCACGTACGAATACACGATCGAGAATTACAAGTATTTCACCGCTCCCGCGGTTCCCGAGGTTGAGGGCAAGTCGGGCGCATGGGCGAAGTACGATCTTGCGTCGATCTTTACCAAGGATACCACCAACCTGACCGTTAAGGCGGTATATACCGCGAAGATCTACTCGGTGATCATCAACGATCCCAAGAACGGCATCACCATCAAGCAGGCGAAGGCAGGCTCCATGGTCAACCTTGGCAAGCTGAAGAATGCGACCTATTCCGCATATACGGCAAGCGGCGTTGAGGTCAAGATCGGTGCTACGGGCATGCTCTCCAAGATGCCTGCCGAGAACGTTTATGTGACCATCAACTACGAGCCCACTGTGATGACCTACCTGATCAACAGCGTCGGCTACGAGGGCATCAGAGGCGAGATCATCCAGATCGACATCGTTCTCGAGCCCGGTCAGAGACTGACCTCGATGTCCGATATCTGCACGTACATCGGATGCACGGTTGATGCGGACGGCAGAACCACTCTGCATTACCTGCTCGAGCTTGAGGGCTTCATCAACGTTCTTTATAAGGTTGAAGGAAAGGCTTCCACGCTCTTCCGCATCCTGAACGGAAGCATTTATGAAGGAACCGAAAATCCCCTGGACGTTCGCTCCAATATTCACTTCGCACGCTGGTCCGAGGCGATCGGAAGCTTCAGCTACGCGGTCTATGAGGTAGAGCACGTTGAGTCTCTGCTGTGGCTGTGGATCCTGCTGGCACTCCTGATCCTGATCCTCGTCATCATTCTGATCTATCTGCTCTACATCAACGGAAAGATCGGTGTGAACGTACTGACGCGCGTTGTTGCTTGGATCGTGGGAATGTTCTTCGCGCTCTGTCTGGCGATCGCGAGACTCGGCATGAAGATCGCGACCCTGTTCGGCAAGAAGGACAATGTTGAGGAATACGGATTTGTTGACACCGCAAAGGCACCCGCAGAGAAGGCAAGCGGCGCGCAAGCACCTGCAAGCACGAAGGGCGATGGCTCCAAGAGCGGTGGCAAGAAAAAGATCACCAAGGGTAAGGGCGGAAAGAAGAAGAACCATAAGAAGAGACACAGACTCAGAAAAGGTTGATTCTTCCGACGCAAAAACAAACATAGCTTCCCGATAAGGGAATAACAACGGGGGATGTTACGCACAAGAGTGTGTAGCATCCCCTAAAATTCCGAGATCAGAAAGGCAAACGAAACATGAAATATACCGCGCATTATCGGATCACCTGGCACGACACCGATGCCAACCGTATTCTTCGTCCTACGCAGCTGATGGTGTATTTGCAGGAAACGGCAAATCTGCAGCTCAAGGACAGCGGCGTTTCTCTGGACGAGCTTCGCGACAACCAAGGACTGGCGTTTCTTTTGAGCAAGGCGACCGTCCGCATTTACGAGCCGCTTTACGCGTACGACGAGATCGACGTGCAGACGTGGGTCTGCGAGGGACACGGGCTCAGCTATGACCGTTGCTTCCGCATGCTGCGGAATGGGGAAGTGGTGGCGGAGGCGTTCACGGTGTGGGGACTGTTGGATCTGCGCGAGAAGCGACTCCTGCGCGCGAACGAGTTTACGTATAATTTTGCGCCCGATCTGCCGCTGGACAAGAGCTTTTCCACGCGTGTCCGTTATCCCGCGCTTGCGGGAATGGAGTGCGTGGGCGAGCGCACGATCGTGTATTCGGACATCGACTATAACGGACATATGAACAATACGCGTTATCCCGATATGCTCTGCGATTTTACGCCGGACGCGCTGGGCTTACGCGTGACGGGAATGTCGTTCTCCTTCCTGCACGAAGCGACCTACGGACACACTCTGAAGGTCTATCGCCAAGCGACCGACGGCGGCTACTACTTCCGTACCGTGGACGGTGACGGCAAGGCGTGCGTGGAGGCAGTGCTGATCACCGAGCCTGTGCAGAGCGTGATGAAATAAACAATCAAGCATGACATCGATCTCTCCGTTGTCCTGAACGGGGAGCAAAAAAACACGGCAGAAGAAACGATCCTTCTGCCGTGTTGTGTTATGAAATTGGAACCCTATCGTTTTGGGAGAAGATGTATAAGCCCCCATCATTCGCTTCGCGCCAGCTCCCCCGGAGGGTGAGCCTTACGTTTGTGCGGTGCGTTGGTTTAAAATTTTGTGGAAGTTTAAACCTGTTCGCGGTACTATCGTAAGCCTCTCCTTTTCGGGAGAGGTGGCGGCGCTTGCGACGACGGAGAGGGCGGATTTTATACTTCACATCATGCCCTCTCACCCGCTTCGCGCCAGCTCCCCCGGAGGGGTGAGCCTTACGTTTGTTCAGTGCAGTGGTTCAAGCTTTTGCAAAAAGTTCAAAACTATCCGCAAAATTCATTGTAGGGGCGCGCATTGCGCGTCCGCAGTCGGGACAGATCCCAAATAAAACTGCGGGCGACCACAGGTCGCCCCTACGGGGGGTGCAGTGGTTTAAAATTTTGCGAAAGTTTAAATCTGTCGGCGGTACTAACGTAAGCCTCTCACTCCGGGAGAGGTGGCGGCGCTTGCGCCTTCCCCGAAGGGGGAGCCTTTCGTCAATGTGGTGCGTTGGTTTAAAAGCTTGCAAAAAACAAAACATTTCCCCAAAATTACCGTTATCAATCAACATCAAAGACGATCGAGAGGCACATCCGAGCAGTATCGACGCTGTTGACAAACGAGGGGGATTGGAAGAGCAATGCGTCAAAGCGAATCGAACCGTCCGAAACCGAAAATTGAAAGTCTCGGAAGCAGGAAAGACGCAAAAAGTCGGGGACGTCGACCGTCTCATTGCTTGAACGATCGCAAAGGAAATCTTCTGATCTCGTGACTGCGCAAATGCGGTAGCGGAAAAGCGGAGCACTGTCGGCATAAAGCTCCGCGTAAAGTTCGTCGATCCTGCGACGCAACGTCAAAAACACACAGAGTAAGAACGCCGCAAGTCTTGTCTGCTCCTTGGAGTCGAGACAATGCTCGTCAAACGGAAGCGGGTCGCATTCCAAACGACACCCAACGAAGTGCGCAATGCGGAGAGATCCCGTAAAAAGCCCGTGTGAAAAGGGGTACTGATAGCAAAAGGAGTTGAGATAGAAAAACAGCTCGCGCAGCTGCTCAAGGAGTGCATCATCAAAGGAAGAAAATGAGGCGGCTTTTAAGGAGACGGACGGCGGTAGCACAAAGTAGGTCTCCCCGATCATGGAAAGAGCCGAGAGAAGAGAGGCTGCGGAGTAGTTGGCAGGGAGATGCGGACGGATGACCAGGAGCAATCCCGTTGTCTGTAATAGCTCGCCAAAGAGCAAAAGAGAACCGCTCGACGTGGGAAGAAGCATCCGCGGATGCGTACGTAGCTCGGAAGTCAGAAGTGTAAGCTCGGAAAGGGAGACACCGACACGGGAGAAAAAGTCGTCACAAGCAAAGAATGCACCACGAAATGCAACAGGAGTGAACGCACGGTTCGTGTCAAGAAGGGCACAGTCCTCTCGGCAAGGGCGACAGGAGAGAGCATTCTTTCCGTCAAGAAGCAGACTCTCGGGAACAAAGGAGGAAACGTCGTTCAAAAAAGAAAGATCAAAGGTCATAAAAGAACTCCGGGTAAAAAGGATTTTTCATAGTAGCACAAGCATGAAACGCATAAGAAAAGCCGATGATGACTTGGCACATCAAATATTATACCATCATTTTGCGCAAAAAGCAATCGCAAAGGTTCAAATTTCGGGTATATATAAAAAAGGAAGAGAAAAACAGAAAAAAGATTTTGAAAAAGGTATTGCAATTCCGAGAAGAATGTGATATAATAGGACTGTTGCAGAGAAAACGTCTGCACAAAGCAAACACAGGGGTATAGCTCAGCTGGTAGA
>JAZNXP010000118.1:0-12257 GCA_045593965.1 Eubacteriales bacterium | reverse complement strand
GTCATGATATACTCACAAACGCAAGCGGGAGCGTAACCCATGCGGGAATAATCGTCCATGTTCGCGCCCATGTCACGCTTGGAGAGCTTCTTTTTGTTGCCGTTCTCATCCAGACGCATGATTTGCGCAATGTGCATATATTTCGGCAAGCGGAATCCAAGATAGCGGAAGAGCATGATGTGCTTTGCAAGGCTGGGAAGCCATTCCTCGCCGCGAATGACGTGCGTGGTTCCCATGAGGTGATCGTCTACCGCGTGCGCAAAATGGTACGTGGGAATTCCGTCGCTCTTAAGAAGCACGAAGTCCTCATCGTTTTCGGGGATCTCCAGCTTTCCCTTGATCAGATCGGTAAAAGGGGTTTTCTTTTCGGGGTCGCCGTCAGCCAACAGGCGAAGAACGAAGGGATTGCCCGCCTTGAGGTTCTCTTCAACCTCTTCGAGCGTGATCTCCCTTGCGCGGAGCATTGCCTCGCGTTGCTCGGAGTGATCCTCATGCCAATCCTTTGCCTTGATCTCTGCCTTTTTATCCACGGCATTGAGGGCTTCCAGCTCTTCTTTGGTGGTGAATACGGGGTATGCCTTGCCTTCGGCAACCAGCTGCTTTGCAAAAACGTGATAGATAGGACCGCGCAGACTTTGACGGTAGGGACCGTAAGCACCGCAATCGCAAATGGAACCGTCTTCACCGATCACGGCACCCTCGTCAAAATGGATACCGTAGTTTGCAAGCGTTCGGATCAGTCCTTCTGCCGCACCGTCCACCTCACGCTTGGCGTCGGTGTCCTCGATGCGAAGATAGAATACGCCACCGCTTTGGTGCGCCAATCTTTCTCCGATGGTGGTGGGGAAGAGACCGCCGAAATGCACAAATCCCGTGGGACTCGGTGCAAAACGCGTGACCTTTGCGCCCTCGGGGAGATTACGGGGCGGAAATTTTGCCTCTACGTCCGCAGGTGTTTCGGTAACGTGCGGAAAAAGAAGCTCGGCAAGACGTTGATGATTCATGTGTGTATATGTCCTTTCGTAAAACGTGGTTTGTCAAAAATAAGAAACGGTATCGAGAGCCGCTCCGAGGCGTGCCTGTTCTCCGTGTCCCGGATAAATCGTCAGATCCTTGGGGAGTGTGCGCAGGAATTTCAGAGAGCTCTGCATTGCGCGCGGATCGCTGCCGTAAAGATCGCAGCGTCCGATGTTATCGGCAAAGAGCGTGTCTCCCGTGAGGAGAAATTCACCGTTGCAGAAATAGCACACGGAGCCTGCGCTGTGACCCGGGGTGTGGAGTACCTTGATCGTCTCATCACCGAGTGTGAGCACATCACCGTCGTGCAGAAGCCGTTCGGCAGGACGGTAGGCGGTCTCCATGCGGAAGAAGGTATAAAACGCGTTTTTGTGAGCGTCCGTGATCAGCTCTGCGTCATCCTCGTGAACGCAGAGGGGAATGCCTGTCCGATCGCGCAGCTCGTTTACGGATACGATGTGGTCAAAGTGTCCGTGCGTGAGTAAAATGCCTTCTATATTGACACCGAGCTGTTCGGCAGCGTTCAGGATCGACGTTGCGTTTGCGCTGGGATCAACGATCAAAGCGTGTGTCCCGACCGACAGCAAATAGCAATTCGATCCCCATGATCCGGGGTAAAGATTGAGAATATTCATTCTGTTTCTCTCCAAGCTAAACTTTGACATTCTATTATACCATATTTTTTCCTGATTGTCTATATTTTTTATAAAAAAGATATGCTTTTTTCGGCACATTGCGTTTGCATATAAACGTTCTGCTTCCAAAGCAAAGGGTAGAGCCGTAAGGTATTCGTGTCAAGACTCTCGCAAAACAGATCCACGCCGCAGATCTGACTGTTTGCATACGTTCGATAATAATAAATTCCCGTATCCATGTCACAGCAAGAGGAATACTGCGTGCGTTCATGTGCATTTCCCACACGAACGCAGCCCTCCTGTTGCTCAACGGAGGAGAGAATGTGAAAGAACTGCCCGATCGCTTCGGTCGGATCAGCGGGACGAACAGAATTCCATTTGACAAACGCCGCGCGAACAAAGCGGGACGGTGAGGAAAGATCTCCGGGAAGTCCCAATGCGCCCATGCCGCGGCTGTTCAGAGGAAGATCAAGCGCATCACAAAAACTGTTTTGCGGATCTGCCGCACTCAATCCGCGATAGGCGGCAAGGTTTGACATTTGAAAGGGAAAGGGGGGATTGTTTGTCAGCACACCAATGGGAGCGTCATAAAGATGCAGTCCGTCGCGGTCACATTCAAGCACGATGCTTTCCGTGCGGTCAGCGATCAGCCAATGAAGGGCAGAGGAGGGCAGATCCGCGCGAAAGCTGTTTCCAAGCAGCCGAATGCCGTTCATTGCGGCTTTGACCGCCTTGACGGTTTGAAATTGCCCGAGAAGATATGGGATCAATTCAAAGGTTTCCAAATTGATTTTTCGATCGTCAAAGGACTGATAAGAGGCATTCCCAACAAAATTCAAGCCTGCCATGCACAGTCCGTGCTCGTTCATGGCGTCATAGTAAAGCGGATAGCCACCCACAACGGTTGCCATGCCGATCATTGCGGCGTGCGTGCGGACCGTGGGCAAATGTCGGTAGGAAAACGAAAAGCTTCGCGGTGTCACGGTCACGTGCTCGTCGTAGGTGTATTCCAGATCCAGATTGCGTCCGAAATAGGGATGCGCTGCGGAAAAGGTGATGGCGGTACACATAAAAAAACGCTCCTTTTGGGTTTTCTTTTTAGTATGCAACGGATTGCGAAAAGATACTCCACAAAAAGGAGGAAAATGAAAAAAGACCTTGCAAAGAAGGGGCGTGTGTGCTATAATAACAACGAACGTATTGATCTTACGGAGGTACAAAATGAAATACTGTTCACCCGAGCAGGCGGGCATCTCTTCCGCCGACGTATTAAAGTTTTATCAGGGGCTTGCAGGATATAAGCTCTCCACCCACAGCGTGATCATGATGCGTGGAGACTGTATTTTTACAGAATGCTACTACACACCGTTTGATCAGAATTTCAAGCACCGCTTGTATTCCGCATCCAAGACGTTTGTTGCGGTTGCGATCGGCTTTTGTGAGCAGGATGGGTTGCTATCGCTTGATGACCCGATGGTGAAGTATTTCCCTGAATATGTCAATGAAAAGACTGATGACGTTCTCAAATCGCTGACCATCCGTAATATGCTTTTGATGCGGACTGCATTCGAGCATCCGTTGGATTGGTTTACCTCGGGAACGAATGATCGCACCGAAGTCTATTTCCGCAAGGGATGGGAAAAGTATCCCGACACGTTTTTCAATTATGATAGCCCCGGCTCTTATCTGCTCGGCGTGATCGTGGAAAAGCTGACGGGAAAGCCGTTTTTGGAGTACCTTAAGGATAAGGTCCTGCGCCGCATCGGATTTTCCGAGGATGCATACTGCCTTCAGGTGCCCGGCGGACATTCCTTCGGCGACTCGGGCGTGATGTGTACCTCACGGGATCTTTTGAAATTCGCGCGCTTTGTGATGAACAAGGGGACTTGGGAAGGAGAGCGGCTTTTAAATCGGCAATTCCTTGATGATGCCACCGATATGAGTCATTCCAACGATCATTTTGGCTTTGAATCCCACTGCATGCACGGATACGGCTATCAGATCTGGGGTGCGCCGCGCGGCTGCTACGCGATGATCGGTATGGGCGGACAGTTCGCCTTCTGCGATCCGACGCACGATCTGATCATGATCATCACGAGCGACAATCAGGGAAGCGGTATCTTCCAGGATCAGATCTATGAATCGTTCTATCACAATATTTTTGAAAAGATGACCGAGGACGGATCGGCACTTCCCGAGAATGCGGAGGCACACGGGAAATTGCAGACGTTTACGTCCTCTCAAAAGCTCTTCTTCGTTGACGGAAAGACCGAAAGCGCATTCTCCGAGAAGATCAACGGCAAACGCTTCGTGTGCGATGAAAATTCCATGAAGATCAAATGGTTTGAGCTTTCTTTTGAAGGAAGTGAAGGAATGCTGAAATACGAAAACGCGCAAGGCGAAAAGTCCTTCCGCTTTGGATTTGGACATAATGTGTTTGCAAAATTCCCGCAGGAAGGATATTCGGACATGGTCGCGACCTATCGTGCATCTGGAAATTACTACGATGCGGCATTCAGCGCAGACTGGACAGAACCGCAGAAGCTCCGCATTCGCGTGCAGATCATCGATAAATATTTCGGCAATCTTGCAATGATATTCGGCTTCCGTGACGAAAATACGGTCAGCGTACGGATGTTCAAGCAGGCGGAAGCGTTCTTGAATGAATATAACGGTTATCTCAACGCAACAAATGCTTAAATAACATCAAAAGAAGCGATCTCCCAAAGGAGATCGCTTCTTTTATATTTGTTATTGATGATTACGCTTCGGTAACGACTTCGATCGCGGTGATGTGCGTATTGATGCCGTTGTACCAGTAAACAAAGCCCTCGACGTTGATCACGTCGCCTGCCTTGAGTGCGCTGACAGCCTGATATACCTCGGTATCGGGAGCGGTCAGGTAACGCTCAACGCAGAAGCTGTATTCCGTGCCGTCCTTGTTCAGGGTGACGTAGATGTCGTCTCCACCCTCATTCTTGAAGGAAATGCCGACAACGGTCATGCCGTTGAAGGTAGCGAGCTGGTTCTGATAATTGATCAGCTCCTCGGTGCCGAGCTTATCGGTCAGATCCTTCGCGGGAGCGATGTAAGTGCCTTCGAGAACCTCAAAGGTTGCGTCAACGATCTCAACCTCGCCTGCCCATTCAGCCTTGTAACCCGTCACGAGAATTCTGGTGCCGGGAACGAGCGCGTTGAATTCCTCCTCGGTGCAGGGCATCTCATAGAGGAAATATGCACCGTCAAAATCGGCAAGATAGTAAGTACCCTTGTTATCCCACCAGGACTGCTTTGCCTGGACGTATGCGTCGATCACGACCTCGCTGTCGAGCTCGGCTGCCACATACTCCGCATAGGTCATAGCACTTTCGTGCTTTGCGCCGCTTGCGGTCTTTTCGATCGCGGTAATGTGCGTGTTAATGCCGTTGTACCAGTAAACAAATCCCTCGACGTTGATCACGTCGCCTGCCTTGAGTGCGCTGACTGCCTGATAAACCTCGGTATCGGGAGCGGTCAGGTAACGCTCAACGCAGAAGCTGTATTCCGCGCCGCCCTTGTTCAGGGTGACGTAGATGTCGTCTCCGCCCTCGTTTTTGAAGGAGATTCCGACAACGGTCATGCCGTTGAAGGTAGCGAGCTGGTTCTGATAGTTGATCAGCTCCTCGGTGCCGAGCTTATCGGTCAGATCCTTTGCGGGAGCGATGTAAGTGCCTTCGAGAACCTCGAAGGTCGCGTCAACGATCTCAACCTCACCTGCCCATTCAGCCTTGTAACCCGTTACAAGGATTCTGGTGCCGAGAACGAGCGCGTTGTATTCTTCCTCGGTGCAGGGCATTTCGTAGAGGAAATATGCACCGTCGGCATTTGCGGTATAGAAGGTACCCTTGTTATCCCACCAGGACTGCTTTGCCTGAACGTAGGTGTCAACAATAACCTCCGAGTCGATCTCTGCCGCTACGAATTCTGCGTAGGTCATTGCGGAGAGAGAGGGAGGAACGGGAAGGGTGTTGATCGCGGTGATGTGCGTGTTCAGTCCGTTGTACCAGTAAACAAAGCCCTCGACGTTGATCACGTCGCCTGCCTTCAGTGCGCTGACTGCCTGATAAACCTCGGTCTCGGGACCTGTCAGATAGCGCTCAACGCAGAAGCTGTACTCTACGCCGTCCTTTGCCAAGGTAACGTAAATGTCATCGCCGCCTTCATTCTTGAAGGAAATGCCGACAACGGTCATCGCGTTGAAGGTAGCGAGCTGATTCTGATAGTTGATCAGCTCCTCGGTGCCGAGCTTATCGGTCAGATCCTTAGCTGTAGCGATATAGGTTCCGTCAAGGATCTCGTACGTTGCTTCAACGATCTCAACCTCGCCTGCCCATTCAGCCTTAAATCCCTTGACGAGAATTCTGGTACCGGGAACGAGTGCGTTGTATTCCTCCTCGGTGCAGGGCATCTCATAGAGGAAATATGCGCCGTCGGGGTTTGCGGTGTAGAATGTGGCTTTGTTATCCCACCAGGACTGCTTTGCCTGAACGTAGGTGTCAACAATGACCTCTGCGTCGATCTCTGCCGCTACGAATTCCGCGTAGGTCATTGCGGTAGGCGTGGTTGTGCCGTTTCCGCCCGTGGTAGCCGCGGTAGTGGATTCGGTCGTGCCTGCCGTGGTTCCCGCAGTAGTGCCTGCCGTGGTCGCTTCGGTGGTGCCTGCCGTCGTGGTCTCGCCCTTGCCCTCATTGTTGTTCGGTGTGCAGCCGAGCAGAATGCAGGAAAGAGACAGAGTAAGGAGCAAAAGTACACTTACGATTTTTTTCATGTTCATTTCTTCCTTTTCTGTTTTTAGCCGAGCGGAGAAAAAACTCTCCACGCTAACTTATCAAATATTATATACGAAAATATGAAAAAGTCAAGTTTTTTTTCGTTTTTTCTTCCACTTTTTCAATTTTTCGTTTCAAATCACATAAAAAATGACAAAAGAGGCAAAAAACATAGCACTTTGATGAAAGTCAATGAACCAAATAAAGTGGGCAATTCGCTTGGAATTGCCCACTTGGGTAGTTTTGAAAAATCAAGGAGACTTTCTTTTTCGGAGCTTTTCGAAAACGACGTAGCCCACGATCCCGATCCAAATGACTCCGATGGTCGCAAGTAAGACCACGGATGCTGTCGGCAAGGGCTCGGGGGTGACGTTCGTTTCGTTTTTATCACCTGCATTGCTTCCGTTTTCAAGAGGTGCTTCGGATTCGATCTGACCTCCGTCTTCGGCGGGAGGCTCGGGCTCAATGGCATCCTTGTTGATCTCGATCCGATCCAGATGATAAAGCGAGACTGCCTTTTGATAAAGACTGTCAAGATAAGTGTTATCGACGGTCTTTTTGCGTCGGATCGCCTTGGTGACCTCCTCGATCAGATAGCCGGCTGCATTGCGCAGGGAGGTGGAACCGTTGAAGACGGGAGTTACAAAGGTATTTTCAATGTTGTTGAGCAAAAGCTTGGAAGCTTGGATCTTGACCTTATAATGCTCGTCGTTGTCCTCACCCTCACGGGCGAGATAATCCACGTAAACGGGATCGTTCTGCGCTTTGCTCGTAACGGGAATATAGCCTTCCGTTTTTGCGTAGGAAATCTGAACCTCGTTCGTCAGAAGGAATTGCGTGAACAGCCAGGAAGCAAGCACGATCTGCGGATCTGTCTTGTTAAAAATACACATGGAGGGACCTTGTGAGATCATCTTTGGATTTTGCACGTCATATTGAGGAATTTTCATTACGACGGTTTCAAAATTGGCAAGATCGTCCTTGGAAATATCAATCAGAGGCGCGTCAGGTCCTATCCATGTTGCTCCCGCCGTAGAATCGATTGCAAAAATGCACTGTCCGGCATTGAAGAAGTTTCCGGGATAGCTCGAAATTTTAAAGGTTGAAAACGCGCCGAGCTTCGTGCTTTCAGCGACGTCCATAAGGATTTCTTTGGTCGCTTCATTCCAGATGCCGATCTCACCGGATGCTTTGGAATAGGGGGCATTCTGCTGCTTGAGCATCTGGATCATCATGTTGTCCGTGGATTTATAAATGAAGGGGATCATAACGTTCTGTCCGTTGATCACGTACGTTCCGTCTGCGTTCTTCGCTGTTGCCGCCGCGGAAACCTCCCAGATGAAGTCCCATGTCAGTGTTTCTGGCAAGGTAAAGCCGAGAGCTTCCACGTAGGTCTTGTTGACGTAGCATGCCTCGGTGGAACGCATGTAGGGAAGCGCGTAGGTCGTGCCGTTGATCTTACATTCTGTCAGAAACTGCGGAATGATCTCTGCTTGCGTGGGGGCATCAAAGCGCACCTCACTTCCGCCCAAGCCGTATTTGGGATCGCTTATGAGCGCGTCCAGCGGAACGACCACGTTTTCGCCCGTCAGATACGTCGCGATATGATCGGGATACGTAATGCAGACGTTCGGGGTGGTGTTGGTGGCGATATTGGTGATGACGTCGTTATAGATCTGACCGTAATCCGAATATGCCTTGAAATTGACCTTGATATTGGGATAAAGGGCTTCAAAGCTCGCGATCGCTTGCTTATAGATGTTGATCTGCGTCTGGTTACTGTCATTTTTTGCCCAAAAGCTGATCTCAATGCGTTGGGTTTCATCCAACGTCCAAGGGGATTCGGGCGTTGGCGTGCCGTCGGGTGAGGACGGGGACGGAGCTGTCGTGGCATTCGTCGTGGGATGTGTGAAGGAAGGTCTTTCCACCTTGCCGTGGCAGCCTGCAAGGGAGCCTGCCAGCAGAATGAGCGTCAACGCAAGCGCGCATACTCTTACAAGTGTATTCATCCTTTTGTACCTCCTCTCGCAACGCCCTCCATGATCTTGTTTCGGAAGATCAGGAACAGGACGATCAGAGGGATCGAGATCACGACGACAGCCGCCATCATCGCGGGGATGTTATCACGTCCCAAGCCGCTTTCGCGGATGCTTTGAATGCCGTTGGAAACGAGGTAATAGTCCTCGTTATCGGTGATCAGACGCGGCCAGACGTAGGAGTTCCAGCACTCGATGACCTTCAGAATGGTAACGGTAATGACGGTCGGCTTACAGATCGGAAGGATGACCTTGAACAGATACTTCATATCCGACGTGCCGTCTACCTTTGCTGCCCAGTAAAGCTCGTCAGGGACCTGCGCGAAGTTTTCCTTGAGCAGATAGATATAAAACACCGACGTGACGGACGGGAGGATCAACCCGAGGAAGGTGTTGCGCAGATCCATGTTGGTCACGGTCACGAAGTTGGTGATGATCACAAGCTCGTTCGGAATCATCATCAGGGAAAGGAAGATCGTAAATGCAAGCTGCTTTCCGCTGAAGTTGATGCGGGCAAAGCCAAACGCCGCAAGCACGGTTACGATGAGCATGATCGCGGTGGTGATCAGCGTAAAGATCAGCGTGTTAACAAGATAATCTCCCAGAGGTGTATCCGCAAACGCGGTCTGATAGTGCTCAAGCGTGGGGGAGCTTGCGTAAAATTTGGGAATATATTCGTTGTTGTATTCGGAATAGCTCTTGATTGATGTCAGGATCATCCAGAAGAAGGGGAAAAGGACGATCAAAGCCCAGACGGTGAGAAAGGAATAGGTCACGCCAAGTCGGATCCCGGTTCCGATCTTGCGCGCGCGTTGCGTTTTAGTCAGCTCGGTTTGCATATCCTTATCACCTCCGTCAATAGTGGACGTGCTTCTTGCTGACAAGCAGGTTGATGCACGTAATGGTAAGCACGATCACAAACAGGATGATCGCTGCGGCAGAGGCATAGGACGGATATCCGCCGCCGTCGCTGTAAAGCATATCGTAAATATAGCCAACGATGGTATTCATCTCGGCAACATTCAATTCGGTTCCGAAGATGGCGACCGCGTCACTGTAAGCCTTGAATGCGCCGATGAAGCCTGTGATCACAAGGTAAAAGATCATGGGGGAGATCATGGGGATGGTGATGCGGGTGAACATTCTCCATTTGCTTGTCCCGTCGACCTTGGCGGCGTCATAATAATCCTGCTTGACGGATGCCAGCGCGCTTGTGAAGATCAGAATTTTGAAGGGAAGCACCACCCAGACGGTGTAAAAGCAAAGCACGAACATCTTTGCGGCATACGGTCCCTCGATAAAATCAATGGGGGTCATGCCGAAAAGCCCGAGGACGATGTTCACAAGTCCTGCGGTATACTCCGTTGATTGAAACAGAATTTTGAATACCATACCGACCGCTAATGTATTTGTGACGTATGGCAGAAAATAGATTGTTTGAAACAGGTTTCGAAGCCATTTGATGGAATTGAGCCCCACCGAGATCAGCAATGCCAGTGCGGTGGAAAACGGCACGGTGATGATCACGAGGATGAAGGTGTTCTTCAACGCTTGCAAAAAGAACGGATCCTTCAGGACCGTGGCGTAGTTCTCAAAGCCGACACCCGTGGAGGTCTGAGAAACAAAATGAAAGTTTTCTTCAAATGAGTAAATGAAGACATCGATCAGCGGATAGACCATAAATACGCCCAAAAAGAGCATGGCGGGCAATAGATATAACCATCCTTTTAAGGTTCGGTTTTCCATGCGGTTCTCCTTTGCTGTTGGAAATCGAAAACAGATTATCTATATTATAGCAGATTTTATACGCCCCGTCAATAAGTTCAATATATTTTTGTGGCTCTATTTTTTTATTATGCCGAAGGAGGAAAGAAAACAAATTGGTTGTTTTTAACAATTCGGCAGCGCTTTATGAGCAAACAAAAACAGAAAAATCAACAAAATTAGAAAAATCAACAAAATGCTATTGACAAAGAGTGTAAAATGGTGTATAATCTCTCATGGTTAGCAGATGCTAACTGACAAAAAACGAAGATTGCGAGAAATGATGATGAACTTGCGTGCGGCAGAAGAGGGAAAGGAATATATCATTCAGCGGATCGAGACGGATGACGAGGAGCTGGATGCGTTTTTGTTCTCCCTGGGCTGCTATAGCGGCGAGCCGATCACGGTGATCTCCCATCGCAAGAGCGGCTGTGTTGTTTCCATTAAGGATGGAAGATATAGCATCGATGCCGAGCTGGCGGAAGCGATCATCATTTGATTTTTTGAAACAAAAATAATCCTCGGATTATTTTTTTGGGCATCGGTTAGCAATGGCTAACTAAAAAGAAGTATTTCGTCAGCAAAGGCTGCGCAGATAAATTTTATTCACCACAGGGAGGAAGATCGAAGATGAGAATTGCTTTGGCAGGCAATCCGAACAGCGGTAAGACGACCATGTATAACGCTCTGACCGGCAGAAATGAAAAGGTCGGAAACTGGGCGGGCGTCACCGTTGACAAGATCGAACACAAAATCAAGAAAAGCTACTACAAGGGAGAAGAGGAGCTGATCGCAGTCGATTTGCCGGGGGCGTATTCCATGTCACCGTTCACCTCCGAGGAGAGTATTACCAGTGCCTACGTCAAAAACGAACGTCCCGATGCGATCATCAACATTGTGGACGCGACCAATTTGAGTCGCAGCTTGTTTTTTACCACGCAGCTTTTGGAGCTTGGTGTTCCGATGGTCGTTGCGTTGAACAAGACCGATGTCAACAGCAAAAAGGAAAACAAGATCGACGCAGCCGCGCTTTCCGAAAAGCTCGGATGTCCCGTCGTGGAGACGATCTCGACCTCCGCAAAGGGGTTGAAGGAGCTTGTTGCGGCGGCAGTCGGCGTTCTCGGAAAAGAACAAAAAGCACCTTACGTACAGGGAGATATTGATCTGACCGATAAAAAGACGGTCGAGGAAGCGGACAGAAAGCGCTTTGCGTTTGTAAACGGTGTTGTTGCCGAGGTCGAGACAAGAAAGGTCAAGACCAAGGATAAGAATAAACAGGATAAGATCGACGCCATTCTGACGAATAAGTGGCTCGGCATTCCGATCTTCGCGGTCGTGATGTTCCTCGTATTCCAGATCTCGCAGGCATGGCTTGGCGCTTGGATTGCGGAGGGCTACGATATCGTCCGCGACGAAGAGGTTATCTATCATATCTGGGGCTTGGGTGACTGCATCGGCGCGTTCAAGGATCTGGTCGCAGGCTGGATGGAGGGCGCGAACGTACTGCTTCAGAACATCGTTCTGGAAGGTATCATCGAGGGCGTTGCCGCGGTTCTTGGCTTCTTGCCCCTGGTTATGGTCATGTATTTCCTGATCGCTCTGCTTGAGGATTGCGGTTATATGGCGCGTGCGACGGTCGTTCTGGATCCCATCTTCAAGAAGGTCGGTCTTTCGGGCAAATCGGTCATTCCCTTTATCATCGGTACGGGCTGCGCGATCCCCGGTGTGATGGCTTGCCGTACGATCCGCAATGAGAGAGAGAGAAGAGCGACCGCAATGTTGGCTCCCTTCATGCCGTGCGGCGCGAAGCTTCCCGTGATCGCTCTGTTCGCAGGCGCGTTCTTTGATGAAGCTTCCTGGGTGGGTACGTTGATGTACTTCATGGGTATTGTGATCATTCTTCTTTGCGCGTTGCTTGTAAACAAGCTCACGGGACACAAGAACAGAAAGTCCTTCTTCATCATCGAGCTGCCCGAATACAAGGCTCCGTCCTTTGG
>JAZNXP010000117.1:0-3100 GCA_045593965.1 Eubacteriales bacterium | reverse complement strand
ATATATGCACATTGCGCAAATCATGCGTCTGGATGAGAACGGCAACAAAAAGAAGCTCTCCAAGCGTGACATGGGCGCGAACATGGACGATTATTCCCGCATGGGTTACGCTCCCGCTTGCGTTTGTGAGTATATCATGACGCTCCTCAATTCCAACTATGAGGAATGGCACGCGCAGAACGCGGATAAGCCCTATACTGACTTCCCCTTCAACATCAAAAAAATGAGCTGCTCCGGATGCCTGTTCGATTTTGACAAGCTCAACGACGTCAGCAAGAATATCATTTCCCGCATGAGTGCCGAGGACGTATATGCACAGGTTCTGGCATGGGCAAAGGATAACGACAAGGCGTTCCACGAGCTGCTTGCCGCAGACGCTGATTACGCCACCGCTATTTTCGCGATCGGACGTGGCGGAAAGAAGCCGCGTAAGGACTTCGCAACCTGGGCAGACACCAAGGATTACATGGGCTTCTTCTACGATGAGATCTTCACCGTACAGGACACCTACGATGAAAAATTCGACCGTGCGGACATTAAGGCGGCATTAGAAGGCTTCCTTGCGACCTATGCTCCCACCGACGACATGAACACTTGGTTTGATAAGATCAAAGCTGTTGCCGAGGGCATTGGATACGCATCCGATATGAAGCTCTACAAGGCAAATCCCGAGGCATTCCGCGGAAACGTGGCAGACGTGAGTATGTTTTTGCGCGTCGCGGTCACGGGCAAGCTCAATTCTCCCGATATGTACGCCGTGATGCAGGTGCTTGGCGAAGACCGCGTACGGGCGCGCATTGAGCGCATGATCGCAAATCTTTGATGAGGTTCTGATAGCAGAAAGGAAATTTGACATGGAAATCGAAAGAAATTTTATACATGATATCATCGACGAGGATCTTTCCGAAAATCCCGAGCTGAAAATTCACACGCGCTTCCCTCCCGAGCCCAACGGATATCTTCACATTGGCTCGGCAAAGGCGATCATGATCAACTATCAGGTGGCGCAGAAATACAACGGTCAGTTCAATCTTCGTTACGATGACACCAACCCCGCAAAAGAGGACAACGAATACGTGGAAGCGATCTATCGCGATCTTTGCTGGCTGGGCGCAACTCCCTCTGGCGGGATCTTCTACGGCTCCGATTACTTTGACAAATGCTACGAATTTGCCATTCAGCTGATCAAGGACGGAAAGGCTTACGTTTGCGATCTGAGTGCCGAGGAAATGCGTGCTTACAGAGGCACTCTGACCGAGGCGGGCAAGAATTCCCCCTACCGCGACCGTTCGGTAGAGGAAAACCTTGATCTGTTTGAGCGCATGAAGAACGGCGAGTTTGCGGACGGAACGCATACGCTCCGCGCGAAGATCGATATGTCCTCGCCCAACATGAACATGCGTGACCCTGCGATCTACCGCATCGTTCACACCGATCACCACCGTCAGGGCAACAAGTGGTGCATCTATCCCCTTTACGATTACGCGCACCCCATTCAGGACGCGCTTGAGGGGATTACACACTCGCTCTGCTCTCTCGAATTTGAAAATCACCGTCCCCTTTACGAATGGGTCATCGATAACATCGGCTTTGATCCCAAGCCGAAGCAGAGAGAATTTGCGCGTCTGAATGTGACAAACACCGTCATGTCCAAGCGTTACCTCCGTTATCTGGTCGAAAACGACATGGTTGACGGATGGGACGATCCTCGCCTGCCGACCCTTTGTGCGCTGCGCAGACGCGGATATACCCCCGCTTCGATCTTTGATTTTGTATCCCGTGCGGGCGTTTCCAAGGCAGACAGTCTTGTTGACATCGGACTTCTGGAGCATTGCATCCGCGAGGAGCTGAATGCCGTAGCCCCCCGTCGCATCTGCGTGCAAAAGCCGATCAAGGTTATCGTGACCAACTTCCCCGAGGACAAGGTCGAGTATTTTGAGGTCTCCAACAATCCGCAAAACCCCGATGCGGGAACGAGAAAGGTCGCATTCACGCGCGAGCTTTACATTGACGAAGAGGATTTTGCCGAGGTTCCGCCTCCGAAGTTCTTCCGTCTCAAGCCCGACGGCGAGGTTCGTCTGATGGGTGCTTATATCGTTCGCTGCAACGAGATCGTGAAGAACGACGACGGCTCGATCAAGGAGATCCTCTGCACTGCCGATCTGGAAACAGGAAACGGCATGCCCACCGATGGCAGAAAGGTCAAGGGAACGATCCATTGGCTTTCCGCTACGCATTCCGAGGAAGTCACCCTGATGCTTTATGACAAGCTCTTCACCATCGAGAACGTAAACGACATTCCCGAGGACAAGACCTATAACGACTATCTCAATCCTGCGTCTCTTGTGAAGCTGACAAATTGCCGCGTTGAGCCCTGCCTCAAGGACGCCAAAGCGGGCGATCAGTTCCAGTTCGTTCGCGTCGGCTATTTCTGCAAGGACACCAAGTACGAAAACACCTTCAACCGTATCGTCGGCTTGAAGGACAGCTTCCCAAAGAAATAACCCTAAATCCCCATGTCGCTTGACATGGGGATCATTTGAAAATATGCTGAAAAAATATAATAAAAAATTGGTTCCAATATCAAGGGTACTTCGAAAAAACATGACCAAAGAAGAAAAGCATCTGTGGTATGACTTCCTGCGGTTTCATCCCATTAAAATTCGCAGGCAAAAAGTAATCGGCAAATATATCGTTGATTTTTATTGTGAACGAGCTAAACTTGTAATTGAATTAGATGGATCGGGACATTACAATCAAGAAAGCCGAAATTACGATATGGAACGCACTTTGTTTTTAGAACAATACGGATTGACTGTATTACGTATTCCAAATATCGAAATAATAACGAATTTCAAAAGCGTTTGTGATCGGATTAACGAACATATAGAAAAAGCTTTAAACAATTGAAAAGAGCATCCTCTTGACTTAAAAAATAAAAGAGGGTGCTTTTTCCTTTTCCCCCTCCGTCAGCCGTTGGCTGACACCTCCCCCGCGATCGCGGTGGAGGCTTTCTACTGTCCAAATGCATGTCATTTTTTTCGCAGAACCTTTACTATTCAAAATGTATATATACCTTTTGCGGAACCTCGAATGCCTC
>JAZNXP010000116.1:0-16593 GCA_045593965.1 Eubacteriales bacterium | reverse complement strand
GAACGACATGGCTACGATCCGACTTTGATTTGAAAGAATCGCTCATCGCTCTGAACCGTGTTTCCAAGACCGTAAAGGGTGGTCGTATCGCTCGTTTCGCAGCTTTGATGGTTGTTGGTGACGGCGCAGGTCACGTCGGCGTAGGTCTGGGCAAGGCAGCCGAGGTTCCCGAAGCAATTCGCAAGGGAATTGAAGACGCAAAGAAGAATATGGTAACGGTATCCCTGAAGGGAACCTCTATCCCCCACGAAGTGATCGGTGTATTCGGCGCAGGCAAGGTGCTGCTTAAGCCCGCTGCTCCCGGTACCGGTATCATCGCAGGCGGTAAGGTACGTATGGTACTTGAGGCAGCAGGCATCAAGAACATTCGTGCAAAGTGTCTGCGTTCCAACAATCCTACCAACGTTGTTAAGGCAACGATGGAAGGACTGAAGTCCCTGCGCACCGCTGAGGAAGTTGCGAAGATCCGTGACATCCCCGTTGAGCAGGTCAAAGGTTGAGTAGGAGGTAACGAAATATGAAAAAGGTTACACTTACGAAAAGCTTGATCGGTTGCAAGCCCAATCAGAAGGCAACTGCGAAATCTCTGGGTCTGAACAGAGTCGGTGATTCCATTGTACACGCTGATGATGCAGTCCTTGCCGGCAAGGTAAAGGTTCTGGTTCATCTGGTATCGGTGGAAACCGTAGAAAATGCATAAGGAGGTAATCGCAGATGAAACTCCATGAATTGAGTCCTGCAGAGGGTTCTGCAAAGTCCGCATGGCGCAAGGGCAGAGGTCCCGGCTCCGGTAACGGCAAGACCGCAGGTAAGGGTCACAAGGGTCAGAACGCGCGCTCCGGCGGCGGTGTAAGACCCGGCTTTGAGGGTGGTCAGTTCCCGATCTACAGACAGCATCCCAAGAGAGGCTTCCGTAATCACTTCGCAACGAATTACGCAATCGTAAACGTTGAGGAGCTGAACCGTTTTGTTGACGGTACGGTCGTTGATCTGGACGTGCTGCTCGCAGCAAAAATTATTCGCAAGCCGATGGACGGACTGAAGGTTCTCGGAAACGGTGAGCTCACCAAGAAGCTTACTGTGAAGGCAACCGTGTTCTCGGCAACTGCTAAGGAAAAGATTGAAGCGGCAGGCGGTAAGGTAGAGGAGGTATAAGGATGTTTCAGACGTTTAAGAACGCATGGAAGGTTCCCGAACTCAAGAAAAAAATCCTCTTTACCATTCTGATCTTATTGTTGTACCGCATCGGTGCGGCACTTTACGTTCCGTATGTGGACGTTGAGGCGATCGGTCAGTTGGCAGACGCATTCTCCCAGAGTGGCACGGTATTCACGTTTATCAGCTTGCTCTCGGGTAGCGCGTTCAGCCAAGCGACCTTCTTCGCTCTTTCGGTTTCGCCGTATATCACCGCATCCATCGTAATGCAGCTCCTTACCATCGCGCTTCCTCCGCTTGAGAGACTTTCCAAGCAGGGTGAAGAGGGTAAGAAGAAGATCACGCAGATCACGCGTTGGGTAACCATTGGTCTTGCACTGATCACTGCTTACGGTTACGTGCAGCTTCTGCAAAACGTACAGGTCGGCTATTTCAATATCGGTAGCGTTCTGCTGATCGATAAGGGAGATGGCGCAATGTACTATTTCGGCATGGCTGTTATGGTTGCCTGCTTCTGCGCAGGTGCGGCGATCATCATGTGGCTGGCTGAACTGATCAACGATCACGGTATCGGCAACGGTATCTCCATGATCCTGTTCGCGAACATCATCTCCAGCGCAGGTACCAGAGTTGAGGAATTGATCAACATGGTTACCACTGCAGGCGCAAGAGCAAACAATGCTTGGTGGGGATATGTGATCGGCGGAGTTGAAGTATTCCTTTCGCTGGCACTCGCACTCGTTACGATCGGATTCATTGTTTGGTTCACCAATTCCGAAAGAAGAATTCCGATTGAGTACGCAAAGAGAGTCGTTGGACGCAAGATGTACGGTGGTCAGAGCAGTAACCTGCCTCTGAAGATGAATATGGCGGGCGTTATGCCTGTGATCTTCGCAAGCTCCATCGTTGCTCTTTTCCCGACGATCGCGGGATTCTTCCCGAATACCGCTTTCTACACCTGGGTCAATACGTGGCTCGGATATACGTCCCCCGTATATATCATCATTACCATCGCATTGATCTTCGCGTTCTCCTACTTCTATATCATGATTTCCTTTAATCCTGTTGAAGTGGCGAACAACATTCGTAATCAGGGTGGTTCCGTTCCCGGCATTCGTCCCGGCAAGCCCACCTCCGATTATATTAAAAAGATTTTGAATCGCATTACCTTGATCGGTGCAGTGTTCCTCGTGATCATTGTTGCCGTACCGATGATCGTAACGGCAATTACCAGTGCGTTCGGCGTTACCGAATTTACCAGTATCGCATTCACGGGTACTTCCTTGCTGATCGTTGTCGGTGTTGCGCTTGAGGTCGTTCGCGACATCGAGGCACAGCTGGCAATGCGTAACTACAAAGGCTTCCTTGATTGATAGATCCAAACACGGAGGAAACTATGAATCTTATTTTAATGGGCGCTCCCGGTGCGGGTAAAGGTACCCAATCCGCGAAGATTTCAGAAAAATATAACATTCCCGCGATCGCTACGGGAGATATTCTCCGCGCCGCGATCAAGGCTGGTACCGAGCTCGGTAAGGCTGCAAAGTCTTATATCGATGCAGGTAAGCTGGTTCCCGATTCCGTAGTCATTGGAATCATCAAGGAGTATCTTGCATCCGACGCGTGCAAGAACGGATTCATTCTTGACGGTTTTCCGCGCTCCATTCCTCAAGCTGAGGCACTGGACGAGATGGGCGTTAAGATCGACGTCGTTCTGAGCATCGAGGTTGCTGATGACAAGATCATCGAGCGCATGAGCGGACGCAGAGTTTGCTCTTGCGGCGCATCTTATCATGTTGTTTACAATCCTCCCAAAACAGAGGATGTTTGTGACAAATGCGGCGCGGCTCTTTACGTAAGAGCTGACGACGCGGCTGAAACGGTAAAGAACCGCTTGGAAACCTTCCACGCGCAGACCGAGCCTCTGAAGGAGTATTACTCCAAGAAGGGTAACCTGGTCACGGTCGAGGGTCAAGAGGAAGTTGCAGATACCACAGCGTTGGTATTCGCGGCATTGAAGCCGTTCGAGGCTTAATAGCATGATCCACTTAAAGAACGCGACACAGATCGCGGCGATGAAGGACGCAGGACGTATTACGGGTGAGGCTTTGCTGGTAGCCCGTGATATGGTCCGTCCGGGAGTGAGCACCTACGAGATCGATCAAGCGATCCGTCGCTACATTGAAAAATGCGGTGCAACTCCCGCCTTCCTCGGATACGGCGGATTTCCTGCCAGTGCGTGTATCAGCATCAATGACGAGGTCATTCACGGAATTCCTTCCAAGAAGAGAATTCTGAAGGATGGAGACATCGTGAAGATCGATACGGGCGCGACCTACCGCGGTTACGTGGGGGATTCGGCAAGAACCATTCCCGTCGGGAAGGTAAGTGACGTCGCGCAGAAGCTGATCGAGGTAACTCGGGATAGCTTTTGGGCAGGCGTGGAACAGTTGAAGATCGGAAATCGCTTGGGCGATGTCGGATCCGCAATCGATACGGTGGTTCAGGCAAATGGGTTCAGTACCGTCCGCAAATATATCGGACACGGAATCGGAACCAATATGCATGAATCTCCCGACGTTCCCAATTACGGCACTCCGGGCAGAGGCACACGCCTTTGCGCAGGAATGACGATCGCCATCGAACCGATGGTGAACGTGGGGACCTTCGAGGTCAAGGAAATGCCCGATGGCTGGACGGTCAAAACATTGGACGGACAGCTCTCCGCGCATTATGAGAACACAGTCGCCTTGACAGAGCACGGAGTTCTGATATTGACCGAGGTGGAAAAAGGCTTTTAAAATCACAAACATGATGTCAGTTAGGAGGGATTATTCTGGCACAGAAGGATGACGTAATCGAATTTGAAGGCGTGGTTGTTGAGGCATTGCCCAACGCCTGCTTCAAGGTCAAGCTGCCCAACGGTCATATCGTGACCGCACACATTTCGGGCAAGCTTCGCATGAACTATATTCGCATTCTTCCGGGTGACCGCGTAACGATCGAGGTTTCGGTTTATGACCTGACCAAGGGACGCATCACTTGGAGAGCAAAATAAGATAGCAGAACCAAAATTTTAAGCAAGAAAGGTATGGTAGAGACAATGAAGGTGAAACCATCCGTTAAGAAGATCTGCGAGAAGTGCAAGATCATCAAGAGAAAAGGTAAAGTTATGGTTATCTGCGAAAACCCCAAGCATAAGCAGAGACAGGGTTAAGCAGTTCCCACAAAAACAAGTAGAGAGGTGAATAAACAGAATGGCTCGTATAGCTGGTGTTGATATTCCGAACAATAAGCGCGTAGAGATAGCCCTTACCTATATTTACGGTATCGGCCGTAAGAGCGCAAATGACATTCTTGCAAAGACCGGTATCAATCCCGATACCCGTGCAAAGGATCTGACTGAGGACGAAGTTGCAAAGCTCCGTGACGAGATCGAAAGATCTTACACTGTTGAAGGTGACCTCCGCCGTGATGTTGCAATGAACATCAAGAGAATGGTCGAGATCAACTGCTACCGCGGCATCCGTCACAGAAAGGGATTGCCCGTAAGAGGTCAGAGAACCAAGACCAATGCAAGAACTCGCAAGGGTCCCGCAAAGACCATCGCGAACAAGAAGAAGTAAAGGAGTGGCATAAACATGGCAAAAGTGGCAAAAAGAGTTGTAAAGAAACGCCGCGAAAGAAAGAACATCGAAAAAGGCGCTGTTCATATTCAGTCGACGTTCAACAACACGATCGTAACCATTTCCGACGTAGAAGGCAATACCATTTCTTGGGCATCTGCCGGTGAGCTCGGATTTAAGGGTTCCAGAAAGTCTACTCCGTTCGCAGCACAGTCCGCATCCGAGACCGCCGCAAAGGCAGCAATGGAGCACGGTCTGAAGTCTGTTGAGGTTTTCGTTAAGGGTCCCGGCGCAGGACGTGAATCCGCGATCCGTGCACTGGAAACCGTTGGTCTCCAGATCACCATGATCAAGGACGTAACCCCCGTTCCTCACAACGGTTGCAGACCCCCCAAACGCAGACGCGTTTAATTCATTCCGGAGGTACAAAATTATGGCAAGATATACTGGACCTGTTTGCAGACTCTGCCGCAGAGAAGGCACGAAGTTGTTCCTGAAGGGCGACCGTTGCACTTCCGGCAAGTGCGCATTGGACCGCAGAAGCACTGCTCCCGGTCAGCATGGCGCAGCAAACAAGAAGATGAGAGAGTACGGACTGCAGATGCGCGAAAAGCAGAAGACCAGAAGATACTACGGTGTCCTGGAGAGACAGTTCGTGAACTACTTTGAAGAAGCAGACCGCAAAGAGGGCATGACCGGTGAAAACCTGATCTGCTTGCTCGAGCGCCGTCTGGACAATGTTGTTTACAGAATGGGCTTTGGTGCATCCCACAAGGAAGCTCGTCAGCTGGTTCTGCACGCACACTTCACCGTAAACGGCAAGAAGGTAAACATTCCTTCTTTGATCATTAAAGCAGGCGATGTGATCTCCGTTAAGGAGTCCAGCCGCGATTCCGCAAAGTTCAAGGCTCTGGCAGAGGCAGCAGCTACCAAGACCGCTCCGAAGTGGCTTGAGGTAAAGGCTGACGAGATGAGTGCAAAGGTTCTCACGCTTCCTGCAAGAGAAGACGTTGATTTCGATTTCAACGAACAGCTGATCGTCGAGCTTTATTCCAAGTAATCCCGTGTGTTTTCCTGCGATACGGCAGGCAACAGGCTTGCGGTGCCGTGTCATCAACACCCATTTTTTGATCTAATAAATGAAGGAGGTTTTATTTGGAATGATTGAAATTGAAAAGCCGAATATCACAACTGCGGATTTGAGCGAAGACGGTACTCACGGTACGTTTATCGTGGAGCCGTTGGAGCGTGGATATGGAATTACTTTGGGCAATTCGTTGCGCAGAGTATTGCTCAGCTCCTTGCCCGGCGTAGCGGTTACCAGCATCAAGATCGATGGCGTTCTTCATGAATTCTCTACCATTCCCGGTGTTGCCGAGGATGTTACCGAGATCGTACTGAACGTAAAGGGAATCACCGCGAAGCTGCATTGCACGGGTCCCAAGACGGTCATTATTGACGTCATGGGCGAGCGTGATGTGACTGCCGGTGACATTAAGCAGGACTCCGATATTGAAATTCTGAACCCGAATCACCACATCGCAACGGTTGGCGAGAACGAGAGATTCTACATGGAATTGACCTTCGCAAGCGGTCGCGGTTACGTGTCTCAGGAGAGAAACAAGCAGCTGCACACCCAAATTCTGGGCACAGCTACTTCCGCTCCGATCGGAACGATTTATACGGACTCCATCTATACCCCTGTATATAACGTGAATTATACAGTGGATAACACCCGTGTGGGTAATATCACGGATTATGATAAACTGACCCTGGAAATTCTGACCAACGGAACCATTTCCGCGAAGGAAGCGATTTCCCTGGGAGCCAAGATTCTCAACGAGCATCTCAACTTGTTTGTGGATTTGTCTGATGAAGCAAGGAAGGCAGAAATCATGGTTGAGCGTGAAGAGACCATCAAGGAAAAGGTCCTTGAGATGACCATTGAGGAACTTGACATGTCTGTACGTAGCTTCAACTGCTTGAAGCGCGCAGGCATTGACACGGTTGAGGATCTGATCAACCGTACCGAGGAGGACATGATTAAGGTTCGTAACCTCGGTAAGAAGTCTTTGGAGGAAGTTATTCAGAAACTCCACTCTCTGAACCTCGAGCTGAAGAGAGAAGAAGAATAATCTCGAGATTACCTACGGAAGAAAAAACTATTCGTAAAGCAGAAGGAGGGAATACTAATGCCCCGTAACAGAAAACTCGGCAGACCTACCGCGCATAGAAACGCTATGCTTCGCGGAATGGTTACCTTGCTGCTTGAGAACGGACAGATCGAAACCACGCTTACCAGAGCGAAGGAAGTTCGTTCCATGGCAGAAAAGATGATTACACTCGGTAAGAAAAACACTTTGGCAAGCCGCCGCGCGGCTTTGGCTTATATCACCAAGGAAGACGTTGTGACCAAGCTGTTCGTTGAGATCGCTCCCACGTACGAGAACCGTCAGGGTGGTTACACGCGCATTCTCAAGACCGGTTTCCGCAGAGGTGACGCGGCTGAGATGGCAATTCTGATGCTGGTGAAGGACGAGGCTGTTGCTCCCGTAGCAGCAGTTGAGGAAGAGAAGCCTGCTAAGAAGACCAGAAAGAAGAAGGTCGTTGAAGAGGCTGCTCCTGCAGTTGAGGCTCCCGTTGAGGAAGCAACCGCTGAAGAAGCTCCCGCTGAGGAGAACTAATCATTTTAAAATTAAGCACGAGAAGCATCAGCTTCTCGTGCTTTTTCTTTTGTTGAGCATCTGTGAAAAAACGGTAAAATCCAAGAAAATAGCTTGCTTTTTTGCAATGTATATGATATACTAAAACAGAAGATCGAATATCTTTTCAACGAAAGGAGGCAAAACTCAAATGAGCTTTGCTTTGAATTATCACAGAGGACTTGACGTTCTGCATCTGGGCTGCGAAAAGCCGCATGCGTACTTCATTCCGTATCAGAACGATACCGTCGCCGCACGTGCTAACCGATCTGAAAGCGATCGTGTTCAAACGCTTTGCGGCGAGTGGAATTTCCGCTATTATGCTTCGGTAACCGACGTTGAGGACTTTACCGCTCCCGATTGGAAAGCGGGAGAATGGGACAAGCTGACCGTTCCCATGAATTGGCAGGTCGCCCTGGATCGCGGATATGATACGCCGCATTATACCAACGTCAACTATCCGTTCCCCGTCGATCCGCCTTACGTTCCGACGGAAAATCCGTGCGGACTTTATATGCGTAGCTTCCACGTAGATGCGGAGGAGCTCGCTTCCAAAAAGATCTATCTGACCTTTGAAGGGGTGGACTCTTGCTTTTATGTGTATATCAATGACCGTTTTGTCGGATACAGTCAGGTCAGCCATATGACGTCGGAAATGCTTGTGAACGAGTATCTTGTTGCAGGTGAAAACTGCATCAAGATCCTGGTTCTGAAGTGGTGCGACGGCTCGTATCTGGAGGATCAGGATAAGATCCGCCTTTCGGGTATTTTCCGCGAGGTCTATTTGCTCAAGCGCGACCCTGTACATCTGACCGATCTTTACGTTCGCACAGATGTCGATGCGCCCTGGACGAATGCAACGGTCAAGGCAGAGCTGGAATTCAACGGGGATGCAGAGGCTGCGTACCGTTTGATTTCTCCCGATGGAGCAGAGCTAGCAAGCGGAATTGCAAAAGCAAAGAACGGAAGTGCTGTCATCGAGATCGCGGTCAAGGATCCCGCACTTTGGAGCGATGAAACGCCGTCTCTTTATGAATTGTATCTGACCGTTGGGGAGGAGCATATTCGTCAAGAGATTGGAATTCGCCGCTTTGAAGTCAAGGGCAAGATCCTTTACGTCAACGGCAAGGCAGTGAAGGGAAAGGGCGTGAACCGTCACGATAGCGACCCTGTTCTCGGCTACGCAACCCCCATGGAGCATATGATGAGGGATCTGCACATCCTCAAAGCCAATAATATCAATATGGTTCGTACCAGCCACTATCCGAATGATCCCCGTTTTCTGGAGCTGTGTGACCGTCTCGGCTTCTTCGTTTGCGATGAAGCGGACATTGAAACGCACGGAATGGATTTTGCGGCAGGCTACGGTCGTCCCGCACTGACCGACAATCCCGATTGGACGGAAGCATACCTTGATCGCGCCGAGCGCATGATGGAACGGGATAAGAATCGCGCGTGCGTGCTGATGTGGTCGGTGGGCAACGAGAGCGGCATTGGACAGAACCATAAGCACATGGCAGATTATTTCCACAAGCGTATGCCGGGCTGCATCGTCCACAGTGAACGCTATAACTTCATCAAAGCGCTCATTCAGGATGGCGACCCGATGGTAAAGGGCTTTGATCCTTATATCGACGCGGATTACTACGTTGACGTGGATAGCCGTATGTATCCTTCTCCGAATGAATGTCTTGAACGCTATATTAACAGCGAGGATTCCAAGCGTCCGTTGTATCTGTGCGAATACTGCCACGCAATGGGTAACGGCCCCGGAGATTTCGCGGCATATTGGGATCTGATCTGGAAGTATGACTCCTTCTTCGGCGGTTGCGTTTGGGAGCTGACCGATCATTCGGTGGACATCGGTACACCGGGCAATTCCAAATTCGTTTACGGTGGACATTACGGACATCTTCCGAATGACGGCAATTTCTGCGCGGACGGTCTCGTTTACCCCGACCGTCGCTTGCACATGGGCATGCTGGAATACCGTCAGGTCATCCGTCCGTGCACGGCTGTTGCGTTTGATCAGGAAAATGGAAGCGTCACGTTGCGCAACCGTAAGTATTTTACCGATCTTTCCGATCTGGATCTGTTCTGGACGGTGGAGCGCAACGGTAAGGTAGTCCGCCAAGGAAGAATTGCATCCTTGGACGTTGCTCCGCAGACTGAAAAGACGTATCGGCTGGCTCTTGGAAGCCTTTCTGCGCTTGACGGGACGTGTTATTTAAATATTTATTATCGCTCGAACGTAGAGACCGATTGGGCAAAGATCGGACATGAGGTTGGATTTGAGCAATTCAAGCTGGATACCAAGCCGAGCATCACGTTGGCACCGAAGGCAAACGGCGTATTTGCCGCAACGGAGGAGGGCAACCTCATCAAAGTAACCGACGGAGATACTGTCTACACCGTGAATAAAGCACTTGGCGCATTGACGTCGATCGTGGATCATGGCAAGGAAATGCTGGAAACACCCGTGGCGTTCAACGTATGGCGCGCACCGACCGATAATGACCGTGTGATCTGTCTGGATTGGCAGCAAATGGGCTTTGATCGCTTGTTGAGCTCGTGCAAGAGCTGTGCTTTGGAAAAACAAACGAAAAAAGAGATCATTGTGTCTGCCGAATTGACACTCGGCGCGCGCGCGATCTCCAATCTGATCGTTGCAACGGTTCGTTATTGCTTCGCGCCGCAAAGCGGCGTAACGCTTCGCTATGACGTTGAGGTCAAGCAGCAAAACAAGAAGCAAACGCTGCCGCGTCTTGGTGTTCAGTTCTCCATGCCTGCGGGAACGGAGCAGCTGCGCTATTTCGGAAGAGGACCCGTGGAGTCCTATCAGGATAAGAACCTTGCTTCTCGGTTTGGTGAATTTGAAAGCTCTGTGACCGATCACTTTGAGCATTATATGAAGCCGCAAGAGAACATGGCGCATGCAGACACCTCCTGGGCGGAGATCTATACGCCTGCGGGACACGGTCTGATGATCCTCGGAACGGCGCAAACGCCGACTTTCAGCTTCAACTGCGCACATTATTCGCCGATGCAGCTGACCCGTACGAGATATGACTTTGAATTGACTCCCCTTGCCGAGACGGTCGTGAACGTCGACTTCAAGCAGGCGGGCATCGGTTCGAATTCCTGCGGACCGCACCTTCCCGATCAGTACGCGATCTATGCGGGAGAGTATCATTATTCCTTCCGCTTTATCCCCGTGTTTGCAAACAACGTGGATCCCTATGCGGAAAAATTGATCTAAAACCAAGCGGGAGTGTCGCGTTTTGCGGCACTCCCGTAAATTTTTTCAAAAAAAATGAGATATTTTGACAGAAAAACAGACTGTATGGTTGAGGAGGTGATCGCAGGATGAGTGAATGGGAGATCGTGGAATTGTTTTTCGCGCGGAACGAGGACGCGATCAAGCAGACCGAGGAGCAGTACGGTTCTCTTTGCCGACGGCTTGCGTTCCGTATACTGAATGATGAGCGGGACGCAGAGGAATGTGTCAACGATGCGTATCTGACGCTTTGGAACACCATTCCGCCGCAACAGCCGAGCTCCTTGCGTGCGTATCTTCTGCGCATTGTACGAAACGCTTCGGTTACGCGGTATCATTTCAATACGGCGCAGAAGCGCAACAGCCTGTACGATGTTGCTCTTGATGAGCTTGCCGAGGTGTTGCCCGCAATGCCCGAGGAGCCTTCGGAGAATGCGCTTGCGGAAGGATTGAATGCATTCTTGGAGAGCCTGTCGGAGTCGGATCGGGTCATGTTCGTCCGCCGATATTGGTATTCCGAGTCGGTCAAGGAGCTTTCGGAATGCTTTGGAAAATCGCAGCACTATATCAGCGTTCGCCTTTCCAGAATGCGTCAGGCATTGAAAAAAACTCTGTCAAAAAGGGGGATCCATTTATGAATAAAGAAGCCGAGAGAAGGACATTGTCCCATGCCTTGTCGGGAATTGATCTGCGGTACGTGGAGGAAGCGGATCGCTTCGTAGCACCTGCAAAACAGCAAACAGAACGGCATCCGTGGGCGTTTCGGCTGTTGCCCGTTGCCTGCGTTTGCGCGATTATTGCGGTCGGAGCGATCATCGTTCCGATCCTTAAGAACGGGAACTTGTTAACACCGCCCGCCACCGAGCAACAAACGGTTGGTGACGTTGCATTTTCAGGCGAATTTCCATGGCGAAACGCACAGTCCTTGATGGGATTCGGCGCGTCCGAAAAGGAAGACGCCGCAGCCGTGCAGACTGCGATCGAACGAATCACAGACGGCAAATACGCATCCTATCGAGCGGGACACGTGATAGATGAGGCGTACGTTGGCGAAAAGCTGGGAGAGGTCACGGTCCAGTCCTATTGGTATCACGTTTGGCAGGAGCAGGAGACCGATACTGTTTATATCCGAGCGGAGGTTTATGCGATCGATCGCGTATCTCCCGACGCGGCGATTTGCGTACGGTATCTGGAAAAGGGAGTTGCCAACACGACCACGCATTACTATATCTATACCAATCCCGCATGGGAGGGCGCATCGTGGCAGTCCTTCTGCACGTCCTTTGATCTTGCGTCACATCTGTCCTCGAGCATTACGCAAGCAAGCGTATTTACACGCTCGGAGAGCGGCGAGGAGCTTCGCACAAGGTATTCGGTAGGGGAAGAGGATTGCGCTCAAATACGCGCGCGTTTGCTGTCTTTCACGGGTGAAAGAAAAGCGTTGAATACCGCTGATGAGCTGGAAGCCTATATTGCGGATAGTCAGGAGCAGGGACAGCTGTTTTTGACCGCCTATACGGTTGCAAATCCGCTCTTTGCCGTGCAGATTTTCGACAACGGATATCTTCTGGTCGTCCGCGAGGGAGAGGCAATGCTCTTCGCGATCGGTCGGGAGTCGGCACAGTCGCTTCTTCTTTGCTTGAAGCAAGCGCCGATCATGTCCGTTACGCCTTCGGATGACACCACGGATCAGACTCGTGTAGAAACGAGTGCCGCGTTTCGTCCCGCGTAAAAGAATAAAAAAACATGGGTTGTCGTTTCAGACAACCCATGTTTTTTTGAAGATTGATTTTGAATTGATTCTGAAGATGGTTTTCAGGCGTTCAAGCGTTATGTAAAAATCCCAATCGACTTCAGAATGAACGAGAACAGGAAGATCGTAAAGGCAGAGACCACGGTCGTCCATACCACGAGCTGTCCCGCAAGCTTGGCGTCCGCTCCCATTTCCTGTGCCATGGGAACGCTTGAAACGGCAACGGGGGTAGCGAATAAAGCAACGAATGCCGCAAAATGCGCACCGCTGAAACAGCCCAAGAAGTAAGCGATGACGAGCGCGACCGTGGGAACGATCACCGTTCTTGCGGTAACGCCGAAGAGGATCTGCTTTTTGAGCGCGGGGATCGCCGACAGCTCAAACTGTGCGCCCAATACCAAAAGGGCAATGGGAGTCGCGGTCGCGGAGAGCTGTGTGAGTACCTGATAGATCGGTTTGACGTCGGAAAGCCTGAACGGAATGTTGTAATGCTGCAAAACAGCGCGAATACCGATGCATACGCAACCGAGCGCGATGCTGATGATCAGTGGATTTTTGACGATGCCCAGAAGGATCTTTTTGAGATCGATCTTGCCGCCGTTTCCGAATACGGTCAAACAAATCACTGCCAGAATATTGAACAGAGGGACGGAAAAAGCAGAAAGGAGAGTGGCAATCGTGCCACCCTCGCTTCCAAACAGAGAGGTCGCGAGCGGAATGCCGATGAGCGCATAATTGGAGCGGAATACCGCTTGCGCCAGCGCACCTCGCTGATCTCCTGATTTTGTGATTGCCATCACTGCGGGAATGGCGACGAGAAACATCAAAAGCGTAACTCCGATCGCATACCAGATATACCCGAAATCCATGCTTGCAAGATCGTCGATCTTGTAAACGTTCAAAAACAGCATACAGGGAAGTAAGATCCTGAACACGAGCTTGTTCATCGCTTTTGCAAGCTCTTCATTGATCAACCCGATGCGCTTTACGACGTATCCGACGATCACCATCAGTATGATCGGCAGCACGGCGTTGACGGCAAACAGAAATGAATCCTTCATGGGAAGTGATACCTCATTGACGATAATTTTTCAACTGACATCAGTATATCACAAAATTTTTATTTTTGCAATGCCTTTTTAATGGAATTTACCTTTTGGTCGATCTGCTCGTCCGTCATATCCGAATGAACGGGGATATAAACGGTTCTTGCAAGCAGATCCAGCGTGCGAGGACACATATCCGCACGGTAATCGGGGATGATGTCCTTGTTTGCTTCCATCTTGAAGGGGTCCATGAGCGGATGGTAAGCACCGACCTTGTTCATGATCGGTGTCCAATGGCGATAAACGTGCTTGCCCGTGTTGATCGGAACGATGCCGTCCACGCCGTCGGCGGTTGCAACAGCCGCTGCTTCTTCTGCGGTATCGAAAAAGAGTGCAAGTGTCGTTGCGCAATCTCCGTCCGCGTCGTTGGAGGGAACGAGCTTGCAAACATCCGCAAGGGCATTTGCGAGCTTCTTTTTATTGCTGCGCAGGTCGGCAAGAATGGTGTCCAGCTTTTTGAGCTGTACGCGCAGGATTGCCGCGGTGATGTCGTTGGAGCGGTATTCGTTGCCGCAGAAGGTACCTTCCTCAACGCCCGAGAGCTGATCTCCAAAGAATGCTACCGCGCTGCTGTCGTGATAGATCAACGCGCGTTCAAAGATCTCACGGTTATCGGTGAGCAGAGCACCGCCTTCGCCGCTGGTGATGACCTTATAGTAATTGAAGCTCAACGCGCCTGCGTCGCCCCAAGTGCCGAGTCTCTTGCCGTGATAGCTTCCACCGTCTGCCTGGCAAGCATCCTCAAGGACGTAAATGCCGTGCTTCTTTGCGATCTCCGTGATCTGATCCATCTTGCAGGGGAAGCCCTGAATATGCACGGGAATGATCGCCTTGGTGTGCTTGGTGATCTTTTTCTCTGTGTCGATGGGGCAGAGCGTCAGCGTTTCATCCACCTCTGCGATAACGGGAATTGCGCCTGCCGCAACAACTGCCATGGCTGTTGCGATGTAGGTGTATGCGGGAACGATAACTTCATCCCCGGGGCCGATTCCCATGCCGATCAGAGCGGACGTCAGTGCCGCGTGTCCGCTGGTCATCAAAAGCGCGTGCGCACAGCCGAACAGCTGCTGCATATCCTCTTCCGCATGCATTGCTTCCTGATAGGTCTCGTTGATCTTGAAGAAGTCCTTTCCTTCGATCACTCTTGCAACAGCTTCGATTTCTTCTTTTCCGATTCTATACATATCGTGTTCTCCTTTGGATTGATTTTTGATCGATGCCGCGAACTGCCGTTCAACGGTTGAATTGTTCCATTCTTATTATAAATTCTTTTCCCATTCTTTTCAAGCCTTAACATTCTCATAAAATACCCAAAAATTCACGGATATGGGATTGACAAAACAACGAATTCGTGGTATTATTCAAGCAGAGGTGATCAAATGTTATACCAGAAAATTCTGACGGGTGAAGCTCCATATCACGTCAAGGTCGGCGATCTTGGCAGATTTGGAGAGCATCGGCATGCAGATATTGAGTTTAATTACTGTATCGAAGGGGAATTTGACATCGTCATTGATAAAATGACGTACTCTATTCAAAGCGGAGAGCTTGCCCTGATCAATCCGATGATCTCGCACTGTATTCCCGAAAATTCCAACTGTAAAAAGCGCGTGCTGACCGTGACGCTGGGAGCATCCTTCTTGAAAAAGCACTTTGCGCAATTTTCGCAAAATCAGTTTCGGACAACGGTTTGTAAGCTGTCGGAGGGCGAAAAGGAGCACCAAAAACTGAAGGCACTTCTGGAGGAGGTTGCGGCACTTTGCGACGAGCAAAATGATGCCGCGGAGCTGATGCTGGCGGGGGATCTGTATAAGATCTGCGCCCATCTTCTGACGCAATTTGCAGACGTAGGAGAGAAGCAGGAGAAGGATAAAAATTTTCAAATGGTGGAAAAGATCGAGAAGGCGTTGGAGCTGATCTACTATCACTATAACGAGCCGTTGACGGTCGATGATGCCGCACGGATCACGGGATACGGAAAAAGTAATTTTTGTAAGATCTTCAAGACCGTGGTTGGAGATACGTTTCACAATCTGCTCAACCGACAACGCATCGAATGTGCCTGTGGCTTTTTGAGTGAGACAGCGATGTCGGTTTCCGAGATCGCCCACGAGGTTGGATTTTCGGAAACAAAGACCTTTTGCCGTGTATTTCGCGCGGTCCTTAACATGACACCGGGAGAATATCGGGAGAAGGGAAAACAGACTGAAAAGGTGTACTGAAAAAAATCAATTGATAAGAAAAAATTAACACACGTAGTGTAATATATCTGCAACAAAAAGACGGTCACCGCTTCGGCGGTGACCGTCTTCTTTGCTTTTTGCGCAATCTGCTATTTTTTTATATTTCCTATTGACAAATAATAGGAAATTTCGGTATAATATAGGTGTAATTCCCAATTCTATCTCTATAACGGCTCCACCATCACGTATGACGCGATCGGAAATCCGTATGGATCGGTGACGAGAACAGATGCGGATACTATTATGACTGGGACACGGGTTGGTACTATCTCCAAAGCCGTTACTATAATCCCCAATGGGGTAGGTTTATCAGTGCGGATGATTCCGCAGTTCTGACCGCAACTCCCACCGAATTAACGGACAAAAATCTCTACGCATATTGTGATAATAATCCCATTATGCGCGTCGATGAAGATGGGGATTTTTGGTTAACAACAATTGGAATAATGGCTGTGGGGGCATTAATAGGTACTGTTATTAGTGCTGGAATTGGTGTAATAGGAGGAAGAATCGGAGGAAGTGGAACTGGAAATCGACATTTAAGTGCCTCGGCGGGGAGATTATTTGGACATACTAAAGAGGCAAGGAATGTCCTGTTTATAAGATACGCTCCGTACATATTGATATCAAATATGCGTCGGAATGCTTCGCTGTCCATCTCAATAAGCGAATCGAGCATATAGATCCCTGCAAAATGAATGATTGCAAAAAGCGAATCCGTATGGCTTCTG
>JAZNXP010000115.1:0-2277 GCA_045593965.1 Eubacteriales bacterium | reverse complement strand
AGGAGGGATCCGTGAATCTCTCCAAGGCGCGTAAGGATCGACTGTAAGCCGAGCGCGTTGCTCCCAAGGTGAATTTTTGGGAATAACGTAAGAATACAAGGACTTGAAAAAGCAATCTGATTTTTCTATAATAAACAGTAGCGCGGATGTCTTTCGCGCAGCTGCCGCAAAGGTCAGGGACCGATTGCGGTGTTGATTGAGGAGGAAACCCAAATGGAATATGTAATTCAAGGACGCAAGCCCGAGGCATTGTTCCGCTATTTTGAGGAGATCAGTGCGATCCCGCGCGAATCCTATCACGAGGAAAAGATCGCCGATTATCTGGTGGACTTCGCAAAGGCGAGAGGTCTGGAATGGTATCGTGATACGACCAACAACGTATTTATCAAGCTTCCCGCAACGAAGGGAATGGAGAATAAGGCACCTGTTCTGCTGCAGGGACACACGGATATGGTGTGCGAGAAGAACAGCGGAGTGGAGCATGACTTTTCCAAGGATCCGCTCAAGCTCTACGTGGACGGCGATCTTCTCCGCGCGCGCGGAACGACCTTGGGCGCGGACGACGGCAGTGCCGTGGCAATGATGCTTACGATCCTTGACGGCGGCTTGGAGGCACATCCCCCCATCGAATGTCTCTTCACCGCAGCCGAGGAGACGGGCATGGACGGCGCAAAGAATTTTGATTATTCTCTCATTTCGGCGCGTCGCATGATCAATCTGGACATTGATTCGCTCGGCAACGTGTTCTGCGGATGCGCGGGCGGCGTAAGAAGCGATCTTGAATTGCAATATCAGGGTGTTGATTTTGCGGGAGAGGCTATATCCGTGAAGCTGACGGGATTGGTCGGCGGACATTCGGGCTCGGACATCAACAAGGGTCGTGCCAATGCTAACAAGCTGATGGGACGTCTTTTGGCAGCCTTGATCGCAAGCACGGACGCGCGTTTGGTTTCCGTGAACGGCGGTTCAAAGGAAAACGCCATTCCGCGTGAATGCGAAGCGATCGTAGCGGTTCCCGATGCAGAGAAGGCAATGGACATTCTGACCGACACTGCCGCACAGATCGCGGGTGAGCTTTCCGATGAGGATCGCAATTTCAACGTGAAGGTGGAGACGGTTGAGGCGCAGAGCTTCATGCTGACAAAGGATGAGACCTTGCGCGCGGTGACGGTGATGTGCTGCTCCGCAATCGGTGCGCTTTCCATGAGTCAGGACATTGTGGGCTTGGTGGAATCCTCGCGCAATCTCGGTGTGATCTTCTCCGACGAAGAAAAGATCAATTTTATGTTCTCCTCCAGATCCTCGGTGGAGAGCAAGCTGGACGCTTCCATTTTGGAATTGGATACGCTGGCTGCCGCTACGGGCTGTGCCGCAAAGCATTACGGCCGTTATCCCGGTTGGAGCTTCGCAAAGACCTCGGAGCTTCGTTCGCTGTATCTTGACGCTTACCGTGAGGTCACGGGAAAAGAAGGCAACATTTGCGTTGTCCACGCAGGTCTGGAATGCGGCATCATCTATTCGAAAATCCCCATGGATATCATTGCCATTGGCCCCACTGCCACGGGCATTCACTGTCCTGACGAGGCTTGGCATCTGAACGACGTGGAGATCTTCTGGAAAACTTTGGTGAAGCTTCTTGAAAAGCTTTGATTGGAATAACAAACAAGAAACGCCCTTGCGATAGCGCAAGGGCGTTTTTATAGGATATTCGTTTGGCGACTACGGAGCTTGCCACATTTTTACGGAAGCTTATTTTGATACGTTTCTCCTTTTAATACATTATACAACTAAATAATTGTAATGTCAATACAACAATTTAATTGTATGGTATAATCTATATAATATACAAAGATATTGAGTTTTTTGGCTTAAAAAAGGAGAGTTTATTATGTGTTTTTACCAAAGATTCAGAGATCTTCGAGAAGATCACGAAAAAAATCAATCGGAGATTGCGCAGATTCTCGGAATGAAGCAGCAGCAATACGCGCGATATGAAATCGGTGTGTGTGAAATTCCGTTCCATCATGTTATTGCTCTTGCAAAATATTACAATGTTTCCATTGATTATCTCGCGGGCTTGATCGATACACCGAGAAAGCTGCACTAAGGTGCGAGCCACGATGTCTTATCTGCGTGGAACGTGCGAAAAGGCTATCGCCCCACGTCCCATCCTGTGAGACAAAGCACTTCGCGGTAGCAACAACCATTTGCATCGCATCATCATATGCCGTAGGGAACGGCGTCCTCGACGTTCCGTGCGAGTTGAGTGTGATTTTA
>JAZNXP010000114.1:0-2720 GCA_045593965.1 Eubacteriales bacterium | reverse complement strand
TATACAAAGTAGGGAAAGGTTTGCCTTTCCCAAGGATGTGTTTTTAAAAAATTTTATATTAAAACGGAAGATCATTCCAATGGCAAACGTAAAAGTAGCGATTAACAGATTCGGTCGTATCGACCGTCTGGCATTCCGTCAGATGTTCGGCGCAAAGGGTTATCAGGTAGTTGCAATCAACGACCTCACCAAGCCCTCTATGCTCGCTCACCTGCTCAAGTACGACTCTGCTCAGGGCAGATACAACCACGAAGTAAGCGCAAATGATGAAGAAGGCACCATCACCGTAGACGGCAAGACCATCAAGATCTACGCTGAGAAGGATGCTGCAAACCTTCCCTGGAAGAAGCTGAAGATCGACGTTGTTCTCGAGTGCACCGGCTTCTACTGCTCCAAGGAGAAGTCCATGGCTCACATCAACGCAGGCGCAAAGAAGTGCGTTATCTCCGCACCCGCAGGCAACGACCTCAAGACCATCGTTTACTCTGTAAACGAGAACACCTTGACCGCAGATGACCAAATCATCTCCGCTGCATCCTGCACCACCAACTGCCTCGCTCCCATGGCTAAGGCTCTCAACGATTACGCTCCCATCCAGTCCGGTATCATGACCACCGTTCATGCATTCCCCGGTGACCAGATGGTTCTCGACGGCCCCCACAGAAAGGGTGACCTCCGCCGCGCTCGCGCTGCAGCTGTGAACATCGTTCCCAACTCCACCGGCGCTGCTAAGGCAATCGGCCTCGTTATTCCCGAGCTCAACGGCAAGCTGATCGGTTCCGCTCAGCGTGTTCCCGTTCCCACGGGTTCCACCACTCTGCTCGTAGCAGTTGTTAAGGGCAAGGACATCACCAAGGAAGGCATCAACGCAGCGATGAAGGCAGCTTCCTCCGATTCCTTCGGCTACACCGAGGAGCAGCTCGTTTCTTCCGATATCATCGGCATCACCTACGGTTCTCTCTTCGATGCAACCCAGACCATGGTTGCAAAGATCGATGACGACACCTACCAGGTACAGGTTGTTTCTTGGTACGACAACGAGAACTCCTACACCAGCCAGATGGTTCGCACCATTAAGTACTTTGCAGAGCTTGCTTAATCCAAGCATCGCATAACAAAACGCGCCGCGTGTCAATGACACGCGGCGTTTTTTGCGGCAAAGGGATTGCGTTTTTTTCAAAACTGTGATACAATGAAGAAAAAACGAATGAGAGGACACGTCATGAAAATTCGTCTTTCCGAACCCGTGGTCGTTGCCATGGGACCGATCAGCGCACAGTCGAAATGGGGACCATATCAATTTCCTGCCATTTACCGCTTGGAGGATGGCAGATTGATTTATACGTTTTGCGACGCCGCAGACAGCGAGGCGGCATATAACGCAGAGCTCGGCTGCCGCGTCAGCGCAAACGGCGGAAAAACGTGGACGACCGCAAGAGAGCGTGATTTTTCGGATCTGCTTGGCATCCGTGCAACAAACGGAGATCTGGTACGATTTGAAGGATTGAGCAGTATCCCATTGGAAAACCTTTCTTTGCCTGAACCGATCGGCTGTACCGCGCTCGGACATACCATTTATCGCGTAGCGGATCTGAAAAATCCCGAATTTCCATTGACGTGGCGACTGTACCGACGCGCCGCTGATGCCAAAACCGTAACGCTTGAGAACGTCACCTTGGATTGGCCGCACATGATCGTGCGCTCCACACAAGGCGTATTTGTTCCGCCGTCCGTCCGAGGCAGACTGCGCAAAGCCCCCGACGGCACTCTCTGGATGCCGCATTATTATCTGGCGGGAACCGATCCCGAAAGCGGAGAGCTGATCCCGCATCTGTGTAACTATCTCTTCCGTTCGACCGATTGCGGACACACATGGGAGCTGATGCACTTCCTGCCGTATTTCCCCGACGGAAAGATCCGACAGGAAAGCTACGAGGGCTACGGTGAAAATGACATCACCTTCTGTCCCGACGGCTCCATGATCCGTCTCATTCGTCTCAACTCTGTCGCGCCGTGTATGCTTACGCGCTCTGCGGACGGCGGAAAAACATGGAGCGAACCGCAATTATTCGATACCCACGGCGTATGGCCCTGTCTTTTGACCTTGAAATGCGGCGCCACGCTGGCAAGCTACGGCAGACCGGGACTCACACTCCGCGCGACCGACGATCCCTCCTGTCAGGCATGGGAAGATCCGATCGAGCTGATCCACGCCCCCGCGTTCGATCAAGGCGGCGATCTCAATTCATTGGAGGAGGCAGCAACGTGCGGATATTCCTCCATGATCCCGTTGGATGAACGCACCGCTGCTCTGGCATACAGCAATTTCACAATTCCCGACGAGAACGGATTTGCGCGCAAATGTATGATGTTCCGAACCGTTCATATTGAATAATCTTGATTTTTTAGAATAAGACTAAATTTTATTCTATTTTTATCGTTTTTGAAAGAGAAATTCAGCAAACCGAAGAAGGAACGGACGGTTTGAACGATCCAAAAGGGATTTTTTGCCGACGTCCGTCGAAAAGACTTGTATTTTTTGATATTTTTCGAAAAAAATTTTGAAAAAGCCCTTTTCATTTCGGTTTTTTTATTGTATAATAAATTATGGATAATTATGCGGATACCGCAAGGGATGTACCGCATTTCGATTTCGCCGTGCCCATTGGCGAGGGAAAGGAAGGACATACGATCATGAAACAGAAATACACCATTACCGT
>JAZNXP010000113.1:0-5302 GCA_045593965.1 Eubacteriales bacterium | reverse complement strand
CCGAGATGCCCTATACCAACGATGGCTCCATTACCTACGAATCGGTTATCAAGAGATACAATACCGATCTTGTCAACAACCTCGGAAACCTGTTCAAGCGCACCTTGGATATGGAGAAGAAGTATTTCGATAAGATCATTCCCGCACCCGCAGGCGAGGAGGGAACCGATGCCGAATTGAAGGCAGCTTGCGCCAAGGCGTATGCGAGCATGAGAACGGCGATGGACGAATATCGCATTGCCGACGCGCTGGAGGGCATTTTCGAGATGCTCAGCCGCGCAAATAAGTATATTGACGAGACCACTCCTTGGACGCTTGCAAAGGACGAGGCACAAAAGGGCAGACTCGGAACGGTGCTTTATAACCTGATGGAAGCGATCCGTCAGGGTGCTGTGATGCTGACTCCCTTTATCCCTTCAACGGCAGAAGAAATTTTAAATCAGCTCGCGACCGACAAGAGAACGTTTGACACACTGAACGGCTTTGACGGCATGACCGTTGGCGCGGAGGTGGGAGACTCCAAGGTTCTCTTTGCACGCGTGGATGAGGAGAAGAAGCTTGCCGAATTTGAGGCAGAGCGTCAGGCAATGATCGCGGCGGCAGAGGCTGAGGCGAAGGCAAACGCTGTTCCCGAAAAGCCTGAGGGCTGTGCGCAGATCGGCATTGACGATTTTATGAACGTAGAGCTCCGCACCGCGAAGATCATCGCCTGCGAGAAGGTACCGAAGGCGAAAAAGCTGCTCAAGCTGCAGGTGGACCTCGGTTATGAGCAGAGACAGGTCGTTTCGGGCATTGCGAAATGGTATGAGCCCGAGGCGTTGATCGGCAAGCGGATCATTCTCGTTGCCAACCTCAAGCCCGCAACGCTTTGCGGCATTGAGTCCAACGGTATGATTCTGGCATCGGGCGAGGAGAATGTGCGCGTGGTATTCCTCTCGGATGATACTCCGCTTGGCGAGCGCGTAAGATAAAATTGCTGCATGAGAAGGAGGAACTTTCAAAAGCTTCCTCCTTTCTCAAATTACATTCCAAAACAATGCTTTACATCGAAAGGAGAATTCCTTTGAACATTACGGTTATCGGTTGCGGACGTTGGGGCGCGTTGATCACGTGGTATCTTTCTACGCTCGGTCATAGCGTTACGCTTTACGGACGCGAGTCCTCACCGCATATGCAATCGTTTTTAAAGACAAGATCCAACGATCTTCTGACTCTGCCTCAAAGCGTAACGCTTTCGACCTCTCTTGCAGAGGTGACGGATGCGGAGACGTTGATCGTTTCCATCAACGCGCAGGGCTTGCGCAGATTTTTGAGGGAGGAGCTCGCGCCGCTGGGATTGAAGGATAAGACCTTGGTGCTTTGCATGAAGGGCTTGGAAAATTCCACGGGCAAGCGGCTCTCTCAGATCGTTTCCGAGGAGCTGGATCCCTCCAACCGCGTTGCCGTCTGGTTGGGACCCGGACACGTGCAGGAGTTTTACGCGGGGATCCCGAACTGCATGGTCATTGACAGCGCGGATGATACCGTTAAGCATGAATTGATAGATGCGTTTTCGGGAGAACTGATCCGTTTTTATTACGGTCAGGATCTGATCGGCAACGAGATCGGCGCTGCATCCAAGAACGTCATCGGTATTGCGGCGGGATTCTTGGACGGATATCAGCTTTCCACGCTCAAGGGGGCGTTGATGAGCCGAGGCACGCGCGAGATCGCGCGTCTGATCGAGGCAATGGGGGGCAATCCCGTATCCGCTTACGGACTTTGTCACCTCGGAGACTATGAAGCGACCGTATTCTCCCCATATTCACACAATCGCCAATTCGGTGAGAATTTCGTCACGGGGAAGCCGTATAGCGCGCTGGCGGAAGGATATGAAACGAGCGCGGCATTGAGATTGCTTTCCAAGCAATACGGCGTGGAGCTTCCGATCTGTGAGGCAGTCTATCGCATTCTGTACGAGCAGGCGAATCCAAAGGACGTGATGAACGACTTGTTCCACCGTAGCCTGAAGAAGGAGTTTTGACCCATGAACGGGATCTTTGATACGCACGCGCATTATTTTGACAAGCGTTTTGAAACGGAAGCGGAGGGGGGAGCGGATGCCGTCCTCCGCTCGGTCTTTGGCGGGGGTGTGCAGTATATTGTCAACGTAGGCACAAACTGCACGAACAGCATCACCGCCATTTCACAGGCGGCGAGGTATGACGGTATGTATGCGGCGGTGGGAATACACCCCGAGGACTGTCATTTTTTGAAGGATGAAGCCGAGGAGCTTTCCCGTCTGCGTACGCTTTTGGGAGACGCGGAAACGAGAAAACGGAATAAGATCGTTGCTCTTGGGGAGATCGGCCTGGACTATCATTACGAGAACTACGGCGAGATCCCGATGGATAAGGAAAAGCAGCAACGGTTTTTCGATTCGCAGATGGAGCTGGCACGGGAGCTTTCCTTGCCCGTGATCATTCACGACAGAGAAGCGCACGGAGACTGCTTTGAGACGGTGCTTCGCTATCCCGACGTCAAGGGCGTTTTCCATAGCTATAGCGGAAGCGCGGAAATGGCACGGGAGCTGACAAGGCGTGGCTGGTATATTTCTTTTTCGGGAACGTTGACCTTCAAGAATGCCAACCGTGTGCGGGAAGCGGCACGCGCGGTGCCGAGAGAGCGGCTGCTGGTGGAGACCGATTGTCCGTATCTCGCCCCCCACCCGATGCGCGGAAGACTGAACCATTCGGGATTGCTGACGCATACGCTTTCGGCACTTTCTCAAATATGGGAATGCACCCCCGAGGAAGCGGCAATGCAGACCGCAAAGAACGCAAAAGAGTTGTTTTTTGTATAACTTTTTGGTAAAAATCAACAAAAACAGGGCTTGGATTTCTACATTCCATCGTTGATAAGTTTGAAAAAATGCTTGAAAAATAACTTTTTGTATAGTATAATAAAAGAAAGCCGCTTTATTTTTTTGGCGCGTTTCCCATCTTTTGGGAGACCGAAAGCAGAATCAAACATGGCGGAAATATCAAATGAAAGGTACAATAGGTTATTATCATGGCTAAGATCGAAACCAAAAACATCAGAAATCTCGCATTGCTGGGTCACGGCGGCTCAGGTAAGACGTCTCTGGCAGAGGCAATGCTTTATATTACGGGCGAGACCGACCGTCTCGGAAACGTGACTGCGGGAAATACCGTTTGCGATTATGATCCCGAGGAAACCGCGAGAAAGTTCTCCATTTCCGCTTCTGTCGCGCCGATGGTGTGGAAGGATATTCGTATCAACGTCATTGATACGCCCGGTTATCTGGATTTCAACGGCGAAGTACAGCAGGCACTCCGCGTAGCGGACAGCGCGATCATCGTTGTTGACGGTAAGGCAGGAATTGAGGTTGGAACGGAGCTGGCATGGGATGCCGCTGTTGCCGCAAAGCTGCCTCGCGCGTTCTTCATCAATAAGTTTGACGATAACGAAGCGCGTTTTGCACGTGTTCTGGACTCCCTGCACGAGACCTTCGGTAAGAACGTATGTCCTCTTACCATCCCCATGGTCAAGAATGGGGAAGTAGTCGGCGCGATCGATCTGATCGAGCAGACCGCTCACGTATTTGATAAAAACGGACGTCACAGCGTTGAGATCATTCCCGACGAATCCAAGGAAGCTGTCGAGAAGTTCCGCGATATGCTCATGGAAGCGGTCGCAAGTACGAATGAGGATCTGATGATGAAGTATTTCGAGGGCGAGGAGATCACTTCGATGGAAGCGATCAACGCAGTCCACGAGGGTATCATTCACGGTGACATTATTCCCGTATTCTGTGGCGCGGCTACCAAACTCTGGGGCGTATGGACGATGCTGGATAAGATCAGCGATTCCTTCCCGCGTCACACCGCAAAGAAGGAAGAGACCTTGACCACGGGTGAGAAGATGGAGATCAATCCCGACGGCGAGCCTGCGATCTTCGTATATAAGACCGTTGCCGATCCGTTCGTCGGTAAAATGTCCTTCTTCAAGGTTATGAACGGTACGGTCAAGAGAGATATGATGCTTCACAACAACACCACGGGCGACAACGAAAAGCTGGCGCACATCTACGTGATGAAGGGCAAGAAGCAGACAGAGGTCGAGGAGCTTTGCTGCGGTGATCTCGGTATGGTTGCAAAGCTGAACAATACCAACACCAACGATACACTTTCCTGGAACAAGACCTTCAGTTACGCGACGATCAGCTATCCCACTCCTTATCTGACGAAGGTAATGATCCCCGTATCCAAGGGTGACGAGGGTAAGATTTCGCAGAGTATCACCAAGATGACGGAAGAGGACTACACGCTCCGCTTCGAGAATGATGCGGAGACCAAGCAGCTTCTGATCTACGGCTTGGGTGAGATGCATCTTTCGGTTCTCGCGGCAAGATTGAAGAGCCGTTTCGGACTCAACGTTCGCTTTGAGGTTCCGAAGCTTGCTTACCGTGAAAAGATCACGAAGTCGGTTGACGTCGAGGGTAAGCATAAGAAGCAGAACGGCGGTTCGGGTCAGTACGGTCACGTCAAGATGCGCTTTGCTCCTTCCGAAGAAGAGGGACTGACCTTTACGGTATCCGTTGTCGGCGGTACGGTTCCGAAGAACTTCTACCCCGCAGTTGAGAAGGGTATTCAGGATTCCATGGTCAAGGGCGCGTACGGCTATCCGCTGACCTGCCTGGCAGCTGACCTCTACGACGGCTCTTACCACGCGGTCGACTCGGATGAGCTTTCCTTCAAGACGGCGGCATCCCTGGCATATAAGAAGGCATTGGAGTCCGCAGGACCGGTTCTTTTGGAGCCTGTTGGAGATATGCAGATCACGGTTCCCGAAGCATTGGTCGGTGACGTCATGGGTGACTTGAACAAGCGTCGCGGAAGCGTTATGGGCATGGAGCCCTCCGAAAAGAAGGGCTATACGGTCGTTCAGGCGATCGCGCCCAAGGCTGAATTGATGGATTACCCGATCGTTCTGCGCGCAATGACGCAGGGACGCGGATCCTTCTCCTTCAACGTAACGGGCTACGACGTTGTTCCCGCGAACATTACGGCGAAGGTCGTTGAGGAAAACAAGGCTGAATAATACTTCAAATGTTCATAAATCAAGCGCGGAGCTATTTGAACGGCTCCGCGCTTCTTTTTTTAATGTTCGCACCTACTGCGTTGAAAGTTTTGGTCAAGCTTTTTCAAAAGCTTGCGAGGTGAAGGGCGAGTAGCCCTTCTCGCCGTCCGCAGACGGCGAAATTTCCCATATGTGCGTTTTCTTTTTGCCAAGCTTTTTC
>JAZNXP010000112.1:0-12951 GCA_045593965.1 Eubacteriales bacterium | reverse complement strand
TGCCGCATCATTTTTAAAGAACGCGTCAAGATGTTCTTCGGTAAAACACCATGCACCGTCCTGTTTTTCTCCTGTCAAAATTCCCAACTTCAAATAATTGCGCAAGGTTCGGTCGGTCAAACCGCAGATCATCGAAAGATCCTTTAAAGTGTAATTCATTGCAGCTTTCTCCTTATCTTATTGATTTCATTATAATTATAGCACCTACCTGATGTCTTTTCAACTTGAAAAAACATATCTTTTTCATACTCGGATGTCATTTTTTCTTTCGGGTATCCATTTTTAAAAATCTGAAATGCCGTTGACATTTTTTTCTTGCGGTGCTATAATAAAGAAAACCTTTATGATATGAGAGGAAATGTGATATGAAACAGTATCTTCTTCCCGAAGAGGGACAATTTTACAAAGCAAACATGCACTGCCACAGCACCTGCTCGGACGGTGCTTTGACCCCCGAGGAGCTGAAGAAGCTTTATCAATCGGCGGGATATTCTATTCTAGCATACACCGATCACAACGTCCTGATCGACCACTCCGAGCTTGACGACGAGGACTTCCTTGCCATCACGGGATGTGAGATCGATATCGTCAGACGTGACGGCAATCCCATCTCCTGCAATCCCTGCTACCATCTGAATATGTATCCCATGGATCAGCATCAGACCGTGCTCCCCTGCTTCAATCCCACAATCTGGGGCAAGCGCCGAGATCTGATCGAGGCACAGAAATACGTGGGCACTCCCGACTACGTCCGTGTTTATGACAACGCCAACGAATTGATCGAGGAATTCCGCAAGCTCGGATTTCTCGTGATGGTCAATCACCCCTCCTGGTCGGTGCAATACGTCGAGGATCTCAAGAAGACGGAAGGCATTTTTGCGATGGAGATCTATAACAACTCCTCCTATCTGGATGGCTTTGACGAGGTCAACTCCCGTATGTATGACGAGATGCTGCACGCTGGAAAACGGATCTGGTGCGTCGCGGCGGACGATAACCACAATATCAATCCCAAAAATCTCCCCATGCACGATTCCTTTGGCGGCTTTATCATGGTCAAAGCCACGGAATTGAGCTATCCTGCGGTTTGGGACGCGCTCAAGGCAGGTCATTTCTACGCCTCCACGGGTCCCGAGATCAAGGAGCTTTATATCGAAGATAATAAGCTTTACATCAAGACCTCCCCTGCCGTTCGCATCGCACTCAGCACCGCCGCGCGCCAAGCGCGTTGCGCGTTCCCCGAGGGTGGCGTTGGTACGATCACCGAGGCGATTTTTGACATTTCCGACCTCTACCCCGGCTACTTCCGCATCACGGTGGACGACGAGCGCGGACATCACGCTTGGTCTCAACCCTGCTTCGGAGAATTTGCGGGATACGATCACTGAATCAAAAAATCATAACCACCCGTTCACAAAGTGGGTGGTTATGATTTTCTTTTTTATTTTATTTTTTTGACGTCCTCAACGTTGCTCTCCGCGACGATGAAGTGAGGGCGTTTTTTGGTTTCCATATAAGTCTTTGCAATGTATTTGCCCATAATTCCAAGGCAAAACATCTGAATTCCGCCGATGAAAATGATGATACACGCCGTGGAAGCCCAGCCTGCAACGGGATCTCCGAAGATGAGCTTCCTAAAAAATACCACCAGCAGCATCACGAACGAGATGAAGGTCATGATCAATCCGAACCAGGATGCGATATTCAAGGGTGCCTCCGAGAAATTGATGATACCGTCAATGGCATATCGGAACAGCTTCCAGAAGCTCCACTTCGTCTCTCCCGCCACACGCTCCACGTTCTCATACGGAAGCCAATAGGTGCGAAATCCGATCCAGCCGAAAATTCCCTTGGAGAATCGATTGTATTCATTCATTTCCACAATGGCATCCACCATATCGCGCTTCATCAAGCGAAAATCTCTCGCGCCATCCACGATGTCCGCATCCGAGACCTTATTGATCAGCTTATAAAACCTTCTTGCAAACCAGCTGCGGATCTTCGGCTCTCCCTTGCGGCTCACGCGGCGCGTTGCCACGCTGTCATATTCTCCGCCCTCCAGAATTTCAAGCATTTGCGGAAGCAAGGACGGCGGATCCTGCATATCCGCGTCCATGACGGCAACGTAATCGCCGTGCGCGTTACAAAAGCCCGCGTACATTGCCGCTTCCTTGCCGAAATTACGGGAAAAGGAAAGATAACGCACGTGTGTATCCTCTTTTGCAAGCCCCTTCAATACCTGAAGCGTACCGTCCTTGGAGCCGTCGTTCACAAACAGCAATTCATAGTCGCACGCCATTTCGGCAAGAACCTTCACGGTCTCCCGATAAAAGATCGGCAGCGCCTCTTCTTCATTGTAGCAAGGAACGATCAATGATAATCGCATTCCCATCACTCCTCTCCCTTTGCTTGCTCGGCAGTGTTCGTCTCTGCCGCTCGGTTCAACGCCTTTTGCTTTGCATGTCCTCTGCGAGAGCGTCCGCCGCGACTTTCCTTATTGCCGCGCCGATGCAGCCGCTTTTTATCGCTTTTTTGCTGATTGGCACCGATCCTTCCCGCACAGTCGGGGAACGCCTCAAGGATCATCTCGGGCGTGACGTGCTTCTGCGTGCAGATCGCGCGGAACAGCTCCATCGTTGCCAACGCGTCTCCGTCGCTGCGGTGGGCATTGTCGGGCTCTTTTCCGCACCATGCGGTTGCGTATCCCTTCAAGCCGTGCGCTTCCTTATGCTCTTCCATCTGTCTGCAAAGCTTCTCCACGTCGAAATAGCGGTAAAGGGGCATTTCCAAGCCATATCTGGCGCAATCCTTTTTCAAGGCGCGGTTATCGTTGCTCACGGAAAAGCCGACAGCAAGCTCCGCCTGCGCAAACAGCGAGCAGACGTCCGCATAGACGCCCGAAAACGGCGGTGCAGCTTCGACCTGCTCCAACGGATACGCAAGGATATTTTCCTTGACGTATTCGTTCCATTCACATTCGGGATTGATCAATACGTCGGTCGGCGGAACGAGAACCTCAAAATTCTCGTCCGTGATCAGATATCCGATGGAATAGATCGATCCGCCAACCTGTCCGTTGGCAAATTCCATGTCAAAAAACAGCATTTTCATAAAACATCATTCCTTTCCGCTCACAAAGCCGATAGGCGGTCAAGCAACTCCAAATCCCCGTGCAAAATACCAAAGTCCCACGATCAGGATCACAAAGCCCAGCCAGTTGAACAGCCAAAAATACCAATGCTTCGTTTTGTGTCTGAACAAATACATTCCAAGAAGAGCCCCCAGAGAGCCGCCAAGAAGTCCGACGCACAAAAGCACCGCTTCGGGAATTCTCCATTTCCCCTTCTTTGCCTTATATTTATCAACACCGTAAAGAATAAACGCAAGCAGTCCCATTGCAAGCGCCAAGATCAATAATACCGTTGTTCCCATGCTCGTTGTCCTTTCCTTTAAAGCGGATGACGTTCCCGCAAAACGGCAAACGCCTCTGCCGCGATCTCGGCAGTTTCCGCAATGTCCCCATCACTCAGGGCTGCGTTGATGAAATGATTGTGGTGATTGGTAAAGAATACACCGCGCTTGACGCATTCCGCGATCCATTCCTGATGCAGCTTCAGAGAGGGATCGTCCGCAAGGCGCAGATAGAACAGCGACGGAACGCCCGTCACGCGCAGATCAAAGGAATATTCCTTTGCCGCATCAAGAAGCGCATTCTTCAGCTTCGTTCCCTTTTCGATCAGGAGCGCGGGACTGTTGATCCGTTTCATTTTTTCGATGCACGCAATGCCCGCCGCAAACGGTACTGCCGACATCCAATACGAGCCCGTATAGGACATCGAGGAGACCGTGTTCTTCAAGAAGTCTTTTCCGCAAAGCGCGCTAACGTTATATCCGTTCGCCAACGCCTTGCAGAAGCAGATCAGATCGGCTTCAAAGCCGAAATAATGATCCGAGCCCGCAAGATCCAGACGGAAGCCCGCGCGGACGTCATCAACCACAAGAACGGTTCCCGTGTCGGTGCAAAGCTTGCGCACCTTCTGCCAGAAATCGGTCGCGGGAAGCACGTTGTCCATGAAGTTTCCGTGCATATACGGCTGAGAGATCACCGCCGCGATCTCGCCCTTATACGTATCGAACACCTCTTGCAGCTGTTCAAAATTATTCCACTCAACGTAGATGTTGTGCATGACGTCCTCTTCGATGACGCCTGCATAATCGATCTTCTGTGTCCACGGGGCAACACCGTGATAGTAGCCCTTGAAAAAGACGATCTTCTTACGATGCGTATAGGCTCTTGCCGCCATGACCGCAAGCGTTGTCACGTCGTTTCCGTTCTTTGCAAAAAACGCCCAATCCGCGCACGCCACCGTGTCCACCAAAAGGTCGGCAAAGTCGATCATGATGGGGTTCGGCAACGTCGTGCAGTCGCTGATCTCTCTCTGCTTTGCCGCCGCGGCATCCACGTCGGGATCGTGATAGCCCAGAACGTTGGGTCCGTATGCGCACATATAATCAATAAAGCGGTTGCCGTCCAGATCCCAAAGATAAGTGCCTTTTGCTTTGGATGAATACAACGGAAACGCCTCCACGGGAACGTAGCAACCTTCCGCAGGTCCTTGATGTCCGTAAATACCCGAAGGGATCACCTTCATCGCGCGCGCAAAAGCCTCACGGCTTTTCGGATATTCGTATATCTTATGCATTTTGCTTCTCCTTTACGCCAAATACAGGGATACGCGATCCAGAATTCGGTTCACGTTATCCACCTGCGAGATCATGCCGCCGATGCGGACCTTTCCCTCGCCGACCGCCGCCACGGCATTGATGTTTCCGTCAAACAGATCGCGCGCGGTGGTAAGGCAGTCAAACCGCATTTCGGAAAAGCCCTCCTCTTCCACGTGATGCAGTGCCGTAAGGCGGTGATCCTTGGCACGGACACCAACCGAAATATCCTCCCCGATCGAAAGCTTGATCACGCCGTCAACGATGTTGGATGCGGAAAACCGTCCGATCGGATCCTCGTTTCCGACCTGCGCGACCGCACCCGCGATCACGTGAAGCATCAGAACAGTGGATTTTTCAAAAAACACGGGATCCTTGAGCGCATCCCCTTCAGGACGCAGATACGCGCTCAAATGATCTGTGATCTTCATAAAATTTTTCAGCAAAAAGCCGAGATGCCAGAAACCGCTGACGGGGATCGGCAATCCCGTACCGTCGATCATAGCATTGAATTTTTTGCAGGACGGAAAATAGAGCTTGATTGAGCAGCCCTTCACGCCCTCGCGCATTTCCGCCTTGCCATCCCTGAAGCACAGCGTTCCCTTCGGTCCGTTCTTGACCGAAAAGCCTATGGAAATATTCTTTTTTTCTGTCAACGCACGGGCATTCTCGTCCAGCTCCAGAAGCGTCGGGATCGCGCCCAGCACGCCGAATAGGTTACAATGCGCCAAAACTCTTTCATCTTTCATCGACCGATCTCCTTTTGTGAAACAACTATTCCATTTTATTATAACAGATACGCATCGAAAAAGCAAGCATTTTGCAAAGGTTTTCTGTCTTTTTCCATTTCTTGAGAAAAAATTCCGTTTTTCTTGACAAATCAAATGCGTTGTGCTATAATATCACCAATTCTTTTTTCAAGAGGCATAAAGATGGATATCATATTGATCGCCGAGCTGATCAGCATCTGCGTCGGCATTATTGCCATTGCTTCCATGCAGCTCAAAAGCATGACGCTGATCCTTCTGTTTCAGATCACGGGAAATGCACTCATTTCACTCACCTATGCGCTTAAGGATGCAATGTCGGGCGCGGGAATCTGTCTGATCGCAGTTGTCCAAACCGTGCTCGTCTTCTTTTTTCAAAAGAAAAACAAAACCTTCCCAATCTATCTGACAGGCATTTTCGTCGTCCTCTACATCGCCTGCTCCGCCATGACCGCGCAGAGCTGGATCGATATTTTTTCCGCCGCGGCAGCGATCTGCTACGCATTGAGCGTCGTGCAGACCAAGCCCTCGGTTTATCGTATTTTCATGCTTGGAAATGCCCTTCTTTGGACCGCTTACGATATCACAGCCCATGCAACGATCGTTCTGATCCTGACGCATTCGCTCCTTGCCCTCTCGGGATTGATCGCGATGGTTCGTCTGGATCGAAAGGACTGGAAGGCATTCTTTGACCGTCTGGCGCACCGTGCCGACCCGTCTTGACAAATTTGAAAAAAATGGTATAATAATAGTAGTACCCACTTTGTGTATCAAAACCAAAAGGAGGGATCCCATTGAATAAGATCATCACCATCGGACGTCAGTTCGGAAGCGGCGGTCGTGAATTCGGAAAGCGACTTTCCGATGAGCTCGGATATGCTTACTACGACAAGGAGATCGTCGTTGAAATTGCCAAACGCACCCAACTCGCCGAGGAATACGTGCGTGATATTATGGAGAAAAAGCCAGGAACCTTCTACCCCATCACAACCGCCAGAACGCTGCACATGAGCATGACGGGCATGAACCATCTGCTCAATCATCAGGCAACGGTCTATGCCGAGCAAGCAACGCTTTTGCGAGAGCTTGCCGAAAAATCGAATTGTGTCATCGTCGGATGCTCCGCAGATCACCTTTTGAAGGAGCTGAACCCTCTACGGATCTTCGTTTATGCCGACCTGGACGCTCGCATCGCGCGTTGCCGTGCCAAGGGTGAGGAACCCGAATTGACCGACAAGCAGCTGCAAAAAAAGATCCTGCTGGTTGACAAAAACCGCGCAAAGCACTATCAGTATTATACGGGACACACCTGGGGCGCAAGAGAAAATTACGATCTTTGCATCAATACGACCATTGCCCCGATCAAGCAGCTGGCGCATTCGGTCGCGCGCTTGATCGAAACCGAAGCATAAAATTCCGAAAATGATCAAAAAAGAACCTCTCGTTGCAATAAGCAATAACGAGAGGTTCTTTTTCATTTTGTTTGGGTCAAAGCTCCGATCTCCCGCAAAAACAAGGTCTGCGCAAGCTCGGGATCTCTTTTTTGACAGATCCGATACGCCTGATCCAGATCGCAGGGACGGTTATTCAAATTGTGCATATCGCTCGCCACGATGAAGGTCTCCCCGTGCCGCAGAATCTGCTTTGCCCGCATTCTTCCCATAAAGGAGAGGAAGCATGACGCGTTCAGCTGATAAATGACCTTCAGATCCTTCAGATCCGCAAAGATCCGATCGCGCTGCGGATACCGCTCCACGTGAGCGATCACGGGAACAATTCCCTGTCGGTTCAGCATATAAACGCACTCGGAAAGCCATTCGAGCTTATCCGTGAACGCAAGCTCCATGAGCAGGAAATGAGTCCCTTCCAGGCAGAGCCGTTCGATATTCGGCACACGGCTGATATCGTGATCGGCATAAAGCTCGGCACCGAGCAACAATTGCGGCATCGGTCGATCCGCCTGCTCCTTCGCTTTGAGAAGCCGTTCATACGCCGCCTGCCGTCGTGAGAGAAATCGCTCCAAGGAGCCTTCCCGATGCAACGTGCAGTGCGGTGTGAGTGCCGTCAGCGTGACCCCCTGCGCGTAACTCATTTCCAATAGCGCAAGGCTTTCCGCCTCATCCTTGGCACCGTCATCGATCGCGGGCAGTGCGTGCGTGTGCCAATCGATCAATCCGCTCATTTTGACTCCGCAGGCATATCGCCATAGCCGTAACCGTATTTTCCGCCGCGCTTATATCCGTACCGTTTCGTTTTTTCCTCCACGCCCAGCATGATCGCGCCCAAGAGCTTCGTCTCGGTCTTTGCTATGGTCTCGATCGTAACGTCCAGCATATCGTAAGTCGTCACGTTCTGATGCACGACGACGATCGCTTCCGTGGCGTATTTCATAATGATCGCCGCATCGGTAACAACTGCCAACGGCGGCGTATCGATGATGATATATTCGTATCTGGTCTTCAGCTCCCTGATCATCTCGCCAAACGAATTGCTTTCAAACAGCTCGGCGGGATTGGGGGGTGTATCTCCGCTGGTCAGAACGTCCAGATTTTCCCGAACGTTTTTCTTGATCGCTCCATCCAGCTCCGCAAAGCCGCAGAGCACGTTGGTAACACCGTCCTTGCGATCCAACTGAAGGTATCGGTGAACACGCGACTTTCTCAGATCGCAATCGATCAGAAGGACCTTTGCACCCATCTGCGCAAACGTGATGGACAAATTGGTGCAAGTGGTCGTTTTTCCCTCTCCCGGTGAGGAGCTGGTCACCACGATCACCTTTCCCTCCTCGCTTTTGGGAATGGAAAACATGATATTGGTACGGATCGACTTCAGTGTCTCCACCGTATCAAAATCCGTATTGGCATTCAGAATGCGCTCCACGCTTGCCACGTCATCAACCTTTTTGTTTCTTCTTAATTTTCTCATACCGATCTCCCCGTCAATCCGCCAGCTCACCCAAGATCGAGATCTGATATCGCTTGGCAACGTCCTCGCCCTTGCGCACCTTGGTATCAAAGCAAAGGATCAGGAACGTGATCAACACGCCGACCATAACACCTGCAAACATACCGATGACAAGATTGATCACCATACCCTTATCGTTTGCACGTTCAGGAATTCTTGCACGATCAACGATCTCCACCTCGCATCCGTCATATACTTCCACAAGATGCGTTTTCGCGTTCTCCATATACGCCCGTCCAACCGCCTCCGCGCCGTCGGCACTGTCGGCATCGACGGTGATCTGAAGCACCTCCGTCTCATTGATGATGGTGCACTCCACCATCCGATCGATCTCTTTCCACGAATACCGACCGCCAAGACTTGCCTCTACCTTTTCAAGGAAGTCTCTCGTGCGCAGAATTTCAATATACGTCTCACTCATATAACGCGCACTCAAAATATCGCCTTGATTGATATAATACTTATCCTTGATCACTTCCGTACGGTTGCTGACCAAGAGCTTACCCGACGAGGTATAGGTGTCACTCGTCAAAAACTGTGTTTTTACAAACATCAGCGCCATTCCGAGAATGATCAGTGCGATGATCAGGAATTTTTTCGACCAGATCGCCTTCAGAAATTCCATCACGCCGATCTCATGCTCCGCGCGCGCCGTTTTCTCATTGCTCATTGTCATGCTCCTTTCAAAGCATTCTCCTAAATCCGTTTCCCTTTTTTGAGAAACGCGAAACAGAACTCGAAATTTGTCGAACAGTATTATACCATATTTTTAAAAATTCGTCAATACGTTAACGGGAATTTCTCGTTCATATCACGCATTTTCCGTCCCCTCTTCCCTCGCGCATACGCATAGGATGAAGAATAGCTTTTCGCAGATATCCGAGATATATCGACTGTCACGCTCCGCACGCGTCTCATCGGTTTTGCAATCGCGGTATGCGTTCAAAAAACGGTCAAACAGCATTTCGGGAGACGCATCCGCTTCCAAATCGCATCGCGCGGCGGTGTTCTCCAATTTGCCGTGAACGTATGTATGCAACCGACGCTCATACGCTCGATGCTGCTTCAGATCCCCTCGAAAATTCTCCGCGTGCGCATACGTAAACGCATCGGCAACGTAATGCATAAGCATTCCAAAGGAAAAGCAATCCCACGCCCGTCCGATCCCGTTCTTTTCAAAATACGAAAGCTTTTTTCGGATATGCGGAGCGGAATACGCGCAATGATGTCCCTTCAAGGCATGACTCCTCCGTAAGCCTCTTGCATACGTCAACGGAAGATAATCGGGAATGACGTTTCCCACCGTAAACAACCACCGCCTCATCGGTGTTTTCAAGCAACTGCAATCACGGTATCTCTTGATAAAAAAACGCGCCAACGCGCGATGATCCCTTTGCTTCAATGTGATCTCCTTAAAATTCAATGGCAGCTATGAATGATCCGTCACCTCTTTATTATACCATACCGTCCCCCAATTTCGCAACAGGCAGGGATAAGGTAATTTCTGCCGTTTTTGATCCGTTCCCGTTCTTGACAATCGCGCTTCCGTTTGCTATAATGATAGCAATCAACACGCTCGGAGGATACCGATGAAGGAAACGATCTTTCAGATGAAAACGATCTCGGATGCGATCCCGCAGGCATTGCAGCTTCGATTTGCCATGTGCGGAACGACCTATCCGAACAGAAGCTATCATATCTACCGTCCGAATTCCATGTACTGTTGTCTGGAATATATCGTCAAGGGTTCGGGAACCGTCAACGTCAACGGACAGACCTTCCATCCCAAGGCGGGAGATACATATTTGCTGCTCCAGGGAAAAGATCAAAATTACTTCAGCAACAAAAAAGATCCTTGGGAGAAGATCTGGGTGAATTTTTCGGGCGACTATGCGCTGTCTCTTGCAAGCTTACTCGGAATCGGTGAACGCTCATATTTTCCCTCGCTCGACACCTCCGACCTGCTTTTGAAATTGCAGACGGTGGCGCAGTATCCCGACCGCGAGGATGCCGCCGAAAACTGCGCGGCAATTCTTTCAAGACTCTTTTTCCGTCTGGCGGAAGCGCAAACGCCCGTCTCCGAAAAAACGCATACTGCCGTCGGACAAATGCTGCTTTACATTGAACAGCACGAAACCGAACGCATTTCGGTGGAGCAGCTGGCACAGGTTTGCCAAAAATCGCCCTCGCAAGCCGAACGTTTATTTGCGGCAGAAGTGGGAATGCCGATCTACCGCTATATTCTGACCAGAAAGCTCGAGCTTGCCAAGCAGCTCCTTCGGGAAACGGGAATGACCGTTCGCGAGATCTCCTCGTTTCTTTCCTTCGAGGATGAATTCTATTTTTCGGGGCTGTTCCGCAAAAAAACGGGCTACTCCCCCTCTCAATACCGAAAAGAAAGCAGAGGACACACCGACCGTGCGCCCTCCGCAAGCGATTAAGCAATTAAATTGAAAGCTTCAAGCGAAACGATGCCGTGCCGTTCATCTGACACGCAGGGTGATTTCTCCGCTGAACAGGACGGTCTCTTCCCCCGTACCGTCCCTCACGATCAGCGCACCTCTCGGATCGATCCCGATCGCGCGTCCCGTATGCTCTCGACCATCCTGCACCCACAGGATCTCTTTCCCGATCACCATGGAATGCTCACGGTAGTCCGAAAGCCAGTCATCCCCGTCGGGTGCTCGCATCAAGTCCTGCAATTCCCGATAAATCTGCGCAACAAGGCGCAATCTTGAGATCGATCGGTCCGCTCCCACAGAGCCCGCGATCTGCGCAAGCTCCTGTGGAAATTCGGATGCGTACCAATTGATGCCGATGCCGATGATCACACGGCTCATACCGTCACCGAGGCTGACCGATTCGGCAAGGATCCCGCAAACCTTTTTGTTATGCAAATAAAGATCGTTGACCCACTTGATCTGCACCTGCTTTCCCGTCAGATCGCGGATGGCTCTCATCACCGCCACCGCAGTCATGGACGTGAGAGACACGACCCCCGTCAACGGCTGTTCCGTCGTAAGCAGAATGCTGAAATAAACACCCGTACCGTTTGGGGAATAAAAGCTTCTGCCCATTCTTCCCCGTCCCGCGCTCTGAAAGCCCGCGACAATCAGCGCACGATTGATATGTTCTTCCGTCACAAGCTGTTTGGCATAGGTATTGGTGGAGTCCAGCTCATCAAAGACGTATATGTTCATACCTTCTCCGTCATCGGCGAGGAGCGTCTTTAATTCGGAATTTGAGAAAGTCTCCCTGATCTGATCGCGATCATCCATTTGGTATTCTCCTTGTGCGACCTTGCGCATTGATTTTTCTTTGAAAGGACCTTTTATGAAAAAGTTTTATGAGGACAGTCATCTGATCGTGGCAGAAAAGCCTGCCGATCTGCTCTCGGAGCGTACCGAGAAGGGCGATGGCTTTGCCGATCTTCTTGCCGCCGAAAACAACGGATATATCGGTGTGCTGCACCGCCTTGACAGAGGGGTTGGTGGGGTTATGGTCTATGCCAAAACGCCTGCCTGCGCCGCAACGCTCTCGCGCGCAATACAGGAGCGGTCGGTGCAAAAGGAATACCTTGCCATCGTACACGGCGATCCCTCCGCACAGGACGGGACGTTGCGCGATCTGCTGTTTCATGACCGCGTAAGGAATAAGACCTTTGCGGTCGATCGGATGCGCAACGGCGTCAAGGAAGCAAGTCTGGAATTTCAAACGCTGAAAACGATAGCGCATGAAACATACGGAACGCTTTCCCTTCTTCGCATTCTGCTCCATACGGGACGGACACACCAGATCCGCGTGCAATTTTCCTCCAGAGGCTATCCTCTGCTCGGCGACGGAAAATACGGCGCGCGCGACCGTTGCGCAATCGGACTTTGCTCCTTCCGTCTGCGCTTTCCGCATCCGAAAACGGGAGAAATATTAACCTTCTCACACGTTCCGACCGACGGTGTTTGGTCCTTATTCACGGACGTTCAAATTTAATATCCAAACATCCAAAAGCGACCAAAAGCTGTCCTGCAAGACAGCTTTTGGTTTTTTGGTGGATTTTTTCCTTATGAATGCGGCGTTTCATCATCGGCTCTTGCATGTTGCTCATCCGAGACACGCGCATCGGCTTCAGCCTCTGACGTCTCATCGCCATCCGTCGCTTCGATTTCGTCGGAAGCCGAATCGGGAATGCTCCGCACGTCCTCTTGCAACTCCGCTTCGGGAGCGGCTTGCGCGTCAGCCGAGACTTTGCAAGGAGCTTCTTCTTTCACTTGTTGCTCTTGTTCGGTTTTCCTTTTCGCCTTTTTTTTCTTCAAGATCACCCAAAGAAGGATGCCCAACGCGATCACGGTCAGAAGAATGGGCAGAACGATCGTTAAAAGACGGTTGCTGTTGCCGGCAAGCTTATAAGGATCTTCCCCGTGCAGAGCCGTTCGCGAAAACTGCGCTTCATAAACGGGAGAGCGATCCGCGCCCGCAAGTCGGATCGTAGCCATGTCGTTCT
>JAZNXP010000111.1:0-2329 GCA_045593965.1 Eubacteriales bacterium | reverse complement strand
TGGAGACCAATGCGATCTCGTCGGCAGGGAAGCCGAATTTGTCCAGCAGGCGGAACGCCATCAAGGCACCGCTCTGACTGTGCTCCACGCGGTTGATCAGATTGCCGATGTCATGCAAAAAGCCTGCGATCTTGGCAAGCTCCACCGTGCGGGCGGAGAAGCCGAGTGCCTCAAGGATCTCGCTTGCGCAAACCGCCACGCGCGTGACATGCGCATAGCTGTGCTCCGTGTAACCGAGCGCGCAAAGGGATGCGTCTGCCTGCTCAATATAGGTGCGGACGTCGGGATGATTTTTTATGAATTCATACGTCATGGAATGCCTCCGTAAAAAGACGACTCTGTTCGGTACAGATAGTATATCACGTTTTTGCGTATTTTGCAATACTTTTCTCAAACCGAAAAGACAACGGAACGCCTTGTTTGCGACAGGCGTTCCGTTGTTTGTTGATCAGTTTTCCTTTGAAAACATATTTTCAATGTCGGTTTTGTTATAATACTGCTTCTTATCGCAGAAGCGGCAGAGCACCTCAAGACGCTCGGGCTTGCCCTCGGCGACCTGCTCGGAAAGGAGCTTTAGCAGATCCTGCTTTCCAAGCGTGATCAGCGCGCGCGTGGTGCGCTCTCGGCTGCAGTTGCAGCGATAGTCCACGTCCAGCTCGTCAAACACGTCGAACGGAATGTCCCGCAGAGCGATCCGTGCGATCTCCTCATTGGTTTTTCCTTCGTCGAACAGACGGGAGATATTGACAAGGTCGGGGACGTTTCTCTCGATCAGATCTACCGTTGCGGGATCCGCGAAGGGAAGGAGCTGAACCAGCACGCCGCCCGCCGCGCGGCAGGTGCCGTCACGGTCGATGAGAACGCCCAGAGAGCAAACCGTGGGGATCTGCTCACTCTGCGCGTAATACGAAGCGATGTCCTCGGCGATCTCTCCGCTGACCAGTGGGATCGATCCGTTGTAGGGCTCGCCCTCGCCGTTGTCACGGACGATGCGGAGAAGTCCTTTTCCGACGGCACCGCCCACGTCCAGCTTTCCGTTGGACTTCAGAGGCAGATCGACTGCGGGGTTCTGAATATAACCGCGTACGTTTCCGATATAGTCCGAGACCGCGAGCGCGTGTCCCGCAGGGCCGTCGCCGTTGAGCGCGACCGTGATGGTATCGTTTTTCTCTCCCAGCATACATCCCATCATCGACGTTACGGTCAAAAGACGTCCCAACGTCGCGGATGCGGTGGGGGTGGTATGATGCAGACGGATCGCCTCGTTGACGATGTCCGTGGAGCAAATGACGTGGATGCGCGCGCTGCCGTCGGCAGTCATCGCGCGTAAAATCGTGGATTGCATAAGGATTCCTTTCGTATTCGGGGGGTTATGATTTGATCGCCCGTGCGCAGACGTACCAGCGTTCGGTGGTGTCCGTTACGGGAGCAAAATTGTAATCGGCATAATTTCCGAGTAGCTCAAAGCCGCAGTCTCGGAGCGCGGCTTCGACCTCGCTCCATTCGTAGCAGCGTTCCTGCTGATGCTCATCCGCGCGTCGGTAATCTCCGTTCGGAAGCTCTTCAAAAAGAGAAAGATCAAAGTCGCAGATGCGTGTGCTTGGAGAATACGTATTCTGCCACGTGCAAAGGAAGGGAACGCGCTCCTCTTCTGCACCCTCCTCCAAGGGCTCGTAGACCAGCTCGTCCTCCAGAACGTAGGCGTTATTGCCGTACACCGTGCGGAATTTATACGGTGTATTCATATCAAAAAGGAAGATCCCATTGGGATCCAGATAGTTATGAACGCAAGAGAAGCATTTGTGAAGATCCTTCTCGGTGAGCAGGTAATTGAGACTGTCAAGGCAGCAGGTCACAGCCCCTACCGTTCCGTAAAGCTCAAACGCGCGCATATCCTGCTGCAGGAACAACACGTTTTCACGTTCCCCCTTGCGCAGATACGCCTCGGAGAGCATATCCTCGCTTCCGTCCACGCCGATCATGTCGTAGCCCTTGTCGGCAAGAGAAAGCGTCATGCTTCCTGTGCCGCATGCGAGATCCAGCACAAGCTCCGGGCGAGTGTGGAGAAAACGATCAAAACACCGCTCGACAAAATCTGCCCAAGCGGCGTAATTGATTTCTGAATTCAGTTTGTCGTAAACGTGGGCAATGAAGTCGGATCGTAGCCATGTCGTTCTGTGAGCCAAGGAGTTGCAACCTAGAGTTGTCTTCCTAAGACCGCTTGGCCTCCGACTTCGAGTGTGGAGAAAACGATCAAAACACCGCTCGACAAAATCTGCCCAAGCGGCGTAATTGATTTCTGAATTCAGTTTGTCGTAAACGTGGGCAA
>JAZNXP010000110.1:0-2704 GCA_045593965.1 Eubacteriales bacterium | reverse complement strand
CAGGGCTTTGCACCGCAGTTGAGCTAAAGGAAAGTTTTGATCAAACTTTTTCAAAAGTTTGCGCGGATCCAACGCGCGGGGCGTTGGTCGCCCTCCGCAGAGGGCGCCACCTGCGGTGGGGCTCCGTAGCTCCCGTGCTGCGGACAGTTTTGAGCTTTTCGCAGAAGTTAAACCAACGCACTGCAGTTGAACTAAACGAAAGTTTTGATCAAACTTTTTCAAAAGTTTGCGCGAATCCAACGCGCGAAGCGTTGGTCGCCCTCCGCAGAGGGCGAAACTCCCTTTTATGCGTTTTCTTTTTGATAACTGCAAATCCGCGAAGCGGTTTGCGGCGAGCTTGCGAGCCTCATTTCATTTTGCGCCTACATCGCCAAAAGAAAAAGCGGCTAAGGAGTCTGTGCGAACATCGCATCAGCGAAAATGATTTTGAAATCGTGCGTTGATGAACGCCGCTGCGCGGCTACACCTCATCCGTCACCTGCGGTGCCACCTTCCCCTCAAGGGGAAGGCTTCATATAATCTTGCCTACAGAGTAGGAATATCGTAAAATTTCCAACCAACGCACCGCACAAACGTAAGGCTCCCTTGTGCAAAGGGAACTCCGACGGAGTCGGGTGAGGGATTGTAAAGTAGCCCTCTCAGTCACCGCAAGCGGTGCCAGCTCCCCCGAAGGGGGAGCCTCTCATAAAGCGCCGCGAATAGATATAAACTTTCTCGAAATTCCGAACCAACGCATTGCACAAACGTAAGGCTTCTCCTCGAGGAGAAGCTGTCACCGAAGGTGACTGATGAGGTGTAGGATGCGAAGCATCCGTCTTTTTCAGCACAGTGTATAAAAGGAACGCCGCTGCGCGGCTACACCTCATCCTTTTCCCACTCAAGGGGAAGGCTTTCTTTAGGGCCGACAATAGTTTTAAACTTTCGCAAAATTTTGGAACAACATACAAATCCGTAGGGGTGACCATGGGTCGTCCGCGGTTTTATTTGGGATCATATCCCGACCTCGGACGCGCAATGCGCGCCCCTACAATGAATTTTGCAGACAGTTTTGGGCTTTTCGCAAAATTTTGAAACAACATACAAACCCGTAGGGGCGACCTGTGGTCGCCCGTTTTTTTTGAATATCATGCCGAATAGAACGGCGGGCGACCACAGGTCGCCCCTACGGTGAATATGATGACGGCAATGCGATAGGGGAGACCCCTCCCCTACAAGGGAGCGGCGGTTAAGGGGGATGGCTTGCGTGAATGTCGAGGATATCTTCGATCTTCCCAAAAGCCGTGAAATCCGCGGTTGACAAACGTCGTATTTTTATGTATAATATGGGAAGAATAAAGCGAGGTGAAGGAGATGCGGATCGGAGAGATCGAGGTTCGGCACGGGTTGTTTTTGGCACCGCTGGCGGGTGTGAGCGATCGTACGTTCCGACGGATGGCGAGAAGATACGGCGCGGAGTACACGGTGAGCGAAATGGTATCGGCAAAGGCGTTGTGCTACGAGCAGAGAAACCGAAAAAGCGAGGAAGCGTCAAGAAGCAAGACCGCTCCCTTGGCGGCGGTACTGCGTGAGGAATATCCGATGTCGGTGCAGCTCTTCGGAGCGGAGCCCGAGTTCATGGCAGAGGCGGCAAGACTGTTGGAAAGCGGAGAATACCGAGGCGCGTGCGGCGAGATCCCACCGTGCGCGATCGACATCAACATGGGCTGTCCCATGGCAAAAATCGTCGGCAACGGCGAGGGAAGTGCCTTGATGAAGGATCCCCGTCTTGCGGCGAGCATTGTAAGGGCGGTTGTCGGAGCGGTAAAAATGCCCGTGACGGTCAAGATCAGAGCGGGCTGGGACAAGGACAGCATCAACGCGCCCGAGATGGCAAAGATGCTGGAGGATGCGGGCGCGAGCATGATCTGCATCCACGGGCGGACGAAGGAGCAGATGTATTCCCCGGGCGTGGATCTTTCGGTCATACGGAGCGTGAAGGAAGCGGTGTCTGTTCCCGTGGTGGGAAACGGAGATGTTTTCTCGGCGGCGGACGCGATGCGGATGCTGAAGGAAACGGGCTGCGACGGCGTGATGATCGCAAGAGGCGCGCAGGGAAATCCGTGGATCTTTGAGGAGATCCGATGCGCGTTGGACGGCACGCTGTACGTTCCCCCGACAGCGAACGAGCGATTGGCGTTGGCAATGGAGCACGCAGAGGGGATCGTCAAAGAAAAGGGCGAGCGCGTGGGCGTTCCCGAATCGAGAAAGCACGTGGCGTGGTACATCCACGGAATGCGCGGCGCGGCAGCGGCGAGAAACCGCGTGATGACGGCGTGTACGCTTGACGAGGTCAAAAGCATCCTTACGGAGCTGCGCGAAAACGGCGCGGCGGAGTCATAAGGATCAATTTTCTTGAATTGTAAATATTTTTTTCAAAAACCTCTTGACAGAATGAGGGAAATCGTGTATAATCGTAAAAGATAATTTTTGAATTGGAACCGAAATCATAACAGTTTCCGAAGAATTATCTCTTGTTACCGGCGGAGGGAGGGATATTAGATGGCAGAAATCAGAGTCAAGGAAGGCGAGTCTCTGGACAGCGCACTTCGTCGCTTTAAGCGTGCAACCGCCCGTTCCGGCGTCCTCACCGAGCTTCGCAAGAGAGAGCACTATGAGAAGCCGAGCGTAAAGCGCAAGAAGAAGTCTGAAGCAGCCAGAAAGCGCA
>JAZNXP010000109.1:0-2995 GCA_045593965.1 Eubacteriales bacterium | reverse complement strand
GAATAGTGGAAGTTGACAAGCAGCTTCATTCCGTATTCGGTGGCACGCTTGCCGACTGCAATGGCGTTTTCTATGTCACAGTTCCCGCCGCCATATCCATTTCCCGACGAATCAAAGGGATCGTTCCAGATGCGGACGCGAATATAATTAATGCCGTTTTCCGAAAGGATCAGATAAACATCCTTTTGTGTTCCGTCAAAGTCATAATATTTAACCCCCGAAGCTTCAAGAGCAGGAACACAGGATGCATCCATACCCATAATAAATTCATCCGTGATGTTATCGACCTTCCGGACGTAGAGAGAATCCGAACTCAGATTCACTCCGAGATTATTCGGCACCCACGTACTGTTGATCCTATTTCCGCAAGAAGCGAGAGGAAGCATCAGGGAAATAATCAAAAAAATGCAAATGAGTAGTTTTTTCATTTTTATCATCCTAAAATATAGCCTATACCGAAGCATATTTGGTGCGCGATATAGGCTATACGAAGATTTATTTGTTGATAAGTGCGTCGTTGATATATACTCTGATTCCGATGTAATCGACAGATATTTCACCTCTTTCGCGTGCCAGCACAGAGGATGACGCGCGTTTCGAATCTGCGATGAGATTCCATTCTCCACTCAAAGTATACGTAAAATTGGTTTCGGTGGGGTTGATGATTACCAGAACTTTTCCGCCATTGCCGTCTTCGATCGTGACTGCTACCGATCCCTTGTCGCCAATCTGTTCCGAGGTGACGGTGCTGCTCGAATCAGTAAAGATCGGGTATGCTTTTCGCATCTCGATCAAACCCTTGTAGTAGAGCATAGTTTCGTACTGAATTGTACCTTCCGCAAGCATCGACCAATCAATGTTGTTGACGGCATCGCTCGACTTGTAGCTGTTTTCGTCGCCGCCCTTGGTGCGGAGCATTTCTTCACCCGCCTGCCAGAATGGAGTTCCCTTCGAGATCATAAGTATGGCTGCGCCGAGATTGTTCATATCGTTTCGCATTTCATCCGAATATGTCGGATTTGAGAGAAGAAGCTTATCCCAGAGGGTGTTGTTGTCGTGTGCGCTCATATAGTTGATGACCATTGAGTTCTCAACCGACCATCCGACACCAACGCCGACTCCGCCCTTGATTCCGAAGAGTACTTTAGAAAGCGTTGCTTTCGATGAGCCGTTTATGTAGCCCTTTGACGTTTTTTCAAACACGCTGCCCTTAAGACCGTCGCGGATGGCGTCTTTGAATACTGCGATGGAGCCGATGGCGTTGCCCGTGGGCGTGATTTTAGAGATATTGGCTTGATTTGCCTGAGCGCTTCCGTCAATGGTGGCACCCATCGTCCAGCCTTCTCCGTAAATAATAGCATTCGGATTGATCGTATGAACTGCACTTTCAATCTCTTGCATGGTTTCAAGGTCGTGCAGACCCATAAGGTCAAAGCGCAGACCGTCGAGTTTATATTCCTTGACCCAATAGGATGTTGAATCGACCATAAACTTTCCGAACATATATCTTTCGGATGCTGTGTCGTTTCCGCATCCGCTTGCGGAGGAATTCACACCGGTATTCGTGTATCTGTAATAATAATAAGGAACGATTTTGTTGAGTGAGCTGTTGGCATCGTAAGTATGGTTATAAACCATATCCATTATCACGCCGATCCCCGCATCGTGCAGAGACTTGACCATCTCCTTGTATTCCTTGATCCTGATTTCGCCGTTGTAAGGATCTGTGGAATAGCTGCCCTCGGGAACATTATAGTTCTCGGGATCATAGCCCCAGTTGAACTGCGTGTCGGGCTTTGTTTCGTCAACCGACGCGTAGTCATATACGGGGAGAAGGTGAACGTGGGTTATGCCGAGCTCTTTGAGGTAGTCAACACCGACGGACTTTCCGTGCTCGTTGACAAGTCCCGTTTCTGTAAATGCAAGATACTTTCCTTTATAATTGGAAGAGGATATCTTGTTTGAGAAATCCCTTACGTGAACCTCCCAAATGATCGCCTCTGAATAAGAGGAGATAGGGGAAGAGAGGGCGGCATTTCCCCAACCGGTCGGATTTGTACGCGAAAGATCAACGACCATTCCACGCTTACCGTTGACTCCTGCAGATTTTGCGTAGGGGTCAACAGCCTCCTGCGTGCCGACAGCTGTGGTTACTGTATAAGTATAATAGGTTCCGTGACCACACTCTTCTGTATGTGCCCACACACCCTTTTCTCCGCGCACCATATCAACGCTCTTGTATGCGTCAACTCCGTTACCCGCGGTGAAGAGATTGAGAACGACCTTTGAAGCCGTAGGAGCCCAGACCTTAAAGGTTGTGCCGGAGCCGTTTATAATGGCACCGAGATCGTCACCGTCATAGTGATAGTTTGCGGCAAAATAGTCTGTGTCAAATATGGTGGTTGGGATAACGGTTTTTGCGCCGTATCCTTCAATAGAGATGCGATAATTCTTTGTCAAGTCGAGGCTTTCGCCGACCTCGATGTATCCCGCGGATGCCGATCTTCCGAGTGTGGAAATCGAAGTAACTGCGATTTCGCGATCCCCCTCGTAAACCTTGACCTGATCGGGAGCGGAGATGATCACTTTGGGAGTGATGCGGTATTCGATCTTTTTTTCATCGACGAGTGCCGCAAGCGCGAGTTTTTTAATCATTTCAAGAGTTTTACCTCCGTTGTGGCTGATATATTGCGAAGCATCGCCCGATTTGAGATAGATAACAGTTTCTTTGCCTTCAATAATGGCAAATCTGTCCTGATCGTAGTCCTTCGTTGCGTTGCCCCAAGAGCTTCCACCGGGGTCGGAGCAATCTTTGCGGACAATAAAACCGACTTGCTCGATACCTTCGGGAACATTGACGACAACCTTTGCACCGTATTCGCATTCGTGGAAAACGTAGCCTTGTCCTGCCTTGTCGCCCCACCAGATCCAGATGTCGCAGTTTTCGTAGCTGCCGTTGTGATTCCAATAGAAAGTCAGCTGGTTACAGCCGTCC
>JAZNXP010000108.1:0-13363 GCA_045593965.1 Eubacteriales bacterium | reverse complement strand
AATGCCCGCTTTCCACGCAAGTCCCAGGGACGTGCGCAATGCGGAAATGAAATAGGGCTTGAGAGAGGGAAGGATCAGAAGTCGAAATCGCTTCCATGCGGAAAAGCGATATGCGGTCGCCACTTCCTTCAGCTGCGGATCAATCTTGGAAAATCCGACGTCCAGACTCGTCCAAATCACGGGAAGGACGATCAGAAGCGTGATGAAGCTCGGAATGCGGACCGCACCGATCCAGATCATCGCAAGGATGATGAAGGATGCCACGGGGGTCGCTTTGATGACGGTCATCACGGGCAGGATCGCCTCCCGCAGAATGGATACGCGGGAGGTGATCAGAGCGAGTGCCGCGCCGCCGAGAACGGCGACGGTGATACCGACGAGCACGTTTTTGAGCGAGATCGCGGTGATCAGATAGAATTCCGCAGTTCCCAGCAATTCAAGGAGGCGCTTGGCGACCGAGAGGGGAGAAGGAAAGAGCAAAGGCTTTCCAACAGCCGCCGCCGCGATCGCCCAGACACCGATCCAGAACGCAAGGATCAGCAGAATGCGGCAGATTCGTTTGAATACGTTCATTGTGCGGGAATATAATAGAAGTCATCCAGGGGCAGATTTCCGCCGATAGAGGTGGGAGCAATGCCCTTGAGAATGGTCAGATAATTAACCATTGCGGTCTTCATTTCCTCACCGTCGATATAGCAGATATTGCACTTCGGGATCGCCGCCTTTGCAACGTTCGCGTTTGCGAAAATGCCTGTTTGCGCGATATACTGAGATGCCTGCTCGGGTTTGTTGTTTGTAAAATTGATCGATGCTTCATATCTTTCCAAGAACGTAGCAACCGTTGCGGGATACTGATTGAGGAATTCGGTGCGAACGACCACGCATCCCTGCGCCAGAGATCCGACAGGAGCGACCTTGTTCCATTCTGCGGTCAGATCCATCGTATTGGTAACGGTCACGTTGTTTTTGACGGCAGCATTAGTTGCGATGGTGACCATGGGCTCGGGAAGGATCGCGATGTCGACCGCACCTGCGGCAACGGCATCACGGAGATTTGCGGGAGCGGAATAGCTCGTGGAATCGATGATGATATCGGTTCCAACGGTCAAGCCGTTTGCCTGACAGAGATATTGGAAGATAAAGGTCGGGTTTTGCGCGGGAGCATAGACCGTCTTTCCGCGAAGCTGCTCAAAGGAGGAGACGGTCGTTCCGTCGGTCGTTACCATATAAAGCACGCCGAGGGTATTGATCGCAAGGATCTTGACACCGCCGTTGGTTTTGTTATAGACGTTTGCGGCGGCATTGGTGGGAAGAGCGGCGATGTCCGCGTCGCCGTTGATGAGTGCGGCGGTGACATCGGATGCGTCTGCTTTTACGCTGAAGGTATAGTCATGCGGTACGCCTGTGCCGTAGGTATAATAGTAAATCATATTTGCCATACCAAAGCCCGTCGTGCCGCTGAGAACGTAAACGTTCGTTTTCTCGGGGTTTTTGAGCTGCTCGGGAGATGCGGTGGTAGCACCCGTGGTGGTTGCGGCAGTCGTGCCGTTGTTATCGTTGTTGCCGTTCTCTGTGCAGGAGACGAAGGAGAAGAGCATCAGAACAGAGAGAAGAAAAGTAAAAATACGAAGTTTCATAGTTGTATTCCTTTCTTGAGAATATAATTTATTGATATGCTTGAAGCAGTGCTTCCTTGTTGAGCAGACGGATCGTTCGTCCGTCCTTTTCGATCAAGCCGTCCTCCTCCAGCTTGTCAAAGGCGCGGTAAAGAGACGCGCGCCCGACGTCCAGCAGCTCGGAAAGATCCGAAATGGAGACGGGGAGGGTAAAGAGCTCGTTTTTTTGTGAGGTCAGGTAAAGACACAGCCGCCGCTCGGTGCTGCCTGCGGTCAGATACCCGATCTTTCGGTTGAGAAAACGGATACGGGAGGAGAGGAATTCAAGATATTGATACAGGAAAGAGGGGCTGGTTTCCAGCAAACGCCTTGCGGCAAGCTCCGAGAGAAAGAACACCCGACAGCTTTTTTTGGCAACGATCACACTGACATACGGCTCGCTTGAAAACAGGGAAGCAACACCGAACGGTTCTCCCACGCTCAAAAAACGCAAAAGCGTATGCTTGCCTTGATCGGGCGTGGAGATCTCTGCTTTCCCGTCAAGCAGCCAGCCGATCGCGTTTTGCCCCTGCTCGGGAGAAAAGATGACGTCGCCCGCGGTAAAAGCGCGAACAGTGCAACCGCAAGCCTCAAACAGCTTGCAGGCGGATAAACGATCCGTTCCTTCAAGGAGCGGACACGCAAATATTTTGTTCCGATCTCGTTCCGTTAATTCCATAATATTCTCCTTCTGTATCATTTGAGACAATTATAGCACAATGTTAAATATTTGTCAATAGAGAAATGGAAAAATCATGAAAAATATTTTTTTGTGAAAAAATACGTTTTTTTGGAAAAATCTTTTTCAAAACCTCTTTACTTTTTCTTTTGTTTCGTGTATAATGTAAACAGCGAAATTGGTTTTCAAAATAAGGAGGCTTTTACTTCTATGACACTGGTAATTCTTGCCGCAGGTATGGGCTCGCGTTACGGCGGACTCAAGCAACTCGATCCGATGACCGACAACGGAGAGGTCATCATTGACTTTTCCATTTTCGACGCGGTACGCGCGGGATTTGACAAGGTCGTCTTTATCATTAAGGAAGAAAATCTTGAGATCTTCCGCGAAACCGTTGGAAGCCGCGTGGAAAAGCACATTCAGGTGGAATACGCGTTCCAGAAGATGGACAATATTCCCGCAGGCTGTACGGTTCCCGAGGGAAGAACCAAGCCGCTCGGAACGGGTCATGCGATCTATTGCGTACGCGATCTTGTGAAGGAAAACTTTGCGGTGATCAACGCGGATGATTTTTACGGCAGAGATACCTTTGAGCAGCTGGCGAAGCATCTGAAGGATGCCAAGGCTGAAAACGGTTTTGCGCACCACTGCATGGTTGGCTTCCGCCTTGCAAATACGTTGACCGAGAACGGTACCGTCTCTCGCGGACAGTGCGAGATCGACGAAAACGGCATGCTCGCAAGCGTGACCGAGAGAACCAAGATCCAGAAGAAGGGCAACGACGCGGAGTATCTGGAGGATGACGGCGAGACATGGACCGAGCTCTCCGGAGATACCATCGTTTCCATGAACTGCTGGGGCTTTACTCCCGAGATCTTTGCGGACATGGAGACCGAATTTGCCAAGTTCCTCAACAACCTCGGCGATAACCCCATGAAGGCAGAGTTCTATCTTCCCGCCGCAGTTGATACCCAGCGTCAGAAGGGACTGTGCGACGTAAAGGTCTATCCGACGCAGTCTGTATGGCTCGGCGTGACCTACGCAGAGGATAAGGTTCCCGTGAAGGCTTCGATCCGCAAGCTGATCGAGGCGGGTGAATATCCCGAGGCTCTTTGGAAGTAAGCTTTTGTTAAAATAACAGTAGAAATAGAGAGGTACATATTATGTCCATTTTGATCACAGGTGGAGCAGGCTTCATCGGTTCTCATACCGCAGTTGAATTTTTGAACGCAGGCTACGAGATCGTCATCGTTGATAATTTCTGCAACAGCAATCCCAAGGCACTTGATCGCATCAAGGAGATCACGGGCAAGGATTTCCGCTTCTACGAGGTCGATCTTTGCGACAAGGCGGCTCTTGAGAAGGTATTCGTTGAAAACCCCGAGATCGATTCCGCAATTCACTTTGCGGGACTGAAGGCGGTCGGCGAGTCGGTCGCAAAGCCGGGAATGTATTACTATAACAACCTCGTCAGCACCCTGAATCTGGTTGAGCTGATGTCCAAATATGATGCAAAGCACATCGTGTTCAGCTCCTCCGCAACGGTTTACGGTATGCCCAAGACGGTTCCGATCAGCGAGGATTTCCCGCTTTCCACCACCAATCCTTATGGTGAGACCAAGCTCATGATTGAGCGTATTCTGAAGGATATGTGGGTATCGGATAACGATTGGAGCGTTTCCGTTCTGCGTTACTTCAATCCCATCGGCGCGCACAAGAGCGGTCTGATCGGTGAAAATCCGCGCGGAATTCCGAACAACCTTCTGCCTTACGTTGCAAAGGTTGCTGCGGGTCAGCTTCCTTATCTCTCCGTATTCGGAAACGATTACGACACCAAGGACGGCACGGGCGTTCGTGACTATATCCACGTTGTTGACCTCGCAAAGGCGCATCTGAAGGCGCTGGAGCGCGCGAAGAAGGTCAAGGGCGTTGAGCATTTCAACGTCGGAACGGGTACGGGCTATTCCGTATTGGAGATCGTCAAGGCATACGAAAAGGCAACGGGCTTGAAGGTCAACTATAAGATCGTTGACAGACGCCCCGGTGACATCGCGACCTGCTATGCCGATCCCAAGAAGGCATACGAGGTGCTTGGCTGGAGAGCGGAGAATGGCATCGACGATATGTGCCAGGACCTTGCAAACTGGATGAAGAAGAACCCCAACGGCTACGAAGGAGAATAATTTATGATCTGCAAGCAGCTTTTCGGAACGCTTGATGGCGGCGAGAAGGTATATTCCTATACGTTAACAAACGAAAACGGCATGGCGGTCACGATCTGCTCCTACGGCGGCGCGATCATGAAGATCCTTGCTCCCGATACCAAGGGCAGACTTTCCGACGTTGTTGCGGGATATGATAATCTGTACGATTACGCGAACGGAGACGGCTATCTCGGCGCTCTGGTCGGCAGAACGGGTAACCGCATCGCGAAGGGAAAATATACGCTTGACGGTGTGGATTATCAGCTTTACATCAACAACGGCGAGAACTCGCTTCACGGCGGTAAGGTCGGCTTTTCCAACCGTATCTGGGACGTCAAGGAGCAGGACGGCGAGGAGCCTGTCTTGGTTTTGACCCTGCATTCGGCGGACGGAGAAGAGAATTATCCGGGAAATCTGGACGTGACCGTTACCTATGCTCTGACCAAAGACAATGCGCTTTCGATTCATTACGAAGCCGTTACCGACAAGAAAACGATTGTCAATCTGACCAATCACGCGTATTTCAACCTCGGCGGTTATGCTTCGGGCAAGATCTTTGATCACGTTTTGAAGATGGATGCGGATGCGTATCTGCCCACCGATGAGAGCCTGATCCCCACGGGTGAGATCCGTTCGGTCGAGGGAACGCCCTTTGATTTCCGCACGGCAAAAACGATCGGACGGGATTTCAATGCCGACGATCAGGATCTGCGCTTTGCAGGCGGCTACGATCATTGCTTCTGCTTTGCAGGAGGAGAAACAAAGGAGCCTGTGCTGCGTATCGAGGTCAGCGAGCCAAAGAGCGGCAGAGTGATGCAGGTCTATACCAACCAACCGTGCGTACAGTTCTATTCGGGCAACTTCCTGAACAATCCCGAGCATCCTCTCAAGGGAGGTTATGCGCAGAATACGCAGGCGGCATTCTGTCTGGAAACCCAGAAAATGCCCGACGCGATCAATCATCCCAACTTCACAAATACCGTGCTGGAGCCGGGACAGACTTACGTACATACCACGATTTATAAATTCTCCGTTCGTTGAGCGGAAATCGCATGAACCCGTCTTTCCATGAGAGGCGGGTTCATATTTTTGTGCGAGACTTCATATCTTTTATTGATAAAAGAGAAAGGAGTCTTTGTATGAAACAAAAGAAGATCGGATGGATCGCTTTGATGATGGCGATCTGTATCCTGTTCGGGTGCATTTTTACCGTCGGCGCGGAGGAGGATCGCGCGCCCAATGAGGATCGTGTCCCCGAGACTGAGCAGGCAACGCTTTCGGATATGGGAGTGGAGGAAGGCTCACTCAAATTGCCTTGCAAAAGCGCGATTTTGATGGAAGCGACAACGGGAAGTATCCTATACGCGCAAAATGCGGAAGAAGCACTCCCCCCTGCGTCGGTGACAAAGATTATGACACTTCTGCTTGTAATGGAAGCGGTCGATGATGGCATGGTTCGGCTTGACGATACGGTCACGGTTTCCGAGACTGCCGCTTCTATGGGCGGTTCACAGGTCTATTTGAAGGTCGGGGAGCAGATGAAGCTGGAGGATCTGCTCAAGAGCGTGGTCATCGCGTCAGCAAATGATGCGGCAGTGGCATTGGCTGAGCATCTTTGCGGAAGTGTGCCGATCTTTGTTGAAAAAATGAATGTCAAAGCAAGACAGCTGGGGATGGAGAATACCGTTTTTGAAAACGTGACGGGACTGGATGATACCGCCGAGAGCCATCTGACCTCCGCGCATGATATTGCCTTAATGTCAAAAGAACTTCTTCGCCATCCGACCATTTTGCAATATAGCTCGATTTGGATGGATACCATTCGCGACGGCGCGTTCGGACTCACAAACACCAACCGCTTGGTGCGCTTTTACCAAGGCTGCACGGGACTGAAAACAGGTTCCACCTCAAAGGCGGGCTTCTGTGTCAGCGTCAGCGCGGAGCGGAACGGTTTTTCCTTGATCTGCGTTATTATGGGGGCGGAATCGAGTGACGTTCGAAACGCTACGGCTACGTCTCTTCTTGACTGGGGATTTGCGGGATACGGACTGTATCAATCTCCCACCTCCGAGATCGATCCCTTGAAGGTCGTTGGCGGAAAACAGGAAAGCTGCCGCATCGCTTACCCGTCTTTTTCCTGCGTGCTGCCAAAAAATGAAATCGGAAAGGTGACCGTTCAAACGGTTTTGCCTGAGAGCATCCAAGCTCCCGTTCAAACGGGAGACGCGATCGGGGAAGCGCAGTTTTTCGTCGGGGAGAAAAAGATCGGCGCGGTGTCTGTAACCGCCTTGGAAACAGTCGAAAAAATCAGTTTTTTTGACGTTTTATTCCGTATATTTGCCAAATTCCTGATGATATGAGTCGATTTTGAAGGACGCGCTCAAAATCTCATCTTTTTCGTCATTTTTTTATCAAAGTCTATTGAAATCCGATCGGAAATGATGTATAATATAAAAGATAATTCTGCGAAAAAAGGACGGTTCTTAATTATGGCGATCAAATTGAATGACAAATATGTTTCTTCCTTCGTTCGTGCGCACGAATACGAAGCAATTCAGCCCATGGTCAAGGAGGCTGACCGTATGCTCAGAGGCAAGAGCGGCGCGGGCAACGATTTTTTGGGATGGATCGAGCTTCCCGAAAATTATGACAAGGAAGAATTCGCTCGCATCAAGGAAAGCGCGAAGAAGATTCAAAAGACCTGTGACGTACTGGTCGTGATCGGCATCGGCGGCTCTTATCTGGGCGCGCGCGCGGTCATCGAGTACCTCAAGTCTCCTCTCTATAACAATCTCAAAAAGGATACCCCCGACATTTATTTCGCGGGCAATTCCATCAGCTCTACCGCGCTCAACGAGCTTCTTTCCATTTGCGAGGGCAAGGACGTTTGCGTCAACGTGATCTCCAAGTCGGGAACGACGACCGAGCCCGCAGTCGCATTCCGCGTATTCCGCGCACTGCTGGAGAACAAATACGGCAAGGACGGCGCAAGAGAGCGCATTTTCGTAACGACCGATAAGGCAAGAGGAACGCTGAAGCAGTTCTCGACCGATGCGGGCTACGAAACCTTCGTGGTTCCCGATGACGTCGGAGGCCGTTTCTCGGTTCTGACGGCGGTAGGACTTCTTCCCATCGCTGTTGCAGGGATCAACATTGACGAATTGATGGCAGGCGCGGCAGCGGCAAGCCATGCATATACCGATCCCGATCTTGCGAAGAATGATTGCTACCGCTATGCGGCATTGCGTAATATCCTTTACAGAAAGGGCAAATCAATCGAAGTCCTTGCAAGCTACGAGCCCTTCTGCGCAATGCTGAACGAATGGTGGAAGCAGCTTTACGGCGAGAGTGAGGGCAAGGATCAGAAGGGAATTTTCCCCGCGTCCGTGATCTTCTCCACCGATCTGCATTCCTTGGGACAGTTCATTCAGGACGGTAACCGTACCATTTTTGAAACAGTGATCGACATTGCCGAGTCGGGCAGTCATTTCGAGATCCCGAACGATCCCGCCAACATCGACGGCTTGAACTTCCTCTCGGGCATGGATCTTGACCTTGTGAAAAAGACCGCGCTTCAGGGAACCGTGCTTGCGCACGTCGACGGCGGTGTTCCGAACATGATCCTTGAGATCAGCGAAAAGAGCGCGTACGTGCTGGGAGAGCTGCTGTATTTCTTTGAGCTGGCTTGCGCGATTTCGGGATATTTGCTGGGGGTCAACCCCTTCGATCAACCCGGTGTTGAGTCCTATAAGAAGAATATGTTTGCGCTTTTGGGCAAGCCCGGATACGAGGATCTGCAGGAAAAATTGAAGGAAAGACTGAAAAATTAACAATATCCACAGAAAACCTCTTGACAGCGAAACCAAAATTTGTTATAATGATATCACCAGAGACGGAAATTCGTTTCCGTTTGGAAATTTGGAGGTAAAACATATGTTAAAATTGATTGTCGGTGTAAAGGGTACAGGTAAAACCAAAACTCTGATCAACCTCGTCAACGGTGCGCTTGAAGTTACCAAGGGTGACGTTGTTTGCATTGAAAAAGGCACAAAGCTCAGATATGATATTAAGCCCTCTGCTCGTTTGATCGATGCGGATGAATATAAGGTATACGGAGCAGACGCTCTTTACGGCTTCATCGCAGGCTTCTTCGCAAGCAACCACGATGTGACCGATCTGTTCGTTGACGGAACGCTCAAGATCTGCAACAATGACGTTGCGGCATTTGCAGCAATGACCGAGAAGCTCAACAAGCTTGCAGAACAGGTCAATGTTAACCTTGTGATGACTGTATCCGTTGATGCAGACAGCGCAGACGAAAGCATTCGCAAATACATTTAACCGTTAGAGGTTTCACATTCAAATACCGCAGTTCTGGCGTGTTTTGGCAAACAGGATTGCGGTATTTCCTTTTGAAACAGCAGAAAAAAACAAGCTTTGGCTCTTATTGCGAGCGATTTCAAAATGTTACGGAAAGGAGAAAAGATATGATCTTGATCATAGCGGAAAAGCCAAGCCTTGCGCGCAATATCGCGGCGGGAATCGGACAAATGCAGAAGAAAAACGGTTACCTTGAAGGACAGGGTTATCTGATCACGTGGGCGTTTGGACATCTGTTTTCGCTTTGTGATATCGAGGCATATTCTCCATCCGCACAGACCTCGAACCGTTGGAGCATGGATAACCTCCCGTGCTTCCCGAACGAATTCAAATTTGAGTTGAGAAAAAGCGATGATAAGAAAACGGTGGATAGCGGTGTCCGTCAGCAGTTTTCGACCATTCAATATCTCTGCAACCGCGATGACGTGGATGCGATCGTCAACGCGGGAGACGCGGACAGAGAAGGGGAGATCATCGTCCGACTTTGCATTCAAAACGCGTTGAAAACAAAGAAGAAATGTCTGCGTCTCTGGCTTCCCGACCAAACGCCGCAAACGGTTGCAAAGGCGTTGGGGGAGATGAAGGAGGAGTCGGAATATGACAATCTCGCTTCCGAGGGCTTTGCAAGAACCTATATCGATTGGCTCTACGGAGTCAATCTGACGCGCTACGCAACCCTCAAAACAGGAAAGCTTTTGCGCGTAGGTCGCGTGATCGTTCCGATCGTCAAGGCAATCTATGACAGAGATCTGGCGATCCGCAATTTCGTCCCCGGAAAATACTATGCCTTGCTCAGCCGCGAGCAGACGAACGGAGAGGTGATTGAGCTCCTTTCCAAGAAGAAATTTGAGCAGGATCAGTTTGCGGAAGCAGAAAGGATCGCGCAGGCGTATAATGCCGCAGGTGCGATCGTCACAAGTGTTAAAAATAAGAAGGACAAGCTTTTCCCGGGTAAGCTTTATTCGCTTTCCAAGCTGCAGAACGTACTGGGAAAGAAATATAAAATGTCCATGCAGGAGAGCCTTTCGATCGTGCAAGGGCTTTACGAAAAGGGCTATCTGACCTATCCGCGTACCAACTCGGAGTATCTGGCAACCGCGGAGAAGGATAAGATCAGGCAAATTCTGGCGTCGTGTCAAAAGATCGGCTATCCCGTCAAATTCAAGGACGGAAAAACAATCTTTGATGACACCAAGATCGAATCGCATTCAGCTCTGACGCCGACGTATAAAATTCCGAACAAAGCACAGCTCACGGAACGCGAAATGCAGGTGTATTCCACCGTATTCCGCCGCTTCGTTGCGGTCTTTTGCGCAGAAGATTGCATCGTTTCCAAGACCGAGATCACGATCGACGTTGGGGAATACGAGACCTTCGTGCTCAAGGGTACTGTCATATTGGAAAAGGGCTGGACAAAATACGACGACTATACACAAAAGGACAAGGTTCTGCCCGTTCTTCAAAAGGGCGATCGGGTGAATATTGATTTTAAGCCCACCGAAAAGGAAACGTCTCCGCCCAAGCATTATACGATCGAGACCTTGAACAATTACTTGAAAAATCCTTTCAAGGACGATAAAAAGGCCGCAAAGGAAGGAAACGAGACCGAGGAAGGGCAAAACGAGGATGACAGCGAGGATTATCGCGCGATCTTTGAGGGCTTGGAGCTCGGTACCGAAGCGACCAGAACGGGAATTATCGACAACGCGAGAAAGAGCGGATATATCGATCTGAAGAAGGACGTATATTCGATCCTTCCGGGCGGTGAATTTCTGATTGAGTCTCTTCTGCAGATGCAGATCACGATGGATAAATATAAGACATCCCAGCTCGGTCAGGCGTTGAAGAAGGTGTACCGAGGCAGCATGAGCATCGGGGAAAGCGTCAAGCTCGCCGAGGCAGAGATCCAAGAGGTATTTGATAAAAAATCCGACGCAACGTTTGCGCAGGAAAGCGATACGGGCTTTTTTGGTGACGTTGTGGCGACCTGTCCGCTTTGCGGCAAGGACGTCACGCGGAAGCAGACCTTTTACGGTTGCGCGGGATATAAAGACGGCTGTAAGTTTTTGGTTGGAACGTCGATCTGCAAGCGCGTGATCTCCGTGGCACTTTTGAAGGAGCTGATCCAAAACGGCAGAACACAGGTTTTGCAGGGATTTGTTTCCTCCAAGACAGGAAAGACGTTTGAAGCGGCATTGAAGCTGGAAAACGGAAGAGCGGTTTTCGAGTTTGAAAAACGCGCGCCGAAGCAAGTGCAAGCACCGATCTTTTCATCACTTGAAGGCGAAGAGATCCCACTTCCCGAGCCACCCGAGGGTTATTGAATAAAAAATACAAAAAGTTTGAAAAAATATTCATAAAAGACTTGACAAAAATAGAATTTATAAGTATAATAGTTGCATAAATCAGAAAAATACAGAATTTTTATTCAAGCGGAGCAAAAATGGTACAAGTATTTATAGACGGAAGCGCAGGAACCACGGGCTTGCGCATCGTGGAACGTCTTTCGGCAAGAACAGATATTTCCTTGATCCTGCTGTCGGACGAGATGAGAAAGGATCCCGCGGCGCGCAAGGACGCTCTGAACCGCGCGGACGTGGCGTTCCTCTGCTTGCCCGATGCGGCGGCGATCGAGGCGGCATCGTTTTTGGAGAATTCCAACACGGTTTTGATCGATACCTCCACTGCGCACAGAACGAACGCGGATTGGACGTACGGCTTTCCCGAGTTGAGCGGTATGAGAGAACGTATCAAAGCATCCCACAAGATCGCCAACCCGGGATGTCACGCAAGCGGATTTGTGGCGTTGATCGCACCGCTGGTGGAAAACGGACTGCTGTCTGCCGACGAAGCATTGACGTGCTTCTCCTTGACGGGATATTCGGGCGGCGGAAAGAAAATGATCGCGGAATATGAAGGCGATGATCGCGACGCGCTTCTCGACGCGCCGCGCCAATACGGATTGACACAGGAGCATAAGCACCTCAAGGAAATGAAAAAGATCTGCGGATTGACGAACGCTCCTGCGTTCTGTCCGATCGTGGCACCGTATTATAGCGGCATGGAGGTCACGGTCCCGCTCTTTGCGCATCAGATCAAGGGAACGAAAAAGGATCTTTGCGATCTGTACGCCGCGTACTACCAAAACGGCTTGATCCGCTTTGTCGGAGAAGAGAGCGAGGGCGGATTTCTTTCTGCGAACGCGCTTTCGGGCAGAGACGACATGCTGATCTCGGTACACGGAAACGAAGAGAGGATCCTTCTTGTGTCCCGCTTTGATAATCTTGGCAAGGGCGCATCGGGAGCCGCGATCCAGAATATGAACATTGCACTCGGTCTTGAGGAAGCTACGGGACTGAACGTTGATTAAACATTTAAAGGAGACCCAGAAAACATGAAGATCATTTCCGGTGGCGTATGTGCCGCAAAAGGATATCAAGCAAGCGGAATTCATTGCGGCATCCGCAAAAACCGCACCAAGCGCGACCTCGCGCTGATCTACAGCGAAACGCGTGCGACCGCCGCATCGGTTTATACGACCAACCTCGTTAAGGGTGCGCCGTTGTTGGTAACGAAGGCACATTTGGAAGACGGACATGCGCAGGCTGTCATTTGCAATAGCGGAAACGCCAATACCTGTAACGCGAACGGCATTGAGATCGCGGAGCAGATGAGTGCGTGCATCGCAAAGGAGCTGAAGATTTCCGCAAATGATATCGTCGTCGCATCCACAGGTGTGATCGGACAGCCGCTCAATATCGCTCCCATCGCAAACGGTATTCCGCAATTGGTCAAGGAGCTTTCCGCAAGTGGATCGGATGCCGCTGCGGAGGGGATTATGACGACCGATACGGTCAAGAAGGAGATCGCCGTTGAATTTGAGATCGGCGGCAAGACCTGCCGCATCGGAGGCATTGCCAAGGGAAGCGGCATGATCCACCCCAACATGGCAACAATGCTTGTATTCATCACGACCGATGTCGCAATCTCCGATAAGATGCTTCAGAAGGCACTCTCCTCGGATATTGCGAACACCTTTAATATGGTCAGCGTAGACGGAGATACCTCCACGAACGATATGGTCACGGTTCTTGCAAACGGTATGGCAGGAAACGCGGAGATCAACACAGAGGGCGACGATTTTGCGATCTTCATGGAAGCGTTGAATACGGTCACGGTGCATCTTTGCCGCATGATCGCAGGCGACGGCGAGGGAGCTACAAAGCTTCTTGAATGCCGTGTCAGCGGCGCAAAGGATACCGCTATCGCAAAGACTGTTGCCAAGAGTGTGATCTGCTCAAGCCTGTTCAAAGCGGCAATGTTCGGCGCGGATGCCAACTGGGGACGTGTGCTTTGCGCCATTGGATACAGCGGCGCGGATGTGGACGTGAGCAAGGTTGACGTATCCTTCAAGAGCGCAAAGGGAGAGATCCCCGTGTGCAAGG
>JAZNXP010000107.1:0-6682 GCA_045593965.1 Eubacteriales bacterium | reverse complement strand
TTGGCAGGCTGGAGAGGCAAGACGACCGACGGTTCCAATAAGGCACAGTTGGATAAGTCTTACACCGAGCATATGGAAGCACTCCGTCAGAAGGAGCTGGATGCAGTTCCCACCAAGGCTGTTAAGACCAATGTTATCATTGCAATTATCGCAGCAGTTCTCGGCGTTGTTCTCGGCATCGCAATCAGTCAGATCGTTGTTGGTATTATTATCGCTGTTATTGCAGGCGGCTTCTTTGCTTTCCGTGCATATTCGGCAAATCAGAGCATCAAGGTTGCAAAGAATGAAATTATGACACGTTATCAAGCTATGATCGAAGCAGGTCTGAAGCTGATCGCAGCCGCCCTCAAGCAGTGGCAGGATGTTAAGGCTGAAGTTGCTACCTTCGAAAGCAAGGCTTCCAAGAAGACCTTGACGCTGTCTAAATAAGGAGGAATGAACAATGGAAGAATTGAAAAATGTAACTACTCCTGAAGAAGAAAACGTTGATCTGAACGCGCTGGGCGCAGAGATGGATGCAGCTGCTGAAGAGGCAGTTGATATGGGTGATCTCGCAGAGTTTGCAGCAGCTGATACCGCTGAGGCTACCGAAGAGAACGCAGAATCAGCTGAGGCAGCTGAGGCTGAAGACGAGTCTGTTGCTCCGAAGAGCGATGATTATCTGAAGACCTTCGCAAATAGCTTCTCCGCTGATTTTGTGCTGCTTCCTCCTAAGGATTACAATTTCAAGCAGGCAAAGGCTGATCAGGAAGCTCGCGATAAGGAGCTTGAGAGATTGGCAAAGCAGAACGCTCTCTGATTTAATTCAGGCGTCGTGCCTTTAAAAACGGTATGCCGCACATCATAGATGTGCGGCATACTTACATCAAGAAAGATTAGAAATTTGGAGGCTATATGAAAGATTGTCCTAACTGTGGCGCAACATTGACCACGAAAGGCAACGGTAAATACAGATGCAGATGCTGCGGATATGAATATACCGATCCTTCCTATGTTCCGCCGAAGCCCGTTCAGGTAGTCACTCCGATCGTCACTCCCATCGTAGAGGTCACCCGCAGCTCGGGAAGTATGATCTATGAAAAGAACATCAATGCTGTTCTTGAGATCTCCGCTTGCAGAGGCAATATGGGCGGAAGCGGAACAGGCTTCCTGATCTCCAAGGATGGTATCGCACTGACAAACGTTCACGTGGTAACCTTTAATTCTCAGCCTGCCGACGTGATCAGAGTTCTGGTCGCGGGAAGAGAAGTCGGCGCCAGAATTTTGAAGCTCGGCGACAATCAAGGCGGTCACGGAGACGGTATTGACGTTGCTGTGCTCAAGCTGGATGCAGTTCCCGCAAACGCAACCTGCGTAAAGCTGGGAAGATCTTCCATGGTCAAGCACGGTGAGCAGATCTATTACATCGGTAACTCCAAGGGCGAGGGCCTTTGCATTACCAGTGGTATTGTCAGCGATAACGCAAGAATTTCCGGTGGGAAAACGTACATCATGACCGATGCCGCAACCAACCCGGGTAACTCGGGCGGTCCTTTGTTCAATGAAATGGGCGAAGTTATCGGTATCCACGTCAGCGCAAGAAAAGAAGCTGTCGGTATGAAGTATGCAATTCCGATCGATCAAGCAAGAAATGCATTTCCTACCTGGATCAAATAAATAAAAAGGTGTCTTTCAAGAGACACCTTTTTATTTTTGGTAACGTTAGCGTAGCTGTTCTTCAAACGCTTCAAACAGCTCCTCGCTTATCGATTTCATCACATCTGTATCGATTTTTTGGATCTGACGGTCATAAGTGAGAAGTCCGTTCGTTTCGTCCTCAACGTCGCTGACCTGTGTCAGTACAGTCGCACAAAGTCCGTCTTTTTTGATGGCGGGGATGATCTCATTGCGGTAAAGATCAAGCATTGCCGTTTGAAAAGCGTCCTTGGAGTTATAAAAGCGATAGCCATAGGTCTGATCCAAATTGAAGGAATGCTCTGCGATTTTATAGGAATACCCACCAAATTCGGAAAGCACCAACGGACGTGCCGCATGTGGCTTCAGATCGATCTTTTTGAAATAGACGTGCTCGCTGACAACGTCGCTCTCATTTTCCGTGAACCAGCCTGACGTCGCATCCCAGATGCGGGAGGGATCGGCTTGCTTCAGCTTCCCGTAAATGCGGTCGGCATCGTATTGTCCCCAACCCTCGTTGAAAATTGTGTAATACACAACGGCGGGATGACTGTAAAGCAGAGCGACGGTTTCCTTGGCGTCGTTTTCAAAGTGCGTGCGACGCTGCTGCGATGCAGGATGCGTAATGCCGCGTTTTTTGCCGATCGTCGGAAGGACGGTATCAAGGATATAGTGATATTGCCCGTTGTTGACCATGTCCTGGAATACAAGCATACCGTATTTGTCGCAGAAATGGTAGAAGCAATCGGGCTCGATCTTGATGTGCTTGCGAAGCATATTAAATCCCATGGCCTTCATGCGGAGAATATCGGAGCGGTAGCCCTCGGGCGTTGCAGGGAGATAGATGCCGTCGCTGTAGTACCCTTGATCCAGCAGACCGTGGCAGAGGATGGGCGTTCCGTTCAGGCAAATATAGGGCTTTTTGTTTTTGGTCATGATCGAAACGGTACGAAGCGCGAAATAGGACTCAACCGTATCCGTCCCGTCACTCAAGGTGAAAGAATACAAATGCGGATGCTCGGGAGTCCAGAGAATGGGATCGGGGATCTCAACGGTGACGGTATCGCCCGCGTAGGAGCGTTCCAAAAGTCCGTTTTCGGTTTGAATGCGAATGGTCTTTTGCGATTGACCGCCCGTGCTTTCTACCGTAACGGAGGTCAGCGTGGGGGTGATGCGAAGTGAGCGGATATATTGCTGCGGCACGCTCTCCATCCAAATGGGCTGCCAGATGCCGCTGATGGGCGTGTACCACATTCCGCCGCGCTTGTGCGTTTGCTTGCCGTAGGGAATATCAAGGTCAAGCTCATCCTCAACCTCGATGCAAAGCTGATTTTCTCCGTCGCGGAGAGCATCGGTCAGATCGACCGTGAAGGGGAGATAACCGCCGACGTGTGAGCCAACTTCCGTTTCGTTCAAATAGATCCAAGCCTTTTGGTCGATCGCGCCGACGTGCAGAAGCACACGGTCATTTTGAAAATGCGCGGGGAGGGTAAAGCTTTTTCGATAGATCCAATGCTCTCCGCTCTTCAATTGGCGTTCGATATTCGAAAGGCGACTTTCGGGCGGAAACGGCACCGTGATCTCGCCAACGGGTTCTTCTTCATTATTTTTCTTGACCGAAAGCGTCCAGCTTCCGCAAAGAGAGAGATAGGATGCGCGCTTCAATTGAGGGCGAGGATAGTCCTTCCATGAAGTTGTTTTATCTGATTCAAAAGGAGTTTTGAGATCCTTGCGTAGATGCGGAGGATCTTTTTTTAAGGTCAGTAACAGGAGCACAAACGTCAAAACGGCAACCGCAAGGGCGGCGAGGAAGATGTTCTGATTGGGGACAAATGACGTTGTTCCGTCGTTATTCACGATCGTTTGCGCATTGGTAAGAACCAGCTTTCCGATGAAGGGACCAACGACGCCGGGGATGAGGACCTGCGAGAAAATACGCACGCCCTGGAACATTCCCGCTTTTCCGAAAGGGATCTCATTTCGGATCTTTGCGCCGAAAACAGCCATTCCGCAAAGATAGCCGCACATCATGAGCAAGGAGCCGACGAATACGAGCGCGGTGGAGCGGAAGAAATAAAGCAGCACGTAACCAAGACACAGAGACACAAGAGAGATGACTCCCGGGAAGCGAACGCCTTTTTTGTCATAGACCTTTCCCCAAAATGCCGTTGCAACCGATGCAAGGATGATTGCGGGAGCCATCACAAAGACGTAATCCTTCATGCCGAGGGAGACCTCATAGTAAATGATCAGATAAGGCATGAAGATCTGAATGGAGATGTTAAAGAGGATAAAGCAGATCAGAGTAAGATAAAGCTGTGGGGATTTTTTCACGGTCGAGGGAAGGAAGCCGTGGATGACCGTGCGCCAATAGGAGACCTTCAGAGGCTCGGCGGGGGTATCCTTGATCAGAAAAATTCCAAGAATGCCAACAAGGATCACGACCGCACCGATGACGGTGAAGATGACGCTCCAGCTGCCGGAAAGATTCAAATCAAACGCCATAAATCCGCCGAACACGGCAAGGATGGCAACAAGGGGCATCATCGCGTTGATACCCTCGGCGGCACCGCGATTGGTTTCATCAGTGACGTCTGTCAGCCATGCGTTGAAGGCAGCATCATTGGCGGAGGATCCGAAGAAGGTCATCAGGCAGTCTAAGAGGATGACCAAGGCGACGCCTGCGGATGCAACCGAGACGGTGGCGGGGAGAAGAGGCTCCAGAATGTCAGCTCGCACCAGGACAAAGCCGAGGATCGAGATGCCCCAAAGGATATATCCGCCGCACATAAAAAGCTTGCGCTTTCCGATCTTGTCGGACAGTGCACCGATGAATACGGTCGTCAGCGTTGCGGCGATCGCACTCGCGGCAACCATTAAGGAAATGTCGGATGCCGATGCGCGGAACATTTTGTATATAAAGACGTTGAGATACATATTCTCAACCACCCACGCGATCTGTCCGATGAGTCCGAACAAGGCGATCGCGCACCAGATCTTTGCGGAAAGCTTGGTTTTCATAGGCTCCTCCAATACGTTACTTTTCTATATTTTATCATGAATTTTTCGGTTTGTCAATTCAATATCCTTGGAAAATCAAAGGGAACGGTACAGAATATACCGCTCCCTTACGTTGTCTGAATTTATTCTTCAATAACCGATTTTTTGCCGAAGATCGCCGCGAGTCTTTCTGCGGGAAATTTGAACTTGCGGTCATAGGTGAGAAGTCCGTTTTGCTCTTGCTCGACGTCGGTCAATTGCGTGTAGCAATAAGCAAAGACGTGCTTGTTCTCCAGAATGGCATCGGTCAAGCCCTCAAGACGGGCAAAGAAACCTTCCTCGTCCTTTACGCTGACACCGTAGCCCCATGCGTCGCTGTCGGTCGTCATTGCCCATTTAATGCCACCGTATTCGCTGATGAATACGGGAAGGTCGGTTTTATAGACCTGTCTGCCTGGATGCGCGCGTTGGATCTGGTCGCGAAGAATGCCCTTGTCCATTTCCGCATAGTAGGAGCGGAAGGCTTCGGGATCCTGCTCATAATCGTGTACATCATGCGCATCGGTGCGCGTGGTGGGGAAGGAGCCGCTGTTCGCGATCACGGGACGGGTGGAGTCCATTGCTTTGGTGACGTCATAGAAGGTATCGATCAAGGTCACGCTGTGGCATTTGTTGTTCAGATCCCAGGTCTCATTGAAGGGACACCAGCCGATGATGGACGGGTGAGAAAAATCGCGGTCGATCTCTTCCATCCATTCGGGAAGCGCGCAGGTCAGATTCACAAGCTCGGTGTGATCAAAGCCCCAGTTGCCCGCTTCGCCCCAGACCATGTAGCCATGGGTGTCGGCATGGTAAAGGAAACGGGGCTCAAATACCTTTTGGTGGAGGCGCGCGCCGTTAAATCCCATTGCCATGGAAGCCTCGATGTCAAAGATCAGGTGCTGATCGTCGGGAGCGGTGATGATGCCCTCGGGGTTGAAGCCTTGGTCAAGAACAAATCTTCCGAATACAGTCTTTCCGTTGATCTGAAGTCCCTTTTCCTTGGAAAGAGCAACCTCGCGAAGCCCAAAATAACCGTCCATTATATCAATGGCACCGTCTTTTTCAAGGGTGAATTGCAGGTCATAAAGGCGACCGCAACCGACCTCCCAAAGATGCTTTTCCGCAAGCGGAAGATGGATCATGGTGTGCTGGGACTGTACGGTAGTGCAAGCCTGTGCCACCGTGCGACCTTCGTAGGTAGCCGTCACCTTCAGCGTGCCGCCGAGTGCCTCGTTGTTCGTCAGAACGTCCAAGGAAACCGAGGGATCGGATATGTTAGCGTATGCTTTATAGGACTTGACGTAAGCCTGTCCGACCGCTTCCAACCAAACAGTTTGCCAGATGCCCGTGGTTCGGGTATAGAAGCAACCGCGGGATTCAAAGAACTGACTTTGCTTTCCGCAAAACTGCTTTTTGTTCAGAATGTCGTCCTCTGCATAGACGGTGATGTAGTTCCCGCTTTCCTTGAGGGCAAAGGTAATATCAAAGGCGAAGGAGGTGTAACCGCCCTCGTGCGTGCCGATCTGCGTTCCGTTCACGAATACGGTGGTTTTATAGTCGCTGGCATCAATGTGCAAAATGATGCGCTTACCCACCCAAGTAGAAGGAATTTCAATGTCGCGACGGTACCAGACGGCGTTCATAAAATCGGTATGCGCAAGTCCCGAAAGACGGCTCTCGGGAGAGAAGGGGACGGTGATCGTTCCGTCCAAAGAATCTCTCTCAAAATACTTTTTGTGGATGCCGACCTTGGCGTTATCGATTTCAAAATCCCAGATACCGTTGAGGTTGATCCAATCGGATCGCTTTCTGTCGGGACGGGGATGCTCGCATCTTGGAATTTGAGAATTCATGAATGGCTCCTTTTGGATAAAAGATATTTTATTTATTTATTATACCATTTGCAAAATATCTTGTCAAGACGAGCGAAAGAAAATGAGGTAAAAACTTTGTTTTTAAATTTTAT
>JAZNXP010000106.1:0-5899 GCA_045593965.1 Eubacteriales bacterium | reverse complement strand
CTCGAAATCATTGTATTAAAACAACAAGGTCTCCCTTGTTGATCCAATCTTGCTTCCGAGTCTTGCTCTTAGCTTTCTTTACTTTTGTTTGAGTAGTATTCTCTTTTTTGAATTGTCGAGATCCGTTTCGCACATACTTTTCATATGCTTTGTACTTCTCTCTTGTTGTTCAATTTTCAATGACCGTTCCGTCGCCCTTCATACGGCGACTCGCTCATTATACCATATCTCCCCCACTTTGTCAATACCTTTTGCAAAACTTTTTTCAAGTTTTTTCAGGTTTTTTTCGAAGTGGTTTAGATATTGTATTTTCCCGCTTTTCGCGGTAAGCTTGTATATTTTATCACTTTTTTTCCGTTTTGTCAAGAGGTTTATTAAAAAAACTTTATTTTATTTTGTTTTTCCACCATTTTCATATTTTATACGCGGCAAAGCACAAAAAACGGCGGAAATCCGCCGTTTTTTTATCAGACTTCTCTTCTGCCTTCCAATGCTCTGAAGAGTGTTACCTCATCCGCATATTCCAGATCTGCGCCCACAGGAACGCCGTACGCCAATCTGGTCACTCGGATACCGATCGGACGCAAGAGCCTTGACAAATACATTGCCGTTGCCTCGCCCTCAACCGTTGGGTTGGTTGCAACGATGACCTCATCGATCTCTCCCTCTTCAACTCGTTTCAGCAATTCCTTGATCTTGAGCTGCTCGGGAGTGATTCCGTTCATCGGCGAGATCACACCGTGCAGAACGTGATACGTTCCTCTGTATTCCCTTACCTTCTCCATAGACATGACCGCGCGCGCATCCGTTACCACGCACACCTGCGAATGATTTCTCGTTTCATCCGCGCAAATGGAACAGATCTCTTTGTCGGTCAAATTCTGGCAGATCGGACACAGATGTATTTTCTTCTTGGCGTCCAGAATGGCGTTCGCGAACTCCTCCGCTTCCTCCATCTCCAGCTCCAGCACCGAAAATGCCATTCGCATTGCGGTCTTTTTGCCAACTCCCTCCAGTCTGCCGAATTTTTCGGTCAGGACTCTGAGGGACTCCATATACTCCGCCATAGATCAGAACAAGCCCGGGATATTCATCGGACCCGTAATCTTATTCATCTCCGCGCTGTTTGTGTCCTCAACTCTCTTGATTGCCTCATTGACAGCCGCAACCAGAATATCGGACAGCGTCTCAATGTCATCGGGATCTACGATCTCGGGAGCCAGATCAATGGCTACAATCTCTTTTTTACCGTTGATCTTGACGTTTACAACTCCGCCGCCTGCAGAAATATCATACTCGCGCTCGTTAAGCTCCTCCTGCTTCGCAGCCATATCCTCCTGCATCTTCTGCGCCTGACGGAGCATTGCCTGCATATTCTGCGGTCCACCGCCCATTCCCTTCGGAATATTTGCCTTCATTTCTTTATCTCCTTTTTATTATAATACAGTCATTCCTCTTCCGAGGCTTCCAGAATTTCATCGATGACCGAGGCTTTTGCTGTTTTGCCCACGACCTCCAGGGTAACTTTGTCAACCTCACGCTTCAGGACGGCGGTTAAAGCCGCGCGCAACCGATCCTTCGCCTCAGGCTGATCCAGCATTAATTTACCGAATTCATTCTCAAAACGAACGATCACGTTCCCGTCGTCGGTCATATAGGCGCGTGATGACTTGACAAAGCTTGCCGTCATCGGTGCGCTTCGGTTGATGCGCTCCACGACCTCCATCCAGTTTTTCAAAGGACGTAAAACACGCTTTTCAACGCCTGTTGTATCCGCCGCCTTCTCCGTCTGCTTGGATGCTTTCGGAGCGAGCTCTTGCGGAGAGCGCTTCGGTACGGGAGAAGCCTTTTCGGATGCTTCCGCTTCGGGAACGGACTTCGTCTGCTCCTTCGGCCCGGAAAGCGCACCCGTTGCCACTTGCTCCTCCAACAAAGCGATTCGCGAAATCAGTGCCTCGGTTGACGTATCCAATGCTTCATCGCACATTCGCACCAAGGTCATTTCCGCGACGATCCGCTTCACGGCGTTCGTCTTTTGCATGGAGAACAGCGCATCCTCCAATAGCTTACAATGGAACAGCAAGGTTTCTTTTTTGAAATGCCCTGCCATCTTTGTGATCTGCTCAAATTCCACTTCGGTCAGATCCAGATAAGCCGTTGCCTGCTTTGTGGTTTTGATGACCAGCATATCCCGATACAGCGAGATCAGATCCTGCCAAAAGACCGCAACGTCCTTTGAGGACTGCACGACCTCGTCGATCTGCTCAAACAACCGATCGTAATCCTTCTGTGCGATCGCTTCTACGGTCTGCAGCATAGCGTCTCTGCCCGTCAGTCCCACCGAATCCTCCACGACGTCAGCCGTGATCGCCTTTCGGCTTCCCGCGCACAGCTCCAAGAGGCTGATCGCGTCTCTCATGCCGCCCTGCGCCATTTTTGCGATCATTCTTGCTGCCTCGGGATCCAACGTCAGCTTTTCCTGCGCCGCAATATACATCAACCGATCCACCAGAACATCCGTGGAAATACGGCGAAAATCAAATCTCTGGCATCTGGAAATGATGGTCGCGGGCAATTTATGCAGCTCCGTCGTTGCCAAAATAAACACCACGTGCTCGGGCGGCTCTTCCAGCGTTTTGAGCAACGCGTTGAACGCGCTGACAGACAGCATATGCACCTCGTCGATGATATACACGCGGCAACGCATTCCCGTCGGTGAATACACAACCTCGTCGCGAATGTCACGGATATTGTCAACACCGTTGTTGGATGCTGCGTCCATCTCCAGAACGTCGGTAGTCGCGCCGCTGTCGATCGTTCTGCAGGCATCACATATGCCGCACGGATTGCCGTTTACGGGACTTTCACAGTTGACGACCTTTGCCAAGATCTTTGCGCACGTCGTTTTTCCCGTTCCCCGTGATCCGCAAAACAGATACGCGTGGCTGAATGCACGATGCTCTGCCTCGTACTTGAGAATAGAGGTAATATGCTCCTGTCCGCAAACATCATCAAAGGTCTGCGGCCGCCATTTTCTATACAACGCCTGGTGCATCGTGTCCCTCCTTTTGTACAACAAATGCCGAACGGCAAAACGCGCGATCGGCACACAATTCCTTTTGGATCAACACCAAGCTGCAAAACAAGACCATGCACCCCAAGATCGAAAGTCACTCCCACGCGATCTCTGCACCCGCTGCTCAGAACAGGCACTCTCGCGGCACATCGGGGGGATTGCTTAATGCTGCTTGGTCCCCCACCTGACATGGTTCACAATTCCCGATTGCGCAAGACCCATTCCTCAACACAGAGAATGCATCTCAATTCGTAAAAGATCGTTCCTCAAATGAGGAATCCATCCCTGCTATAGCGGACTTCAGGTACAGGGCGCCGCTACTGCCCCAACTGGCATGATCTCGTTTCACAGCTTGATGTTACTTTATTATTATAACAGATTTTTTTTGCTTTTGCAAGGGGTTTTCAAAAATTCATATATTTTTTCAAACATAAAAAAATACCGCGCCTACCTTTTGGGTCTGCGCGGTAAAATTTCTGAAAATCAGTAGTCAAACATCACGTACGGCTCACTGTCCGTGATCTTGCGGACGTGAGGACAGATGGGTGCCTGACGGTAGGTGGGGGCCAGGAAATGCACCGCGTTGCGGATGATCGACTGCACCTCGGGAACGTAGTAGGTCGGGAAGGTCTCGTGACCGGGCTGGAAATAGAAGATCTTTCCGTTTCCTCTTTCGTAAAGGCATCCCGAACGGAACACCTCACCGCCCGAATAGCTACCGATGAGCAGGAGCTTATCCGGCGTGGGGATCACAAAGGGCTCACCGTAGGTCTCCTCTGCGGGAAGTGTGAAATAACGGTCGATATCTCTTGTGATGGGGTGAGACGGCTCGATGACCCAAAGGATCTCGGAATCTTCCGTTTCGCGCCAGCAAAGACCGCAGCTCGTTCCCATCAGAGCCTTGAAGGGCTTGGAATAATGTGCAGAATGCAAAAAGATCATGCCCATGCCCGAAAGCACCGCGTCACGCACCTTTGCCGCGATCTCGTCGGGAACCTCATGGTGCGCCATATGTCCCCACCAAAGCAAAACGTCGGTGTTGGCAAGCACCTCGTCGGTAATGCCGCAATTCTCGTCCTGCAGGGTCGCGGTCTTAATCTCCAATTCCTCGTCCTTGCCCAAAAACTCGGCAATGGCTTGGTGGATACCGTTCGGATATACTACTTTTACTCTTTCATCGGTTTGTTCATGACGGAATTCATTCCAGATCAATACACGGATCATAGTCAAATCTCCTTTTAACAGGCAGTTTTGTCGAAAGTAACTTCCGATAATTCATTGTAGCATACTTTTTTCAAAAATGCAAGAATATTTTGGCATTTTTTCAGACATTAATTGCTATCATCGATCTTGAAAAGCTTTTGAGCATTCCGATAGAAAATCTGTTCCTTCTCCTCATCGGTCAGCCCCATTGCATGAAAACGCTTCAGCTCCTCTGTGGGTGACCACATGGGGTAGTCGGTTCCAAACAGGACACGGTCGGCGCCGTACGCCCGTACCAAGCGCGCGCCCGTTTCGGGAGTGATCCACGGAAGCGCGGACGAGGAATCTACGTAAAGATTCTGAAATCCTGCCAAATCCGCGGCAATGGTATCCCAGAGCGACCATCCTCCGAAATGCGCGCCGATCACGGTCATATTCGGAAATGCCTTCAGTGTCGGGATCAAGCGGTTGGGATTGGAATAATCGTAACGGTGATCTCCCGTATGCATCAGCACGATCAGACCTTCTCTCTCGCACAGCTCATAAATTCGCATAAAACCCGGATCATCAATGGGAAAGCGTTGAATGTCGGGATGAATTTTAATCCCCTTCAGTCCCAAGGATACGATGCGTTGAATATCGCCTCTGTAATCCTCACTTTCGGGATGCACGGTGCCAAGCCCCGTCATTTTTCCGCCGCTTTGCGCAACGGATGCCGCAATAAATTCGTTGATGCTGGTAACCTGCTTTGGCGTTGTTGCGACCGACTGTACGACGAAATGATCGATCCCTGCCTTTTCCCCCTCTGTCAGAAGGTCGGAGACGGTTCCCAGACAATCCGACGTTCCGCCGTAGAAATTGTCGGTTCCCGCCACCGCTCTCGCAGCGATCTTCTCGGGATAAATGTGACAGTGCGCATCGATAACTTTAAATTTTCCTTCTATCATTATGCCGTCACCACTTTGCTTGCTTTTTGAAGTCCCAGCTTCTCGATCGCATCCTCACGCATCTTATACTTGAGGATCTTACCCGCGACGTTCATCGGGAAGGAATCAACAAAATCAATGTATCTCGGAACCTTATGGCGTGCCATATGGTCTCCGACGTATTTCTTCATTTCCTCCGCCGTCATGGTCTGACCTTCCTTGAGAATGATGCACGCCATGATCTCCTCGCCGTATTGCTCGTCGGGCACGCCGATGACCTGCGCGTCGCTGACCTTGGGATGCGTATAAATAAATTCCTCGATCTCCTTGGGATAAATGTTTTCGCCGCCGCGGATGATCATATCCTTCAAGCGTCCGGTAATGCGGTAATTGCCCTCGGGGGTACGGCAAGCAAGGTCTCCTGTATGGAGCCAGCCGTCCTTATCGATCGCTTTTGCGGTGGCCTCGGGCATCTTATAGTAGCCCTTCATGATGTTGTAGCCACGCGCCACAAATTCACCCGTCACGTTGTCGGGAAGCTCTTCTCCTGTTTCGGGGTTTATAATGCGGCATTCGATCTCAGGCAGCGCACGGCCTACCGTCGCGACACGCACCTCAAGCGGATCGTCGGTAGAGCTCATGGTACAGCCGGGGGATGCCTCGGTTTGTCCGTACACGATGGTGATCTCGCTCA
>JAZNXP010000105.1:0-6457 GCA_045593965.1 Eubacteriales bacterium | reverse complement strand
ACGTAAGGCTCCCTTGTGTAAAGGGAGCTCCTGACGGAGTCAGATGAGGGATTGTAAAGTAGCCCTCTCCGTCACAAGTCGCTTCGCGACGTTTGACACCATCTCCCAGAGTGAGAGGCTTACGATAGTACTGCGAACAGGTTTAAACTTCCGCCAAATTTCAAACCAACGCACTGCGCAAAAAAAAGGCTTCCCCTTGAGGGGAAGCTCCCGACGGAGTCGGGTGATGAGGTGTAGGATGCGGAGCATCCGTCTTTTTCAGTGCAGTGCATAGAAATAACGCCGCTACGCGGCTACACCTCATCCGTCTCGCTACGCGATCCACCTTCCCCTCAAGGGGAAGGCTTTATATAGTGTGGCGAACAGTTATAAAATATCGCAAAATTTTAAAATTGCGCACCGCATTTACGTTAGGCTCGCCCCTCTGGGGGAGCTGTCGCCGTAAGGCGACTGAGAGGGCATGATAAGGCATAAAATCCGCCCTCTCCGTCGTCGCAAGCGCCGCCACCTCTCCCGAAAGGGAGAGGCTTACGATAGTACTGCGAACAGGTTTAAACTTCCACAAAATTTTAAACCACCGCACCGCACAACCCCGTAGGGGCGACCATGGGTCGTCCGTAGTTTTATTTAGGATCATATCCCGACCTCGGACGCGCAATGCGAGCCCCTACAATGAATTTTGCGGACAGTTTTGGGCTTCTCGCAAGAGTTTGAAAGAACACACCGCACGAAACATACAACCCCGTAGGGGCGACCTGTGGTCGCCCGCCGTTTTTTTGAGTGCATATTTTAAAAAACGGACGACCAATGGTCGCCCCTACGGTAAATTTGGTGATGACCACGCAGGAGGGGAAACCTCTCCCCTACAGAAATTCCACCGACAGATTTAGAGTTTCGCGAAATTCCGAAACAACGCATTGCACAAACGAAAGGCTCCCCCTGCTTGAAGGGGGAGCTGTCGCCGTAGGCGACTGAGGGGGTGAAGGATCATAAATCATCCATTCTTTCAGCAAAGAGCAAAAAACCGCCGAGCAGTATAAACTGCTCGGCGGTTTTGGTGTCTATTAAGACATCAACCTTTATTTACGGATTTCAGATCATCGTCCTCACCAAAGAAGGGACCGTTGCCGCTCGTGCGGATAATATCCTCCTCGGAAAGATTCATGATCTCAACGTTTACGTTCTCGTAAATGATCTTGTTCATGATGTATGATCTCCTTTCATTAAACCGCTGCGTTGAATGCCTTTGCAGAAAGGCCGTAGTTGTAAAGTGCTCTTGCAAGCTCTGCCATAGCAGTCAGATCGCCGTTACCGTCAACCTTGTTCTGCATGGAATATACGTAGGATGCAACGCTGTAGGTCATATATTGCTGGGATTTGAAGCTTGTGCTGTCTGCACTTCTGTGCGTATAGATCTCCAGCTCACATACCGCATTGAACTGCGTTGCATAGGTAGGATCAAGGATCAGAACGTAAGTGGAGGTTGCCTCATCAAGCAGAGTGCAATCGCTCAAGTAATACTTATGAACCTCACCCATTGCATCACGGTAGGTGATGTAGAAATTATCCTCCGTCATATCGGGAGCAGTGAACTTGACGTAGAGAGAATTGACATAGTCGAAATAAACTCCGACTGCCGTGAATTCAACGCCTGCCTTGCCCGTTTCCTCAAGTATCAGATCCGTTTCGGTCAGCTCAACGAAGGTCGTCTTGCCTGCAATGCCGCTGTTTACAAGCGCGTTCGTCTTATAGTTCTGATATACCTGTGCCTTCGCGCCGTATTCCAGCATGTCGGCAACGAGGGTCTTCATTGCCGCGAATTTTGCATCGCTCATACCCCAAGCAGCCGCATTGGAAGCCAACAGCTGATCGCAGTAGGAGCGAATGGTGAAGCCCGTCTTGGTGGAAAGGACCTCTTCGCCAAGGATCAGCTCGGCGGTGATCTCATCACCCATGCACTGGGGAGCAACGCCCGTGAAGGCGAATTCATAAACACCCTCGCCGTTCAACGTACCCGCAACGGTCTCGGTCTCGTCGTTCATGGTGAACTTCATCTGTGCCGCAGTGTGTGCGTCAGCAAGATCGGCGTAGCACTTTACGGTGATGTCGGTTCCGAGAACAACGTTCATACCCGTGATCGCAGACTCGGGAGCAACGTACTCGGTAACGGTAACCTTACCCGCTTCAAAGGCGAAATCAACGTCAGCCAGATCAAAGTTGATGATGCCGCCCGCGCCTTTGACAACGGTTACGAACGCATCACCTGTGGGCGCGTCGTCCTTGACCTTGAACACGAGGGTTGCAAGGGTACCCGTCTTGGTCACGTTCGCGGAAAGCGCACCACCGTCCCAGTTCAGGTTGTAGGGATAGTCGGTGATATACTGACTGTGAAGAGGATCGCTCACAAATCCCGTTTCCTTTACTTCAACCAGCTCTAAACGAGTCTGATCGTAGGTCATGGTCAGATATACGGATATAATACCCGGGTTTTGGGTAACGTTGAGATCCACCTCAACGGTAGAACCGACGCTTGCCTGCGTGTTCTCCACGGAGATCACACCCGTCTCGGCAGCGGCCGCGCCAACGGTAACGCATGAAAGAAGCATTACCAACGTCAAAACATACAATACAATTTTTTTCATGATCGTTTTCTTTCTCGATGATTTTATTTCCATTATTTATTATTTCAAAACAATTCCGTCCCAGCCCGCGAGGTATCTGCGGATCAGGGCAACGTCGGTCGCGTTGATCAGACCGTCATTATTGACGTCGGCGGCTTCCTCGTTGATGACCTTGTAGCCTTCCCAATCCGCGAGGTGGCGGCGAAGGATCGCAACATCGGTCGCGTTGACCGTGCCATCCCCGTTGATGTCACCGGGAATGATCAGAGTCTCGCTCTTGGTCGCGCCGCACGCGGAGCAGGTATAGGTGATCACGTTTCCTACCGTCACGCCGGCATCCCAAGCGTGCTCTTCATATTCGGACTTTCCGCATGCGCAGCTATGTACGTGCTGTTCCTTGTCATGCTCTTCCCAATCGCCGAAGCTATGTCCGACAGCGGCAAGCGTTTCCGTCTTGGTCTCGCCGCATACGCAGGTATACGTCTTAACACCCGTACCCTCGCAGGTCGGTTCGGTCGTTACAACACCGTCGCCCCATACGTGCGCTTCAACGATGCCCTCACCACACTTGCATGTAAGCTTATGCTCGGTCTCGTTCAGGTTTTCATACGTATCATAGGAATGCTCGGGCAAGCTGTTGAGGTTGCCGTCATAGAAAAATCCGCAGTCGGAGCAGACGTAGCAGGTATCGTTGAGATTGCCCGATCCCGCGAACAGCTCCTCCCAGCTCATAACATAACCCGTTCCCGCGCCGTTTTCTCCCGCGAGATACAAGCCGAGCTTCGTGGTCTCTTCCCAATTATGATGCGCGTATTCGGTCACGCCGCATTCGCAGCTGTGGGAGTGAAGCAGATTGCTGTACTTGCTCCATGCGCCATACTCATGCGCAACCGTCGGGAGCGTCTCTGTCTCGGTCTCACCGCATACCGTGCAGGTATAGACCTTCAAGCCCGTTTCCGAATGCGTGGGGGCGTTCTGAACAACACCGCCGTCCCATGCGTGCGCTTCGTACGCGACCGTACCGCACACGGTACAGGTCTTTTTATGGTTGGTTTCGTCGTGCTTCGTCCAATCTCCGTAGGAGTGTCCCGTAGCCGCGACCGTCTCGGTTTTGGTCTCGCCGCATCCGCAGGTGTAGGTCTTAACGCCTGCCTCCGTACACGTCGGTTGCTTGGTGATCACACCGTTATCCCATTCGTGTGTTGCGACGGTCGGGAGCGTTTCGGTTTTGGTCTCGCCGCAGGCCGAGCAGGTATAAAGCTTGATGCCCGTTTCCAGATGCGTGGGCTGCTTCTGAACAACGCCGTCGTTCCATGCGTGCGCTTCGTATGCGACCGTACCGCATACGGTACAGGTCTTTTTATGGTTGGTTCCGTCGTGCTTCGTCCAATCTCCGTAGGAGTGTCCCGTAGCCGCGACCGTCTCGGTCTTGGTTTCACCGCATCCGCAGGTGTAGGTCTTAACGCCTGCCTCCGTGCACGTCGGTTGCTTGGTGATCACACCGTTATCCCATTCGTGCGCCGCACTCGTTGGGATTGTTTCGGTTTTGGTCTCGCCGCAAAGCGTACAGGTATAAACCTTCGTACCCGTCGTCGTATGCGTTGCCGCAACGGTTACCTTTCCGCTGTCCCAAGTATGGTTTTCCGCGACGTACTCACCGCAAAGACAAGCGTGCTTATGCTGGGTCGCGTTCAGCTTGACGTATTCGGAATACGTATGCTCGGGCAAAGACCCAACATTTCCCACATACGTCGCTCCGCAATCCAAACAGGTGTACGTTACGCTTCCCGTAACACCCGAAAAATCGGGGGTCGGGTTGAACGTAATGTCCCCCCAGTTGCTGCTCTCTCCGGAGCCTTCCTCGGGAACCAGTCCGTTCGTGCCTGCGTCCCAGTTATGGTGTGTGTATTCGGTCATGCCGCATTCGCAAACGCGCATGTGCAATGTATCGTTATAGCGAACGCATGCACCGTAATCGTGCGTATGCTCTTCGGCAGCCGCAGGAACAGAACCCAGCGGCACCGTCATCACGATCATCAAAAGTGCGATCAATGCCGACATCACCCTGATCGTTCTTCTCGTCCTCATAGTTTCACTCTTCTACCTTTCTTCGGTTATAGTATCGGGCGCGAGTTTGGAAGTACTTTCCGTCGGAGCCACACACTCTCCCACTAAAAAGCTTTCCATTTGCAATGGTGATATAAATATTCATTATAATTATATCACACGCCATTCTCAAAATCAAGTCATTTGCGCAAATTCATATATTTATTTTGCAAAATTGCGTGTCTCTTCTGCCATGTTTTGTCTTATCTTCAATGTTTTTTATCTTTTTTTCAATGTTTTCAAAAAATGATTGACACCTCAACGCTTTGTGGTATAATTGACGTAGATCGGCAGATTGGAAAATCGACAAAACGATACAACACCGTTTGGAGGAATTATTATATGAAGTATTCGAAATTACCGCCCATCAGAGAAGATACGACCCTTGCGCTTTCCCATTTTCCCAGCCGCTTCCACGCCGCCGTTTTCCGTCTTTGGGAGACTGTTGCGAAGGAGAGAATCGCGAAAGCTCTGGAGGTCTCGGTTGAAGAGGTACAAACGGCCGCGGACGAGATGGGACTCCCCGCTCAAAAATACAATGAAAAATGGGCAACGCGCGGATACATCACGACCATTCGCAACGCGTGGCACATTCTCCCTTACGATCAGCTGCTTCGCGCCTTGGATTGGACCGAGGATCAGCTTGCGGTCATCCTCAAGGAGGACGATTTCCTTGACGTTAAGATGGGCTGGTTCAAGCCCCATTGCGAGCCCGTGAAGCCCGAGTCGTTGAACGAGGAGCAAAAAAAGCGACTTTTGCGCATCAAGGAAACCGTCAAAGATCGGTTTGGTGATTGGTTCACGGGAGAAGAACCGTTCGACTTCTTCAAAAACGAGCCGAACGAGACAGTCCCCCAATTTGCGACCGACGGTCTGCGTCTGATCTATTCCTACTGCGGTCTTTACGCAAGCGTTCTGGAAAGTGACTCCGCCATCTCGGTCTCCTATCCCGACGAGCTTTTGAAAATGTACCAAAAATCAGGCGTCAACGCCGTCTGGCTTCCCGTTGCGCTTTATCAGATCGTTCCCTTCCCCTTCGATGAAAGCTACTCCAAGGGCTGGCAGGACCGTCAAAGACGTCTGCAATCCCTGATCGAGCTTGCGGGAAAATACGGAATCAAGGTCTATCTCTATCTGAACGAGCCGCGCTGTATGCCCCTGCATTTCTTTGAACAATACCCCGAGCTGCTCGGCGGCAAGCGTGATCTTTACGGCGCGATGTGCTCGAGTGATCCCCGTGTGATCCAATATTTGAGATACGGCGTTCGCACGCTGTGTCAATCGGTCAAGGGCTTGGGTGGATTTTTCGTGATCAGCATGTCGGAAAACCTGACGCATTGCAAGTCCGTCGGCGGAATGGAAGCATGCCCGAGGTGCAAGGATACGCCTGTTTCCAAGCTGGTATCGGACGTCCTTTGCGCCATTTCCGAGGAATCCCGCGCGGTTGATCCGACGCTTCGTACCATCGCGTGGACGTGGGCGTGGGATCACTTCATGACCAAGCAGGAGATCCGCGACACGATCGACGCGATCCCGACCGAAATCATTCTGCAGACCAACAGCGAGGCATCCAAGGAATATACGATCGGCGGTATCAGCGGCACCGTAGCCGATTACAGCATCTCGATCCCGGGTCCCTCCGAGCTTGCGAAGGGTATCTGGAAATACGCAAGAGAAAAGGGACACGAGGTATCGGCAAAGGTACAGATCAACAACTCCTGGGAATGCAG
>JAZNXP010000104.1:0-7526 GCA_045593965.1 Eubacteriales bacterium | reverse complement strand
TAGCGGAAACAGGGACGATCACCAAAGCGGAAAGAACCATTACGAGAGCCAGAAGGATTGAAGCGATTCTTTTCATTTTCATAATGAAATGTCCTCTTTTCTTTCTTAAGATTTGTTTTGAGCGACACGCGCCGCTCGGGGATTTTTTTCTCTCCCGTTCGGAGAGTGGGGAAGTGATCCAAGCTTCCATACCCCTGCGCTTCTTCTTTTCCTTCCGGCTTCTCGCTTCTTCTTTTTGTTTTTGCATTGCTCAACACCTCTCCCCACGCACGGGAAAGCTGCCGATCCTCAGCTTCAAAACGAAATAAAGCACGCCAACAAAGCTTGCCCCCATGAACGAGGGCAAGCTGCCGCGTGCACGTCGATGCAGCGCGGGCGATCACAGCATTTTGTGACCGCGAGGCGCGTCTCCGTTATGTTCTTTTTCGGTGTCGCCCGTCCACACATGGGCGACGCTCATACGCTTCTGCAAAACAAAAAAAATCCGCAACAGTTCAAAACGGTTCATGAAAGCATGAATTCTGAATGGCTCCCCTATGAAAGAGAAGCTCGTTCATCGATCGCATTCCATTTGACTTTACCGCCGCAAAAGCTCATGATCCTCAAAAAAAATGATCGGAGGATGCCTTTTGGAAAACTATGACGCCATTCGGTTTGGCTTTCGCTTTCCCGAACGAGACGTTTTTTTTGAAAGAAGTGCTTTTTTTGAAGATCCGATCCGCTTCCTCGCGCCTCCTACCTCACGTTTCTACGGGATCTTTTTTCGATCTTCCGATGCGCTTTTTTGATCCGCGTTTTTTCTCGGATCCTTTGGGCGCACCTTGGATAAAATGCACGTTTTTTTACCTGTTTTTTTGTAAAAAAGGCGCACTTCGCACTTGGATACACAGTAATTCTATCATATATTTTTCCCAATGTCAATATATTTTTGAATTTTTTCCATCGATCCCATCGCTTTCCGCCTCTTTTGTTGCTCAAAAAGAAAAAAAACGAAAAAATACAGAAAAAAGTTACGAAAACATTTGCAATTTGTTCAATATTATGGTATAATGAACGCAAAGTGGGGTTTTTTGGCTTGGATTTGGCAAAAATTCAGCTATTCTTCACGCAACAACCGCAATGAGCGGTTATAATGAAACGAGAAAATTGAAACACTACATATTTTCGGGAGGAAAACAGTATGACGGATACGAAAATTCTGGTGGTCGATGACGATTCCAATATCAGTGACCTTTTGAAGATCTATTTTGAAAACGAGGGCTACGACGTCAAGGTCGCAAACGACGGCGTTGAGGGCTTGAGCTATTTCAAGATGTTTGAGCCCGATCTGGTTCTTCTTGACATTATGCTTCCCAAGAAGGACGGCTGGCAGGTCTGCCGTGAGATCCGCGAGATCTCATCCAAGCCGATCATCATGGTCACCGCAAAGGGCGAGGTCTTTGACAAGGTGCTCGGACTGGAGCTGGGAGCTGATGATTTTGTGGTTAAGCCCTTTGATATGAAGGAGCTTTCCGCCCGCGTCAAGGCTGTGCTTCGCCGCTCTCAAGCGCATACGCATCAGAACGACGAGGAAGTGATCAAGTTCGAAAACATCGAGATCAGCCTGCAGAAATACGAATTGAAGCTGAAGGGAAAGTCTGTTGACATTCCCCCCAAGGAATTGGAGCTTTTGTATTTCCTCGCGTCCAATTATAACCGAGTCTTTACGCGTGACCAGCTTCTTGACAAGGTCTGGGGCTTTGATTACCTCGGTGACTCCCGTACGGTCGACGTTCACGTCAAGCGTCTGCGTGAGAAGCTTGAGGGCGTTTCGGATAAGTGGATCCTCAAGACCGTCTGGGGCGTGGGCTATAAGTTCGAGCTGCTCGGTTGATCCGTATTACGCGATAAGGCGGAGGCAGGGTATTGTTTAAGAGTATATTTGCCAAATATGTAACCGCTTTCATGACGATCATCACCTGCGGATTTGTGATCCTTCTGCTCGTTGTGACCTCGATCGTGAGTCATTATTCCTCGCAGACCAAGGTGCAGATGATGGAGCATACCGCAAAGGTCATGCAGGATTATCTGGAGCGCAAATGCGAGGAGATGGCTCCTTCGGAGTTTGAAGTGACCTTCGCGGTGGATGACGCGCTCGCCTTGGACGGCTTGTTTGATGCGTTCACGAAAAATCAGAATGAGCGCATGGCGGTTTGGGTGGCGGACAGCAGCGGTCGGATCTTTTACGCCAATTCCACAAAGACGGAAAACGATCTTTTTGAAAATCAAGACGTGCTTCCCGAGGAGCTTCTTGAAGCGATGCGAGCGGAGCGCGAATATCAGGGCAACGTCCATGCGGAGGAATTCAACGGGACGCTTCTGATGCGGTCTCTTTGTGTTTTCAACTCCAAGGGAGAGCTTTGCGGAGCGGTCGCGGTCGGTTCGTCCAACCTTCGCCTCGGCGTGATGGTGGAGGAGCTGACGACTACGGTCATTACCTCGGCATTGCTCGTTCTGCTTGCCACTCTGGTCGCGGCATATTTCATCACGGAGCGGACGATACAGCCCTTGCGTGAAATGAGCCGCGCGGCGAAGGATTTCGCGGCAGGAAAATTTGACAGTCGCGTCATCGTTCGCGGAAACGACGAGGTTGCGGAGCTTGCCGATGCCTTCAATCACATGGCGGAATCGCTTGAAAATCTGGAGAACATGAGAAGCTCGTTCATCGCGAACGTTTCTCACGATCTGCGCACGCCCATGACGACGATCGCGGGCTTTGTTGACGGCATTCTGGACGGCGTGATCCCCGAGGCGGAGCGAACGCATTATCTGGAGGTCGTCTCCAAGGAGGTGCATCGACTTTCCCGTTTGGTGGCGTCGCTTTTGGATATTTCCAAGATCGAGGCAGGGGAGAGAAAGTTCGTCAAAAAGCCGTTCGACATCTGCGAAATGGGACGGGTCATTCTGATCTCCTTTGAGCAGAAGCTGGAGGAGAAAAAGCTGGACGTGCAATTCGATTGCTCGTCGGATCGCTTGTTCGTCAATGCGGATCACGACGCGATCTATCAGGTTTTTTATAACCTTTGCCACAACGCGGTGAAGTTTTCCAAGGATGGCGGCGTCTTTCGCATCAGCATTACGGACACGAAGGATAAGAAGGTGCGGATCTCCGTTTATAACGAGGGAGAAGGGATCTCATCGGAGGATCTCCCCTTGATATTTGACAGATTTTATAAAAGTGACAAGAGTCGCGGACTTGACAAAACGGGAACGGGACTCGGACTGTATATTTCGCAGACCATTGTGCAGGCACACGGAGAAAAGCTGCGGGTGGAAAGTGAATACGGAAAAAATTGCGAGTTTTGGTTTGAGCTTGCGCGTGTAACGCACGGAATTCCGCATTCCGCACAGGGATAGGAGTTTCGGGAAAGGATCATTATGGAAGAACATTTGCAGCAGACTGCCGAAGCAGCTCCCGAGGTGGAACAGAAGGAGCCGCAGGTGGTGTACCGTTGGACGTACGCCGATCAGCTTGCTCATGACGCGCTCAAGGAGCAAAAAAAGAAAAAAAGAGGCGCATGGGCGTACGCGGTGATCCTGACGGCAATGTTTCTGTTTTGCTTTGTGCTGTTAACGGTGACAGTGATCTGGTATGGGGAAAATGCTCCGTCGGCTCCCGTGCCGCAGGAGGAAGAGCTGACGACCGCGGAGATCTCCGAGACGGTGTCTCCCGCCGTTGTGCTGATCTATACCACCTATGACAAGGGATACGGCTACGGAACGGGCTTTTTCGTTTCGTCCGACGGATATGTCGCGACCAATCACCACGTGATCGAGGGGAGTGAAACGATCAGGGTCTATCTGCATTCGGGCAAGAGCTATGCCGCGTCTTTGGTCGGCTACAGTGAAGCGGAGGATCTGGCGGTTCTCAAGATCGAGGGCGAAAATTTCCCAATCGTGCCGATCGGAGATTCGTCTACCCTGAAGGTCGGTGAAAAAACGGTCGTGGTCGGACACCCGGGTGGAGCCGAAGCCGCGTTTTCCACGGTTGAGGGAATCGTTTCGGCACTGAACCGTAAGGTTTTGGTGAACGAAGGCGCATTTACGTCCGAGCTTTCGATGATCCAGACGAGCGCACCCGTGAACAGCGGCAATTCGGGCGGCCCGCTCTTCAATGACAAGGGCGAGGTGATCGGGATCGTGACGAGAAAGCTCTCCGATTTTGAAGGCATCGGCTTGGCACTTCCGATCAACGGATCGATGAAGTTCATCAACGCGATCATTCAAAAGGGAACGGCGAAGGACGTCGTATCCGATTTCTCGCGCGTCCGTCCCAATCTGGACGTGGATGAGATGCAGGACATCAAAGCGGGAAAGGCATTTTACATCAATAACAGAAAGTATGAAGCACCGTGTGACGGCGTGATCGTCTCCACGTCGGGAACGCAGGCAAATCCGCCGCAGCTGCATTCGGGTGATATCATTTGCGCCATCAACGGTGAGACCGTGACGAGCATCAATGCGCTTGCGGAGCAGCTTTACCGCTATCAGGTAGGCGAGAGAGTCGTGCTTCGGGTATGGCGCGCGGGAAGCTACGTCGAGGTCACGGTGGAGCTTGGCGTGGTGAGAAACGCATAATTTGAAAGGGTTGTTTCGGTGAGACAACCCTTTTTGAAGGAAAGGGAAATGAGGATCATGACACTTTCGGAGCATATCAGAAAAACGTACCGAACCATTTTGCGTGAAGAGCTTTTGGCAGCAATGGGATGTACAGAGCCGATCGCCATCGCGTATGCGGGGGCGATCCTGGCAAAGATCATGGGATGCCGTCCCGAAACGGTCTGCGCGAAATTGAGCGGTAATATTATCAAGAACGTCAAAAGCGGGATCGTTCCCGCAACGGGTGGCATGCACGGGATCGAGGCGGCGTTGTGCGCGGGGATCGTGGCGTGTGCGCCCGAGAAGAGATTGGAGGTCTTGACCGCGCTTTCTGCCGAGGATCAGGCAAGGATCAAGGAATGCTTGCACTCGATCGCGATCACGGTCGAGGAGCTGGAATCGGCAGAAGCCTTTGATCTGCTTCTGGTCGGGGAAGGAAACGGACATTCGGCAAGGGTGCGCATCTGCCGCAATCATACCAACGTCGTTTTGGTCGAAAAGGACGGCGAGGATCGCACGGAGGCATATTTGCAGGAGGAGCTGGAGGAAAACGATTCCTGTGCGGATCGCTCCCTTTTAAACGTAAAGGACATCGTTGCGTTTGCCGAGACGGAGGACCTTACGGAATTGAAGCCCTTTTTGCTCAAGCAGCTGGAGCTGAATATGACGATCGCCGAGGAGGGCTTGCGCGGAGATTACGGCGCATCCATCGGAAAATTGCTCTACCGCAACGGATCGGCATCCCTGCGCGACCGCGCAAGAGCCTACGCCGCGGCTGGATCGGATGCGAGAATGAGCGGCTGTGAGTTGCCTGTTTGCATCCTTTCGGGAAGCGGAAACCAAGGAATTACGGCGTCCGTACCCGTGGCTGTTTATGCAAAGGAATTGGGTGCGGATGAGGAGACGAAGCTGCGCGCGCTGTTGATCTCGGATCTGATCACGATCCATCAGAAAACGGGGATCGGTTGTCTTTCCGCGTATTGCGGCGCGATCAGCGCGGGCTGTGGCGCGGCAACGGGAATTTGCTATCTTTACGGCGGCAGATATTATGAGATCGCGCATACGCTTGTCAATGCCATCGCGATCCTCTCCGGAACGATCTGCGACGGCGCGAAGCCCTCGTGCGCGGCAAAGATCGCCATGGCGGTTGAGGCAGGCATCATGGGGTATGAAATGACCGCGTCGGGACATCAATTCTACGGAGGAGACGGAATTATCACAAAGGGGGTCGAGAACACCATTGCCAACGTAGGCAGACTCGCACGCGACGGAATGAGCGAAACGGATCGCGAGATCATCCGCATCATGCTGAAGCAACCCAATAAATGCAATTGACCCTTATTATAATAGCAACAGAGCGGATATCCATTTGGATATCCGCTCTGTTTTATAGAAGCTCTTTTAATTGGCGTTTGATTGAAGTTGTTCCTTGCTGTATTGAAGCGTATAAAGCTGGTGATAACGCCCCTTCAGACGCAGAAGCTCCTGGTGAGAGCCTTGCTCAAGAATTTCTCCGTGGGAGAGAAGAATGATGTTGTCCGCGTGCTGAATGGTGGAGAGCCGATGCGCCACAACAAGCATTGTGCCGATGGTCTTGATTCGCTCCAAGGAATCTTGAATGAGAAGCTCGGTTTCGGTGTCGATGTTGGCGGTCGCTTCATCAAGGATCATGACGGAGGGCTTATGAATGATGGTGCGCGCGAAGCTGAGAAGCTGACGCTGACCTGCGGAGAAGTTGTTTCCGCGCTCGCGCACGATCTCGTCCAGTCCGTTCTCAAGTTTTTTGATAAAGACGTCGGCATTCACATATTTGCAAGCCGCAAGGATATCTTCGTCGGTGAAGCTCTCCTCGCGGAGAGCGATGTTGCTGCGGATCGTGCCCGAGAAGAGAAATACGTCCTGTAGCATCTGTCCGAAATGGCGTCTCAAGGATGCTTTTTTGATCTTGCGGATATCGATGCCGTCGATCAGGATCTCACCCTTCTGAATGTCATAGTTGCGGCAGATCAAGGAGAGAATGGTGGATTTACCCGATCCCGTCGCGCCCACGAACGCCACCGTTTGCATGGGCTGAATATGGAAGGAAACGCCGCGCAGGACCCATTCTCCTTCCTTGTAAGCAAACCAGACGTCCTTGAATTCGATCTCACCGCGAATGCTTTCAAGCTCGATCGCGTCGGGTTCGTCCACGACCTGTGGCTCGGTATCCATGACCGTGAAGATCTTTTCCGCGGACGCAAACGCGGATTGCAGCATGTTGAATTGCTCGGCAAGCGTTTGTATCGGGTTGAAGAATTTTGAGATGTAGAGGTAGAAGGTCACGATCGTACCGCTGGTGATCGCCTGTCCCAAAAGCTCCTGATCCTTGATGTATCCGCGTCCGCCGAGATAGAACAGGCAAAGGACAGAGGAGATATAGAGCATATAGACCATGGGGCGGAAGATACCGAATACGAAGATCTGGCTCTGCTTTGCTTTCTTGAGCTTATTGCTCTTCTCCAGAAAGTCTGTCATCTTGCGATCCTCACGGTTGAAGATCTGCGTGATCTTCATGCCCGAGAGATTTTCGGAAAGATAGGTGTTGATGTCGGTCGTTCCGTCCTTGACCTTTCGGTAAGCCTTGCGCGCGAATTTGCGGAAGATCACCGTAAAGAGAATGACGAAGGGGACGAAGCAGAGCACCATGAGTGTGAGCGCATAATTGAGAATGAGCATTGCGCCCAGTACGCCGAGAATCACAAAGAAGTTCTTGACCATTGTTACGAGCGTGTTGGTAAACATCATGGAAATGGCGTTGGTATCGTTTGTAACTCTTGTTACGAGCTTGCCCACGGGCATCTGATGAAGCTGATCGTGGGAAAGACCTTCGATATGAGTGAAAATATCCT
>JAZNXP010000103.1:0-9553 GCA_045593965.1 Eubacteriales bacterium | reverse complement strand
TTATGCCACGGTCTGGCAATGGATCTATCCCGTTCGATTTGTTTGCCATTACGTCAAGCTGTTCTTCTCCAAGGTTATCGGGAGACTCAAACGAATTTTCAAAAAACGATCCAAACAATAAAAAACACCCTTAAACTGCGGGTTGCGGGGGGTTTGTTATGAATAATATTTAGAATGATACTAATTCTCGTTCTAAATTAGATCACTTGGAAGATGAAGAATTTCAGATAATCGGTTTCGGGAACGTTCCAGAGAATGGGGTGGTCGGGAGATTGCTGCCTTGCCTCGATCTGGCGCAATCCCACACCCGCGTCCTCTGCGGCGTTGTGCAGCATCTGCTTGAAATAGGTTTCTGTCATGAAGTGGGAGCAGGAGCAGGTGGCAAAATAACCGCCGCGCGGCAGGAGCGAGAGTGCCTTTCGGTTGATCTCGCGGTATCCTTTGATGGCATTCTTGAGCGTATCCCGACTCTTGGTAAATGCAGGGGGATCGAGGATGATAAAATCGTAATCGCATGACTTTTTCACTGCCATACCGTCCAAAAGATCAAATACGTCGGATTGTACAAAATCCATGCGACCGTCAAGCCCGTTCAGCTCGGCGTTTTTGCGTGCCATTGCCAGCGCGTCGGCGGAAATATCCACCGCCGTGACGTGCTCGGCGCCTCCCGCAGCGGCGTTGAGCGCAAAAGAGCCTGTGTGTGTAAAGCAATCCAGCACGCGGCGTCCCTTTGCAAGCTTGCGGATGGCGGCGCGGTTGTATTTCTGATCCAGGAAAAAGCCCGTTTTTTGTCCGTTGATATAGTCCACGGTGTAGCGAACGCCGTTTTCCACGATCTCAACGGTGCCGTCAAGGTCGGTTTTCAGTCCTTCACCGCTCCAAAACGCGGTGTAGCCTTCCATGCCCTCAAGCGCGCGGATGGCGACGTCGTTTCTCTCGTAGAGCGCATCGATCCGCTGCCCGAATTCCTCACGCAGGATGCGGACGAGAAGGGAGTAGAGCAGGGGCTTGATCTTCTCTATTCCGAGCGACAGCACTTGGGTCACAAGCACCTCTCCAAAGCGATCGACCGTCAGCCCGGGGAAGGCGTCGGCTTCGCCGAAAATCAAGCGACAGTAAGGAAAATCGTCGTTTCCCATCACGCTTTTTCGATACTCCAGACTCCAGCGCAGCTTTCTTTCCCAAAAGGCTTCGTCAAAGCGGTCGTTGGCGTTTTTGGATACGATGCGGACGCGGATCTTGGAGCGTGAATTATAAAAGCCCGTGCCGAGATATTTTCCTTTTTGCGTGCGGACGTCAACGAGTGTACCGTCCTCGGGAGTGGCGGAGAGGGAGGTCACCTCGTCCGCATAGACCCAGACGTGCCCGCCGCGCAGGAACTTTTCTCCCTTTTCCGTAACGGTTACAATGGGGTAATTTCTCATACGTGTATGCAAAATCCTTTCTGAAGGGGTGAATTTTCGTGCGATTCTTCGATGGATTATTATAGCACATTTGTGTCGTATCTTGGGGACATTCATAGAAAATTAACATTCAAAATCCTATGGAAATATTGCATTTTGGTTTAAAAAAGGATAAAATATATAAGATAAATTAAAAGTGACAGGATGCTTGAAAGGACAAATATGTTAGAACTCAAAAACGTATCATATAAAACGCCCGACGGCAAGGAAATTTTGCACGACGTCAGTCTGCAGATCGACGATCGCTTCGTTGCCATCACGGGTCCCAACGGCAGCGGAAAATCGACGCTTGCCAAGATCATTGCGGGTATTTATACCCCCGCAAGCGGTCAAATTTTGCTTGACGGTGTGGATATTACGGAGTATTCGATCACCGAACGCGCCAATAACGGCATCAGCTTTGCGTTTCAGCAGCCCGTGCGCTTCAAGGGGATCACGGTCAAGGATCTGATCTCTTTGGCTTCGGGAAAGAAGATCTCGGTGGCGGAAGCGTGCAAATATCTTTCCGAGGTCGGACTTTGCGCGAAGAATTATATCAACCGCGAGGTGGATGAGTCACTTTCGGGAGGAGAATTAAAGCGGATCGAAATCGCGATGATCAACGCGCGCGGAACCAAGCTTTCCGTTTTTGACGAGCCCGAGGCGGGGATCGACCTCTGGAGCTTCAATAATCTGATTCAAGTATTCCGCGATATGCACGCGCGTACGCACGGAACCATTCTGATCATTTCTCATCAGGAGCGCATTCTGGACATTGCCGATAAGATCCTTGTGATCTCGGGCGGTGAGGTCGCGGCATACGGTGCCAAAAACGAGATTTTGCCCGAGCTTCTGAACGCGCAGGCGGGATGCCGCTTCACAAAGGAGGCAAACGTATGATGGATTCGATACAGAAGCAGCTTTTGCAGGAGGTGGCGGATCTCCACGACGTTCCGCAGGGAGCGTATTCCATCCGTGTCAACGGTAATCTTTACGGCAAAAATGATTCGGAAAACATTTGCATCGTCAAAAAGGAAGATCAACCCGGTATCGACATTTACGTCAAGCCCGGAACGAAGAATGAAAGCCTGCACATCCCCGTGATTTTGTCTCAATCGGGACTGAAGGAGCTTGTTTATAACGATTTTCACATCGGTGAGGACTGTGACGTGACCATTGTTGCGGGATGCGGAATTCATAACGGCGGAAGCGGCGAGAGCGAGCATAGCGGCATTCACAGCTTTTTCGTTGGTAAAAACGCGAAGGTGAAGTATATCGAAAAGCATTACGGTCAAGGCGAGGGAACGGGTAAGAACGTCATGAATCCCACCAGCGTTGTCGTGATGGAGGAAAACAGCTATATGGAGATGGAAACCGCGCAGATCAAGGGCGTGGATTCCACCAAACGTGCAACGCGTGCGACGTTAAATTCGGGTGCGACGCTGATCGTGCGCGAGAAGATTATGACGCACGGAGAGCAGTTTGCAGAGACTGATTTCACGGTGGACCTCAACGGTGAGGGATGCGGTACGCACGTTATTTCCCGTTCCGTGGCAAAGGATAACAGCCGTCAGACCTTCCTCTCACGCGTCAGAGGAAACAACCGTTGCAACGGTCATACCGAGTGCGACGCGATCATCATGGATGATGCGCAGGTCACGGCACTTCCGCAGATCGAGGCGAACCACGTGGAAGCGGCGTTGATCCACGAGGCGGCGATCGGAAAGATCGCAGGCGAGCAGCTGATCAAGCTGATGACGCTTGGATTGACCGAAAAGGAAGCTGAAGAAGAAATTATTAACGGATTTTTGAAATAATACAAGCCCGAATGCTGTCAGGGCCGTCCCGCGAGACTTTCGCGGGACGGCTTTTTTTTAAGCTTTTTCAATAATTTTCAATAATTTTTCAATAAAAACAAGAAAAAATATACAATAATGGAATTTATATCAAATAATACCAAAAAGAGGTCAAAAACAATGCTGTTTTCAAAGGCTTGCTAATGTGTAGAAAAATTCGTTCACAAAGTGTGCAAAATGCACAAAAAAGAAAGTCTGTTTTGTGTTTGCAAGGCGTTTCCAATGCCCTAAAAGCCAGTAAATAAAATTTACTTTTGGATTTGTCCGAATATTTCGGCATGAAAACAGGTGAAAAAATAAACAAAAAAGCCTACTTTGCTACGAATTCGATACAAAAACGAGTAAATTTGATTTACTATTGATTTTTCGAGAAAAAACTTGAAAAAACACACAAAAATAATTGTAAACTTTTATTACCGAAAATGTTTCCTAAAAATGAATTACCGAGAGGAAGTGGCGAGTGAAATGCGTTTTTTTAAGAATGTTTTTGCTTGACAGGCGTGAAAAATTGTGGTATGATTATAACATTAATGGGGAAACTGTGCCCATTCGCGTCATGCGAATCGGAAACGCCCTCGAAATTCGTTTCTTTGGACATACGCTCCGAGCGCGGGCAACGCTCTTCCATGCGTTGCGCGTGAATGGCTCGTTTTGTGCAAAAAACGAATTTGCTTCGCAAGTATTAAAAAAGACGGCAACGGCTTTTGAACGCGCTTGCGAGGTAAAAAAGAAAGAGCGAAGAAATTTGGCTCAAAATTATTTGCAGGAGGAAACGCAAATGAGAAACATGAAATTCACAAGAATTGCATGCCTGTTTTTGGCACTCTTATTTCTTGTGAGCGCCGCTGCGATCGGTGTCGGTGCATCGGCGAGCGACAGCGACTCTACGGTTTCTATTGATGATTACGTAGACGTGCTGAAGACAATCTCGTACGAACGGTATCAGGAAATTTACGCCGAGTACTTCAATTCGTACAAGACTGCAGGAACCACCGAGCTTGAGTTTTCCGCAATGAACGGTCTGATCTTTAAGGACGCATACGGAAACACGATCGAGATCGACGGTGCCGACGGTTGGAAAATGACAACAAAGGCAGGAGCCGTTTACAACTCCAAGGAGGAGGCTGTGGCGGCAGGCTTGAAAGAGGCGGATCTGGTTTACCAGACGACCTATGACGGTGAGAGCTGCATCTATACTCCCGACCACGGAACCGTGACGTGGAGCTTGGATTTCGCTGCAATGGGCGTTACGGCGGCAGGTCTGTATTCGATCGAGCTGGATTACTATCCCGTTGAGGGTAAGGCTGCATCCGCAGAGCGCGAATTCTCGATCAATGGCGAGGTTCCCTTTGCAGAGGCGCGCGCATTGGCTTTGCCGAAGATCTGGGCTGCGTTCCAGGCTGACGGTAAGACCACCCTCGCTGCTGTGTACACTCTGACCAAGAAGGATTCCTTGGAAACCATCAAGGCAGAGGCGGAAGCGGCGGGAATGACCTTTACGCCCGCAGAGGACGGCAAGACCGTTACCTTCTATAAACCCGCTGTTATGACAGAGGCGAATTCCAAGCTGATCGAAAAGTACGGACTTCGTTTCTTCATCGTTGACGCGAACAACAACGAGCTGCGTCCCGCGGTGAAGCAAACTCCCAAGTGGACGACTTACACCATGCGTGACAGTGAAGGTCACTATGGCGAGGCGTTCGGCTTTGTTCTGTCTCCCGTTGAAGGTATCGTTGATTTCTCGCTCAAGGGCGTCAATGAGGCGATCGCTGTCAAGACGATCAGACTCGTTCCGTACTCCGAGCTGCAGAGCTATGAGAGCTACATCGGAAATCTGAACAATAATAACGTAGGATCCGTACAGGGCGGCAGCATCATCAAGATCGAGGGTGAGGATACCATGAACACCTCCACCAACGTCGTGTACCCCGTACAGGATAACTCCTCCGCACTGACCTCTCCCGTGGATGCGGACAGAACCGTTCTCAATACCATTGGTACGAACTCTACCGGTGCCGAGAAGTGGGCAGTTCCCGGTCAGTGGATCGAATATTCCTTTAAGGTAGATTCTTCGGGAATGTACGATCTTTACACACGCTTCAAGCAGAGCTACCTCGACGGTATGTATGTCAGCCGCGCGCTTTACATCTATACCAACTACGGTGCTGACGAAGAGGCGTACAAAGCGGCAAACGGAAACAACCTCGGATATTACAACGGCGTTCCGTTCGCTGAAGCAACTCAATTGCGTTTCGATTATAACACCGCTTGGCAGGTTTCCACTCTGACCTCCGGGGTGGATGCCAATAATGATGGCGTACGTGATTTTTATCAGCTCTACTTTGAAAAGGGCGTTACTTATACGATCCGTCTGGAAGTAACTCTGGGATCGATGAGCGAGCAGGTCATCCGCATCGAGAGCATCGTTGAGGCTTTGAACAAGGACTACCTTGATATTATTAAGCTGACCGGTACCTCTCCCGACGATTACCGTGACTATAGCTTCTCCCGTCTGCTTCCCGATACGCTGATCGACATGATCGAGCAGGCAGATAAATTGGAAAAGGTTTCCGAATTTTTGAAGTCGTCCGCGCAGGTGGCATCCACCTATTCGGGTATCTGCGATAAGCTGGTCAACCTTCTGGACCGCATGGTTCGAGATGAGGACTCCATCGCGAAGAACCTCAACACGTTCAAGAGCTACGTTGGTTCTCTCGGTACGCTGTTGACCGACGCGAAGACCCAGCCGCTCCAGATCGACTACATTATGGTTCAGCCCTCCACCGCAGAGCCTCCCGTAGCAACCGCAAACTTCTTCCAGTCCTTCTGGCATGAGTGCAAGTCCTTCTTCGCAAGCTTCTATCGCGATTACGACAGCATGGGTGCTATGGATGACGGAACGGCAAACGAGACCATCAGCGTTTGGGTTCCTTACGGACGTGACCAGGCAAACGTACTTCGCAACCTGACCACCAACCAGTTCACTCCCGAATATAAGATCGCTGTTGACCTCAAGCTCGTAAACGGCGGAACGTTGCTTCCTTCTATTCTGGCAGGAATGGGACCTGACGTTTATATGGGACTTGACCAGGGTACGGTAATCAACTACGCGATCCGCGGCGCGCTTGCAAATATTGAAACGATCGACGAACAATATAATACAGTTGAAGATTTCCAGAAAGCAATGTACGCCGAATTCAACGAGGCCGCAATGGAAGTTCTCGGCATCAAGGACGAGGACGGCGATATGCACTATTACGGCTTGCCCGAGACGCAGGACTTCCCGATGATGTTCATTCGTATGGACGTTCTGGCAGACCTCGGAATTGAAAAGGTTCCCACCACTTGGGATGATATTTACAACCTCCAGTCCATCCTCGAGGGTAAGAACATGGAGATCGGTGTTACCACCGACTACAGAATGTTCCTTTATCAGATGGGCGGTGAGTTGTTCGCGGATGAGGGTATGAGAATCAACCTCGATTCTCAGATCGGACTTGCGTCCTTCGAGAAGATGTGTAATATGTTTACGCAGTATTCCTTCCCCTACTCCTACGAAGCATCCAACCGTTTCCGTTCGGGTGAGATGCCGATCATTATCTCCAGCTATACAGGTCTTTATAATAAATTGAAGGTTTTCGCTACCGAGCTTGACGGTTGCTGGACGTTCGTTCCGCTGCCCGGCTTTGAGTACGTAGATGAAAACGGCGAGACCAAGATCAACAACCAGTCCATTTCGGGATGCAGCGCGATCGTTATGATCGCGGGAACTGATCATCCGAATGAGTCCTGGGACTTCATGAGATGGCAGACAGGTGCTGTATGTCAGGTTGAATACGCAAGTGAAATGGTTGCGATCATCGGTGAATCCGCAAAGCACTCCACTGCAAACCGTGCGGCACTTGAGAGTATGCCTTGGACTCGTGAAGAGTACGAGCAGGTTCAGGCACAGTTCGAAAACCTCGCATCCATCCCCAACTACCCCGGTAGCTATATCCTGGGTCGTTACACCGAATTTGCTTTCCTTTCCGCATATAACGATGACGCGGATCCTCGCGAGGAGCTGCTCCGTTACATCAATACGATCAACACCGAGATTACCCGTAAGCGTGAAGAGTTCAATCTGGAGACTCTTGAGATCGGTCAGACTCTTGCAGATAAGAGATTCGACCAAGCTGTTGAGGCTATGAAATATTTGGAAGAAAGACACAACGCAAGCGGCAAGTACACCGATATGATCACCGCTGCGAAGTATGCTCTTGCAAACAGTAAGATCGATCAGCTCTATTCTGTTGAAGCAAGCTTCCGCGCATCCCTTGAGGCTGACTGGGTAGCAGCAGGCTCCAAGATGATGACGATCACCAAGGTGAGCGGTCAGGTCGTTGATGTTCCCGATTATTACAGAAATGTTTCCAAGCAGACGGCTCTTGAGCATACCGGTAACGGTTATACGATTGCAGAGCTCAGCGAATTGGAGCTGGTATTCTTCATCGCAGAGTGCTTGAACGATACCGCAGGTGCTTTGGCATCTTACCAATAATTGATCGTATATATGAAATCTATATAAGGAGAAAGAGCAAATGTCACAGAAAACGGCACAAAACAAGGCTGTTGCTCGAAAGGATCTGACTTACGGACAGTGGATCTGGAAAGAGATGAAGCGCAACTGGGTTGCGTATCTGATGATCGCACCGTATTGCATCATCTTCACTCTGTTCACCGTCATTCCCGTCGTTCTTTCGGCAGTGATCAGCTTTACAAACTTTAATATGCTGCAGTGGCCGAGCTTCATAGGCATCGACAACTATATTGACCTTTTCTTCGCAGACGATATCTTCCTTATCGCTTGTAAGAACACGTTGATCTTTGCGGCAATCGTAGGTCCTGTATCCTATTTGATGGCCTTCTTGATCGCATGGTTTATCAATGAGCTTTCGCCAAAGATCCGTGCGGTTGTTACCTTGATCTTCTACGCACCGTCCATTTCCGGTCAGGTATATCTGATTTGGGGTACGTTGTTCTCGTCCGACTCTTACGGTTGGGTCAACGCGGCGCTGATGGAGCTTGGCTTTATCACAGAACCTGTTGCATGGTTCAAGGACGCGGATTACGTCATGCCCTTGTGTATCGTAGTCGCACTTTGGACCTCGCTGGGTACCACCTTCCTTTCCTTTATCGCAGGTTTGCAGGGCGTTGACCGTTCGCTTTACGAGGCGGGTGCGGTTGACGGCGTTAAGAACCGTTGGCAGGAGCTTTGGTACATCACTCTTCCGAGTATGAAGCCGCAGCTGATGTTCGGTGCTATCATGGCGATCACAGGCGCGTTCGGTTTCGGCGGCGTTGTTACCGCACTTTGCGGATTCCCGTCCGTTGACTACGCGGCGCACACCATCATGCATCACCTGGATGACTACGGCGGAGCACGTTATGAAATCGGTTATTCTTCAACCATCGCGGTTGTGCTGTTCATTATCATGATCGGCGCAAACATGGTCGTTAAGAAGGCCATCTCGAAGGTAGGTTCGTAATATGGCAAAATTAAGAACAAGAAAACATAAGGTTGTACTCTCCCGTTCGGCGGGAGGTGACGCAGGTATCACAGTTGTGCTTACCGTGCTCGGCATTTTCATGGTTTTGCCGATGATTTACGTAATCAGCCAGTCCTTTAAGCCCTTGGATGAGCTTTGGATGTATCCTCCCCGATTCTTGGTAAACTCTCCCACGCTTCGTAACTACAAGGATCTGTTTACCTTGATGAACGACTCATGGGTACCGTTCTCCAGATACATCTTCAACACGGTTCTGAACTCCGTGTGCGGTACGTTGGGACATCTGTTCCTCGCGTCTCTCTGTGCGTACGCACTGGCGAAGATCAAATTCCCGGGCGCGAAGCCGATCTTCTCGCTCATTCGTACGTCCCTGATGTTCCACTCAACCGTTACCGCAATCACCAGCTTCATTCTGATGAGTGCGTTCCATATGGTTGATACGTATTTCGCAATTATCGTTCCCGCATGGGGCTCGACCTTGGGTCTTTACCTCATGAAGCAGTTTATGGATACCAACGTTCCCGATACGGTTCTGGAAAGTGCGCGTCTTGACGGCGCGAGCGAGCTCCGTACCTATTGGACGATCGCGATGCCGATGGTTAAGCCGGGTTGGATCACACTTATCATTTACTCTTTCAAAGACCTTTGGAACACCGGTTCTTCCACTTATATTTACAGCGAACAGCTCAAAACATTCAACTATGCA
>JAZNXP010000102.1:0-3042 GCA_045593965.1 Eubacteriales bacterium | reverse complement strand
AGTACCGCGAACAGGTTTAAACTTCCACAAAATTTTAAACCAACGCACTGCACAAACGTAAGGCTCCCTTGTGTAAAGGGAGCTCCTGACGGAGTCAGGTGAGGGATTGTAAAGTAGCCCTCTCCGTCGCAAGTCGCTTCGCGACGTTTGACACCATCTCCCGAAGGGAGAGGCTTACGTTAGTACCGCGAACAGATTTAAACTTTCACAAAATTCCGAACCAACGCACCCCCCTGCGATCTCAACGTTAAGAAAGGAGCGATACGAATGCGCAAGGAAGCATATTTGCCCCCTGCACGGGTGGCGGCTTTGCACGATCTTTCCTGCTTTGGAAGATGCGCGCTGACGGTGATCATACCGACGCTTTCGGTGATGGGGCACCAGGTCGTTCCGATCCCCACGGCGTTGCTGTCCACGCACACGGGCGGCTTTACGGATCTTCATTTTCGGGATCTGACCCACCATATGGAACCGATCGCCGAGCATCTGGACACGTTGCCGACCGCATTCCGCGCGATCTACACGGGCTTTTTGGGCAGTGAGGAGCAGATCGATATCGTCCTTCGCTTCATTGACCGCTTCGGTGAGAAAGCCGACGAATCGGGAAAAAAACCGCTGATTTTGATCGACCCCGTCATGGGTGACGAGGGGGAACTGTATTCCACGTACACCGACGCGTTGTGTCAAGGCACAAAGCGGTTGGTAAAGCACGCGCACATCATCACGCCCAACCTGACGGAGGCGTGTATTTTAACCGATACCCCCTACCGTGACACGTCACGCATGAGTGATGGGGACGCGTTTGCGTTTGCGGACGAACTGATGGAAAAGCTGACGGCGTTCGGCGCACCGAGGATCGTGATGACGGGTGTCTTTCTTGCCGACGGCACGATCGCGAACGTCGGACGTGATGCCGACGGCACGCGCTTTTGTGTCCGCAGACCTCTGCAGGCGAAATCCTACCCCGGAACGGGAGACCTGTTCGCGTCCGTCCTGCTCGGAGAATTGCTCAACGAAAAAAGCTTTGAGGCTTCGTGCCAAAGTGCGGCGGAATTCGTTTCAACGGTCGTCGGAGAATCCGCACGGATCCCCACGCCCACGCGTGACGGCGTTGCATTGGAAGCACACCTATGGCGCATCTGTCGACGTCCGAATGGGTCATTTTGAGGACGTGTGTGCGTTTTCTCCCAATCAGCCCCACAATTTGAAGCACGTGTGTGCGTTTTTGCCGATCGTGAGCACGGTCGACTGCTTGACATTTGATGAACGCTATCAAACCCGAAAGCAAAAGGAAGGAACAAAACATGAAAGCAAACTCTCGCGCGCCTCGCATCGTGCGCAGAATTTTCAAAATTTTATTCACGCTGCTGATCGTGTTCATGAACGGTCTGATCATCTGGCGCGTGTTCTTCTCGGCAAACATCCCGAAGGAGCTTAACACGCTCACGCCCACGGAAGCGGGCAGCGCGGCGTACGCGCAGTACGGAGACGATATCGTGGCGCAATATCAGGATCAGGCAAGCATCACGAAGAGCGAGACCAGCTACGGCTATTTTGCCGCGCCGCAGGTCGTTTTTCTGCCGCAGGCAAACCAGGTGCAGGTCGTATTCCGCTATAATAACAGTACCCTCAAGCATCTCAAGGAGGATTACCAACTCGCGGAAATTCCGTCCAAGGAGCTGGATCTGTTTGACGTCACGCTTCTCAAAACCACCGATCTCACCCCCGAGAACAGCGACGACAATGCCGACCCCACAGCACTTTCCACCACGCGTTATTTTCCCACCGCCGATAAGACCGAACGCGCCACGACCTCTCTTTACACCTACTACCGCTACGTGTTCGACGGTGTTGCGATAGACGGGCTGACCGTTGGTGTGTTCGCGGACGTCTATTATCTCGCGGACGTGAATTACGAAAAGGATGCTTACGGAACGCTGTGCCTTTATTGGAACGAGGATGTTTGGTTCCCGTACGCGCTGTCATCCGACGATCTTGCGGCGCTTGGCAAGAAGAAATAAGGGAGAGACGGCATGAGAGCTTTTATTTATATCGGTGGCGGTATCAACCAAGAAGGCATCACCGAACGCCCCGAGAAGGATGACCTTGTCCTTGCCGCCGACGCGGGCTACTTCAACGCGCGCGCAATGGGCGTAACGCCGCACGCGGTTCTGGGGGATTTTGATTCGATGGACGAATCGGGACTTCCTCACAGCGTCGAGCGCATCCGCGTTCCTGCGGAAAAGGACGAGACCGACACGCAGCTCGCGCTTTCCTACGCATTGGAAAAGGGCGCGACAGAAATCGTTTTCATCGGCGGGCTGGACGGCAGAATTGACCACGCCCTCTCCAATCTTTGGCTTCTGGAAGCTCTGGAAGCAAAGTTCATCCACGCGCTGATCACGGACGGCAACAACCGTGTGCGCTTTTTGCGGAACAACAGTACCCTGCTTCCGCGCAGTCAATTCCGTTATTTTTCTCTGATCCCTGTTGATGAAAAGGTCAAGGGTGTGACGATCGAGGGTGGAAAATATCCCTTGCGCAAAGCCACGCTCACACGCAAAAATCCGTCGTTCGGCGTTTCAAACGAGATCACGGGAAACTGCGCCCTCATCGACGTACGTCGTGGCGGCGTCTGGATCGTGGAGAGTATGTAAAATTTTCCTGTCCACAAACCGAATAGAAAGAAAGCTTCCAAAAAGAGGCTTTCTTTTTTTACTTTTAACACCACATGCGGCGGGTTCCGTAGCTTCCGTGCGGCGGACAGATTTCGGGCTTTTCGCAAGAGGTCGAACCAACGCACCGCATTGACGAAAGGCTTCTCCTTGATGAGGAAAGGCGGCAAAGCCGCCACAAAGCGCCTTCGGCACTTTTCACGGTGACACGCATAGCGTGACAGAAGGAGCATGCGTGCAGTAAAGCATCGCACCCCCTCAGTCCCTTCGCGACCGCGCCCCCTACAAGTAGGTGGCGCCTTCCACGAAGTGCCGACAACAGATTCAAACTTTCGCAAAATTTCGGAATAAGATACAAACCCGTAGG
>JAZNXP010000101.1:0-5961 GCA_045593965.1 Eubacteriales bacterium | reverse complement strand
ACATGAGGGACTCATGACCAAGTATGCGGAGTTCCGTTCGCGCTATAAGCTCAAGGCGACCAGAATCACGCTCGAGGATCAAAGAAAAATGTAAATCAAAAACACGGAAAGTCATCCGACTTTCCGTGTTTTTTGGTGCTTCATGATTGGAAATGTCCGTTTGAAAGTATCCAAGTGGTGATGTCTTTCATTTTCGGACAGGTTTTCTTCTCTTTCTGTTCTAAAATGCCGAAAGCGACCATATAGTGTAGCAACGCAAAACAGGGAGGTTTCGGTATGACGGAGCATTCAATTTATAAGGACATCGCCGAACGGACGGGCGGAGATATCTACGTGGGTGTGGTGGGGCCTGTACGTTCGGGAAAGTCCACCTTTATCAAACGGTTTATGGAGTCGGTGGTACTGCCGAACATCGGAGAGGGGTATTCCCGTGACCGCGCACGGGATGAGCTTCCGCAGTCAGCGGCAGGAAAAACGGTCATGACAACAGAGCCAAAATTTATTCCCGAGGACGCCGTTCCCATTCTGCTCGACGACAACGCGCGGATGCAGGTCCGCATGATCGATTGCGTGGGATATCTGATCCCCGAGGCAATGGGCGCAATTGAAAACGGACAGCCGCGCATGGTGCGCACCCCTTGGCGCGAAGAGCCCATGCCGTTTGTTGAGGCGGCGGAAATGGGAACGCATAAGGTCATCACCGAGCATTCCACCATCGGTATGCTCGTCACCACCGACGGAAGCATCGGCGAGATCCCACGCGACGCTTACGTCGAGGCGGAGGAGCGGATCGTCAAGGAGCTCAAGGAGCTTGGAAAGCCCTTTGCCGTCATTCTCAATTCTGCCATTCCCGATTCGGATACCGCGCGTGATCTTGCCTTGGAATTGGAAGAAAAATACGGCGTTCCCGTGGCTCTTGTGAGCTGTCTCGATCTGGATGCCGAGGACATTCGTCATATTCTCGGGCTTGTGCTTGAGGAGTTTCCCGTCACCGAGATCACGGTGCAGCTGCCCGCATGGACGACCGCCTTGGACGACAATCACAAGATCCGCATGTCCCTGCAGGCATCCCTTTGCAAGTGTGCCGAAAAAGCACGGCGCATGGGGGAGGTCAAGGCGGCTTTTGCGGAGCTTGCGGAGAATGAATACGTCGAGGAGATCCGTCCCATGCTTTTAGACCTCGGAAGCGGACGCGCCACCCTCGCGGCGACCATGCCGTCCCGACTTTATTACGATACCATCAGCGAATTGAGCGGATTTTCGATCTCAAATGAGCAGGAATTGATCGGTCTGATGCGTGAGCTTGCCGAGGTCAAGGCGAAATACGACAAGGTCGCCGAGGCACTTGACGAGGTCAACTCGCGCGGCTACGGCATCGTGATGCCCGACGTGGAGGATCTTCGTCTGGAGGAGCCGCAGATCGTCAAGCAGGCGGGAGGATACGGTGTCAAGCTCCGCGCGGCGGCACAGTCGGTACACATGATCCGCGCCAACATCGAGACCGAGATCAATCCCATCGTGGGAACAGAGCAGCAGTCCGAGGATCTGGTGCGCTATATGCTCAAGGAATTCGAGGAGGATCCCAAGAGCATCTGGGCGTCCAATCTGTTTGGAAAGTCGCTCTATGAGCTTGTGAACGAAGGGCTTCACACCAAGCTTGATCACATGCCCGATGAATCCAGACAGAAGCTTTCCGAAACCTTGGAGCGCATCATCAACGAGGGCAGCAGCGGACTGATCTGCATTCTTCTTTGAATTTGAAACAAAAAACGAAAACGGATACTTTCTTTTCCGAGAAAGTATCCGTTTTTTGATGATTACATATAGTATTTTTCCGTAAATTCGATCAGTGGAGTAACGTCCTCAAGACCGTGCGGATGGTGGTCACAGCCGGGCTTGATGATCTCATGCACCGTGCCGCCGTTTTTGCGGTAGTAGTCCGTCAGATGCGCGCCGTTTTCATGATAGGGAACGACGGTGTCGCAATCACCGCTCACGATCATGATCGGAAGATTTGCCTGCAGGAGCTTGGGGGCGTGATCGATCGGGTGATTGCGGTAATTGATCAGCTCGGAGACTGTCTTTCCCGTTGCCGCATGGAATTCCTTATAAAGCTCGTTCGTCGCGTCTCCCACGCCGCACGGACAGCTCAAAAAGTTCATCACGGGAGCGTCGATATAAAGCGCGGCGACTCGCTCGGGATGAGCGGATGCGAAATAGGTCGCGAACATACCGCCACAGCTCAATCCCTCGGGCAGACATTTGGCGCAAAAACCGTATTCCTGTTCCAAAAGCGCGCAAAAATGCGCCTTGATCTCAATGTCGGAGGGATCTCCCCAGCGGTGCATGTTCGAGACGTACGCAAGATGGTATCCGCGCTTGAGCATGACAATGTCAAAAGCGGGGAAGGCGCCGAAATATTCGGTTCGCATGATCCACGGATTTCCTTCCTTCGGAGCGTCCGCGAATACGACGATCGCGTTTCTTCCTTCGAAGGGGAAGTCTAATCTTTGAAATCCGTTCCATTCCGATTCGGTGATATTAAGCATGAAATTTTCTCCTTTTTTCGATCGCTTCTTGACGGAGTGATATTTTTATTGTATAATGATCGGAGTAGATTATGGATGAAGAGGTTTACGGTATGGCAAAGCTGTTTGCTCATTTTTGGACGATCACCCGTCACCGTCACCGCGTGATTGCGCATTGCTTCCGCGCGGGGATCGGATTTCAAGGGCTGTTTCACGATCTGTCCAAGTACGGTCCCGCGGAATTTATCGCGGGCGTGCGGTATTATCAAGGAAATCGAAGCCCGAACGAGCGCGAGCGTGAAATTTTCGGTTACTCCGCGGCATGGATGCATCACAAGGGAAGAAACCGACATCATTTTGAATATTGGAACGATCTCAATCCCGCAACGAAGCAATACGAGCCCGTGCGCATGCCTGTCCGCTTTGTCAAGGAAATGTTCTGCGACCGCGTGGCGGCAAGCAAGATCTATCAGGGAAAGAGCTATACGGACGAGCATCCGCTGAATTATTACAAGCGCGGAAACGCGAGAGCGAAGATGCATCCTGACACTGCGGATCTGCTCGAGGAATGGCTCGAGATGCTTGCTCAAAAGGGAGAAAAGGAAACCTTTGATCACATCAGATCCATTCCGAACAAAGAAATAAGGCGCGGTTAGGATCAGTCGTTTTCGGTGTTGACTTCCTCGGGGAAGGTGTCCGCAAACGCAGTTGCCAGACGGTCGCAGCGTTCGTTGTATGGATGACCGTCATGCCCCTTGACCCAAATGAATTCCACGCTGTGGATCTCCAGAAGGGAGAGCAATTTTTCCCAAAGATCGGGATTGAGCGCAGGAGATCGGTCGGCTTTTTTCCAGCCCTTTGCCTTCCATGCTTTTGCCCAACCCTTGGTGATGGCATCGGTGAGGTATTTGGAGTCCGACGTCAGGGTGACAGAGCAGGGCTCCTTCAGAGCGGAAAGTGCCTCGATCGCGGCGGTCAGCTCCATTCTGTTGTTGGTTGTGAGTGCTTCGCCGCCCGAAAGCTCCTTTTCAATTCCGTTAAAGACGAGTACCGCGCCCCAGCCGCCTCTGCCCGGGTTGCCACGGCAGGCACCGTCTGTATAGATCTGTACGTGCTTCATGTATCCTCCTTGGTGAGAGAATTCAAACTTTTGTACATTATAGCACACAAAAGCGTTTTTTTCAACAGAAATTAATTTTTTTTAAAAATCACTTGACTGTTTGTTAAATTTTGTTTATAATAAGGTTGTATGATGTTTATTACCGCTTTTACGGATGCCGCTTTGAGGCAAGAAAAAGCAAAGAAAGGGAAGGTGTTCCATGAAAAAGACTCTCCAAGAGCCTGAAATCGAAGAAACCAAAGAAACCAAAGAAACCGAAACCGTTGAAAAAAACGAAGCTGTTGAAGCAGAAGAACAAGCAGACGTCGCTGAGGCGACGGAAGAGAGATACAAAAAGCCGAAGCGTCGCAGAAGATGGGGAGACCGTCCGGACGGACACAAGCTCCGCACCATCATCCTCATGAATAAATTTATGCCGTACATCATGCCGCAAAGATGCGATGCGTGCAATACGTACGCGGATATGTTCGACGTTACCAAGACCGATAAGTTCTGCCGCGAGAAGGTCAAGGCGGGAATGATGAATTTTGGATTTTTACATATTATGCTCGCGGCATACGTCCGCGCGATCTCGCAGCGCCCGGGCATCAACCGCTTTGTCAGCGGTCAGAAGATCTACGGAAGAAATAATATTGAGGTGGTCATGACGGTCAAAAAGACGCTGTCCATCGATTCTCCCGATACCTGCATCAAGGTCTATTTTGAGCCCGACGACACGGTGGATGAGATCTATGAGAAATTCAACAAGGTCGTCACCGAGGTACAGAGCAAGCCCGATGAAAAAAGCTCCTTTGATAAGCTGAACAAGGTTTTGTCCCTGATCCCAGGTCTTTTGTGTCGGTGGACGGTCAAATTCCTGAACTTTTTGGATTATTTCGGATTGCTCCCGAAGTCCTTGCTGAAGTTGAGCCCCTTCCACGGCTCGATGATCATCACGAGCATGGGCTCCTTGGGCATCCGTCCGATCTATCACCACATTTATAACTTCGGAAATCTCCCCGTATTTTTGGCATACGGCGGCAGACGCTCGGTCGTTTCCTGCGATAAGGACGGAAAGGCGTCGGTGAAGAAATATATTGAGCTGAAGGCTGTTACGGACGAGCGTATTTGCGACGGATATTATTATGCGTCCGCGTTCAAAATGGTGAAGCGTCTGGTGGAAAACCCCGAGCTTCTCGAAAAGCGTCCCGAGCAGGTCTATGAAGATATTGATTGAATACACAAAAATCCCGATCACGTCAATACGGTCGGGATTTTTGTGTTTTTTGTGTGAAAACGGCGTTTGATATTTGAAGTTTCCATAAAATAATGATGATTTTTATTAAAAAATGAAAATAAATCCGATGGAAGTATTTACAAAAGGGAAAAAGTATGTTATACTACTACAATAGGATTACTATACACGAAGAAAGGATTTTCCCCATGTCCGTGAATGCCTCGCATGAACAAGAATTGAAGAATCCGTGGCAGGATCAAGCAGCTCTGCCGCAACCCAATCGGGACTCGGTCGCGTTTGCGTTTGCTGCGGTCGCAGTCTGCGCTCTGGCACTCGCGCTCTCTTCTTTTGAGTATGTGACGCTTGGAATTCTTGCGCTTTTGTTTTTCTACGTCGTACGCACCGCACGCCGTCCGTCGGCTGTTGCGGGAGTGCTGGTTACGGCTGTGCTGTTTTCCATGATCGATCCTTCGATCGGTGCCGCAGTCCTTTGCCTGATCGTGGGAACCTGCGCGGCGGCGTTCCTCTTTACGGTGATCACGCGTCCTTATCTTGTCCTTTTGCCGTTCCTTGCCGCATTTGGTATCGCCTTTTTGATCGTGCAGGATTGGCGTGTGGCAATTCTGACGCTGGCGTTTCTTCCCGCATCGCTTCTGCTTGCGGTCGCAACCCAACGTGACGAGGGGAGAACGAGCACAATCTGTTGGACGATCGGTGGACTGGTGCTGTTTTTCGGCGGTGCTTTGGTCTATTGGTTATGGGCAGAAGGTCTGTCGCACGGGATCGGCATCTATGAACATATCAATCTTTTGAGAGAATCCTTCGCCGATCTGCTGTATTCCTTCCGTGAATATTTCTTCGCAAGCTTGAAGGAAGCTCCCACGGAGGATATGGCGGCAACCGTTCAAGAGCTGGAGCAGCTCTTGAATCGGGCATATTTTGAGGATCTCGCGGCGTCCATGTTCAATCTGATCCCCGCAGGGATCGTGATGCTTTGCAGCGTGATCGCCTTCAACGCGCAGCTTTTGCTGAATGCGCAGTACCACTCGGCGGGAATGGAGCGAGTCGTCACACCGTCGGCACGGATCTTCACCATG
>JAZNXP010000100.1:0-2176 GCA_045593965.1 Eubacteriales bacterium | reverse complement strand
GCGAATTTTGCCGCGCGGTAAAGACGCGCGTGGTAGGTCCATTGATTCAGAACATGAATGGGAGGCGTTTGCGCAAGATGACAGATGCTGTCCTCGCTTACCACAACAAAGCCAAGGGAGACTGCCAGCTTGTCAATGCCGTGTCCGATCTCGGGATCGATGTGATAGGGGCGACCTGCCAGGATCATGATACGCTTGCCGTGGTCCTTTGCAAATTGCAGTGCGCGCTCACCCTCTTGGCGGATCGCGGACATATACGCGCCGTATGCTTCCCGTCCGCGTGCGATCGCTTGCTTCAGTTCTTTTTTATTCAGATCGGGACAGTGAGGCTTGAGTGCTTCAAACAGTCCGCGCAACAGCTCCTTGTCACTGTTGATATTCAAATAGGGATAGAGGAAATTGACCTGCGCGAGATTGTCCATATTTCCCTTGAGCAGCTCGGAATAATACGCCACAACAGGGCAGTTATAGTGATTGACCGATGCTTTTTCGTCAATGTTATAGGTCAGGCACGGAGCGAACAGAAGCTCTACGCGCTTACCGATCAGCTCCTCGATGTGTCCGTGCATGAGCTTTGCGGGGTAGCAGGCGGTGTCGGAGGGGATGGAAAACTGTCCCGCCTCATAAGTCTTTCTCGTGGATTGCTCGGAGGCGATCACACGGTAGCCCAGCGAGGTGAAAATGCCGTGCCAGAGCGGATAAAGCTCATAAAGACCGAGTGCCATGGGGATACCGACCGTACCGCGTGTACCGTCTCCTTGCGGAAGTGCTTTGAGGTAGTTTCTCTTGAACGCGTGCAGGTTTGGAACCTCCTCGGAAGCGGAGAGGGTTCTTCCAAGTCCCTTTTCGCATTGGTTGCCCGAGATGAACGTGCGTTCCTCTCCGAATTTATTCACGGTCAGACGGCAGTTGTTGGTGCATCCGCGACAGGTTGCCGCCTTGGACGTATGCGTAAAGCTTGCCAGCTGTTCCTTTGTCAGCAGAGAAGAGGATGTATATTTTTTGGAGTAAAGCGCCGCGCCGTACGCGCCCATAAGACCCGCAATGGTCGGGCGAATGACATCCTTCCCAAGCTCCCGCTCAAACGCGCGAAGAACGGCGTCGTTATAGAGCGTTCCGCCCTGCACGACGATGTGCTCTCCCAATTCCTCGGCAGAGGAGACACGGATGACCTTATAGATCGCGTTCTTGACAACGCTGATGGAAAGTCCCGCCGAAATATCCTCCACGGTCGCGCCGTCCTTCTGGGATTGCTTGACGGAGGAATTCATAAAGACCGTGCAACGGCTGCCGAGATCCACGGGGGCTTTGGCGTAAAGCCCGCGCTGCGCGAAGGGAGCGATCTCGTATCCCATGGATTTTGCAAAGGTCTCAACGAACGAGCCGCATCCCGAGGAGCAGGCTTCGTTGAGAAGAATGCTGTCGATCGCGCCGTTTCGGATGCGGAAGCACTTGATGTCCTGTCCGCCGATGTCCAGAATGAAGTCCACGTCGGGGCGGAAATGCTTGGCGGCAGTAAAATGCGCGATGGTCTCCACCACGCCCTCATCCACGCCGAAGGCGTGCTTGATCAGCTCTTCACCGTATCCCGTGACCGCACTTCCCGCGATGCGGATGCGGTCGCCGCAGATCCGATAAACGGTCTGGAGCTGTTCCTTGACCACGCTGACGGGATTGCCCTTGTTGGAAGCATAAAAGGAATAAAGAATTTCATCGGACTCGGAGAGGAGCACGAGCTTGGTCGTCGTGCTTCCGCAGTCGATGCCGAGATAGGCGTTTCCGACGTAGGTGGCAACGTCTCTTGTTCCCACGGATGCGCGTGCGTGACGCTCGGAAAACGCGGCGTATTCTTCTTCGGTTTCAAATAACGGCTCCAAGCGTTGCACCGTGGGGGCTTGCTTCAAGCTGGAGCGGATGCGCTCGCAGAGCGCGGAGACTGTGATCGGGGAGCTGTTTTGCTCGGCGTAATGTGCCGCGCCGAGTGCGACGGCAAAGCGACCGTCCTCCGGGAAGATCGCGTTTTCATCCGAGAGCTGCAGGGTCGCGCGGAAGCGTTCCTGCAGTCCCTTGCAGTAGTAAAGGGGACCGCCCAAAAACAGCACTTTACCCGTGATCTTGCGTCCGCGTGCCAAGCCTGCGATGGTCTGGTTGACCACTGCCTGATAGATGCTGGCGG
>JAZNXP010000099.1:0-2267 GCA_045593965.1 Eubacteriales bacterium | reverse complement strand
GACGGTATTGTTATCGATCAGCATAAATCGGTCGCAAAAGTCCTCCAATTCGCGCAAGGAATGGCTGGTGATGATGACCGTTCCTCTCGTCTCCTCCACGTGCGCGATGATCGCGTCCTTGAAGACCTTGCGCGAGAGCGGATCCAACCCGTCAAACGCCTCGTCCAGAAGAAGATACTTCGGCTTTGCGGCAAGAGCGAGCGCGATGAATACCTGTCGGCGCATTCCCTTTGAAAAATTTCTCATCGCTCCCTTGGGATCGATCTGATATTTTGAAAGGAAGGAAAGATAGGTCTGCTTCTCCATGCTCGGATAAAAGGCTTTATAAAACTCGAACAGAGACGTCGGCGTATGAGAAGCATAGTACGGATCGTCCGGGAGAAAGAAGATCTCCTTCCGCGTGCTTGGCTCAATGGGAGAATGACCATCGTAATGGATCACGCCCTCGTCCGCATGATAAACCCCCGACAAAAGTCGCAACAGAGTGGATTTGCCCGCACCGTTGATTCCGACGATTCCAAGAACCGTATTGTCTTCAACTGTAAAATCAATGTCCTTGAGCACGGTCCGCTTTCCCAAGGAATGACTGAGTCCCTTGATCTTAATCATCTTCGAATACCTCCTTGATAGCAGAAATGATCTCATTCTGATCTACCCCAATGTCCTTGAGCATTTGCAGAGCACGCACGATCTCCGCGTGATGCTGCGTTTTAGCCGCGTTCCCCACCTCGAAATAGGTCACAAACGCGCCTTTTTTGGGAAGTGAGCAGATCAAGCCTTGACTTTCCAGATGTGTGTAAGCCTTTTGCACCGTGTTGGGGTTGACACTCAGCTCCTCTGCCGCCGTGCGGACAGAAGGCAGCTTATCACCGTTTTTCAGTACACCAAGACGAATGAAGTTTTCATATCGCTCGGCAATTTCAAGATATACGTCTCTCTTCCCCGAAAAGATCTTTGGCATTTTTCTCTCCTTTCTGTATTATCTGTATTATCTGTACCATCTGTATTGTAACACAGATAAAAGGGTTTGTCAATAGCTTTTTTAAATTTTTTCATTTTTTTTTGATATCCGCAAAAACGGACAGAATATACCGCTCGGTATATTCTGTCCGTTTAAGTAATTCAGAGACTGTTTTCCATCAACCAATCCGTGTCAAAAACGGCAAGGTGTACGGTTTCTCCAAAAAGCTCCTCGTAAAGCACATAGATGTTTCCGTTATTGGGATCGGCATTGATCTCAACGTAGCCGCCGCGCTCGGCATCGATCACACGGCGATATTGCCATGTTTTGCCATCATCAAGACTCGCCTTCACGGTCACGTTCTTGCGCTTATCTTCGCATTCGCAGTTCGCAAACAGTAGCATTCGCTTTTTTTCGGAAGCAAGATAAGTCGTAAGAGACCCAAAGCAGCGAGGATCGGTCAGACGCTTATCGGGACCGTAATCCTTCCAATCGCTGTAGCCGTTTTCGGAAACCGCCGTTGCACGCCATGCATTCATGCAACGGATATTCAGATAAATACGTCCATCCGAAAGCTCTGCTACCGCAGTCTCATTGGGATTTTGCAGCTCCTCATTGCCGTTGAGAATATCACCGACCGCCCACGTTTCACCGTTATCCAAGCTGTAAAAGGTACTGACTACACTTGGCATATGCGCCATTTCGGATGCTTCGCAATGCTTTGGCACCATCCATACAGGGAAGATTAGCATTCCCTTACTCGTGCAAATGCCGTGTCCCGGGCGAAACGCGAACACATTGCGAAATTCGGGAACGGTAACTGGTGTAATATCGATGGGATCAGACCACGTCATGCCGTCATCGTCACTGTAACGGCTGTACATTCTCCCCTTCCCTACGCCGTAGCATTGCGCATAAATGAAGTGAATGCGTCCGTTCCGATTCTGTACCATCACAGGATTGTTGGTCGTGGGCAATTCGTCACTTCCACTTGCCAGTACTATGGGCGCGGAGCAGGTCTTGCCACAATCCTCGCTTCGAGTCAATAAAATATCCATTTTTGCCCAGTCATGCGCCTCATAACGCGCCTCATGATACATCAGAAGCGTTCCCCTGCTTGTAACCAAAAGTCCCGGAATACGGTGCTTTGCGTATCCGTCGTTATTTTTCCAAATTTCGTATCTCTTGATCTCCATAATGTTGCTTTTCCTTAACCATGAATTGTAAGCGAACGATGACCATCACAAGCTCCGCGTTAAGCTACACCCCTCCTGCGATGTCGGTGATCCCATGCACATCGGACATG
>JAZNXP010000098.1:0-6969 GCA_045593965.1 Eubacteriales bacterium | reverse complement strand
TTCGGTGAAAAACAGATTTTTTCATTTTTTGCCGCACGCGGCAATCGGGTGGAAAAGGAGACTGACAAAATCGCGTTGCTCACAAAGTATAAAGAACTTCTTGACAACCATATTATTACCGAGGAAGAGTATCAACAAAAGAAAAATGAAATTTTGAAATCGGAGGAATAATATGAAGTTGCCAAATGCACTTGAGCAGGGTAAAATCAAAACGTTTGTTTCGATTATGATTTTTAAGATATGGATTGCTATCATATCTGTTCTTTTGTTTCTTTTTCTGCCAATTAATGAGCAAAACAGTTTTTATTTTATCATAACGTTGATCGAAGATTGTCATATCGATTTTTATGTATTTGTCAGATTGGTTTTGACCGTTGTGGCGTTGATTGGACTTTTGATTTCTGCGGTCAAGCTGATCAAAATAATGCGATCCGATCAAAAGTACATAATAGATGCGGATGTTCCTCCGCAACAATGGATCGCAATGCGTGTTCGGGAATTGTTCATAATAGTAATGGGTTTGAATGAACTTTTAAGTTGCGCTACCTTTTCTTACACCATTTATATGTATGAAAACGAGATTGAAGAGCACGTTTTCACTTTGGGCGGAAGTATGGTTTTGATGTTTGCTCCACTTCTTCTCTATTTCTTGATCGCTCGGAAAAACAGGCGGGAAGTTTCGAAATATTTAAACCACTATTATCAGGTATATATTGGCTTTCAGGTGGAAGAGGTGTCCAATAAGAAAGAACCTGCTGTTTCGATGTCCCAAAAAACCGAAAATTTAGATGCACTTTTGCAATACAAAAAGCTCTATGAAAGCGGTGCGATTACCGAAGAAGAATACGAAGCTAAAAAAACAGAGCTTTTGAAATAAGAAAACAAGGACTTTTTCGTTTTTTTCGAAAGAGTCCTTGCTTGATTTTTTAAGCTCTTGACAAACTGACTTTTTTATGCTATGATAAATGATGATAACGGCTGTGTTTGGATCAAATGGCAGCAAAGTCGCTTCCATTTCGTGAATGAAAGGAGAAGGTCATGATGAACACAAAAATGACATACGAGCGCGCAGAGATCGAAACGATCCGTTTGGAAGAAGGGGATGTGATCGCCACCAGCGGGTCGGAAACAACAAGCCCCATTGTCAATCTTCCGATCGTTCCGCTTTGATAAATCGAATGCCACACAAAAGTGCTTCTCATTTCAGAGGTCTTTTGTGTGGTTGTTTTTTTATTCGATGCTTTTTGTTCCGATCGTTTTCAGGGGCGCGTTCATTCCAAACACATTTTCTCACAACGCAAGCATCGGACACAAGCTTTCGCTTATGTCCGATGCTTTTTTGACAAATTTATTTTATTTTGCTTTCTTCGATCTTTTTGGCAATGCGCGCGCTGACAACGTCGAGAGCGGTCTTGTTCATGCCGCCGTTGACGATGATGTCGGCGTATTTTTTGGTCGGCTCGACGTAGATGCCGTGCATGATCTTGACGGTGCTGACGTATTGCTGGATTACGCCGTCGATGTCACGTCCGCGCTCGGTAACGTCGCGGCGCAGGCGGCGAAGGATCCGCTCGTCGGCATCGGCATCGGCGTAGATCTTCAGATCGAACATCTCCCGCAGCCGCTCGTCATGGAAGGTCAGAATGCCGTCCACCAGGATCACGGGGGTGGGGGAAAGCAGGGTCAGCTCCTGTTTTCTGGTGTGAACGCAAAAATCATAGTTGGGGATCTCCACGCTCTGTCCGTTCTGCAAAAGGCGAAGGTGCTTGACCAGAAGATCGGTGTCCAGCGCATCGGGACAGTCGTAATTGGTCTTGACGCGCTCGTCCATGGAAAGATGGTCCTGGGGCTTGTAGTAATTATCGTAGGAAATGATGGTGATATCATTGGGGAACTGTGCGCGCAAGCCTTCGGCAAAGGTGGATTTGCCCGAGCCTGTGCCGCCCGCAATTCCGATGAGCATGGGATTGATCATAGCCGTTTCCTCCGTGGGATTTCTTGAAATTCAGTATAGCACATTTTGATGGGATTGTCAACAGAGGGATGCGACGATATTTTTCGAATTTTCGGAAAAAAGGTTTACAAACGGCGAAAAGTGTGTTACAATTAACATAACTATATAAAATACTTTTGAGTTGTATAACACGGGAGAATGAATATGGCAGTTTTAAGATGTAAAATGTGCGACGGCGATCTCGATTACCAAGAGAATGCCACGGTCATGCAATGCAAATTTTGCCGCACGTGGCAGACGGTTCCGAAGGTGAACGAGGAAGAGATCCAGCTTCTGTTCAACCGCGCAAACGTCTTGCTCCGCAAATGCGAATTCGATAAGGCAGAGCAGGTCTATGAGCGTATTTTGGAGCAGAATGACAGAGAGCCCGAGGCGCATTGGGGCATGATCCTTTGCAAATACGGCATCGAATACGTCAAGGATCCCGCAACGGGTGAGCATATTCCGACCTGTCACCGCACGTCGTACGATTCCATCGTGGCGGACGAGGACTATAAGCTTGCCCTGGAGTATTCGGATTACGCGAGCCGTCAGATCTATGAAAAAGACGCAAAAGCGATCGACGCCATTCAGAAGGACATTCTGGCGATCTCGGCAAAGGAAGAGCCGTTCGATATCTTCATCTGCTATAAGGAAACCGATGAAAACGGTCAGCGCACGCGCGACAGCGCGATCGCAAACGACATCTACTATCAGCTCACGCAAGAGGGCTTTAAGGTGTTCTATGCGGCGATCACCCTTGAGGATAAGCTGGGTAAGGACTACGAGCCGATCATCTTTGCGGCGCTCAATTCCGCAAAGGTCATGCTGGCGGTTGGCACCAAGCCCGAGCATTTTAACGCCGTATGGGTGAAGAACGAATGGTCCAGATTTTTCAAGATGATGAAAAACGACCGCTCCAAGCTCCTCATTCCGTGCTATCTCGGAAAAGGAAATTATGACGGAATGGATGCCTATGAGATCCTTCCTCCCGAATTTGCACACCTGCAGTCGCAGGATATGTCCAAGATCGGATTCATCAACGATCTGATCCGAGGCATCAAAAAGGTCATCACGCCGCGGGAGCACACCGCCCCCGCAAGACCTGCCGCACCGCAGGTCTCCGAGAAGCCGTCCTATTCGCCTCTGTCCTCCTCGTCTCGCTACGACGTGAGGTTGATCTCCTTTGGCAACCGAAAGCTGGATTGCATCAAGGTGGTGCGTGAAACACTCGGATTGGGTCTGAAGGAAGCAAAGGATCTGGTGGAAAGCCCTGTCGCTTTTCTCGGGAAAAATTTGCCGATGTATGAAGCGGAAAATCTGAAGAATATCTTTGCCAGAAACGGCTTTGAGGCTCTGATCGAGGAAGCGGGAAGCACACCGTCTTATTCACCTCCTCCGTCCTATTCGCGTCCCACTCCGCCTCCACCTCCTCCCGTGATCAACGTTACGTGTCCCATTTGCAAGAACACGGTCAACAATACGCTTGTGAACGGAAAATGCCGTTGCGGACGCTGCGGAAGCAATTTTGATTTCAACCAGCCCGTGTATATCTCCAACCCCGATACGGGATCGAAGCACACGGACTACACCTCCAAGAAACGCGCAAACCTGGAAAAGGAAAAGAACAACAAGCTGGTTCTCGGCATCGTTTTCCTGTTCGTTTTCTGGCCCGTAGCGATCTATTTCTTCTATAAGACGTATCAGATCTCGCAGGAGATCTCCAAGCTGTAATTGCTTTTGTAGCCAACAAATACGAGCGCGGCACGTTTTGAATTGCCGAAAAAAGGAGCTTTGATATGAAACAGACGATTCTATTTCTCTTGACGGCGATCTTGCTGACGGCGGCTTGCGTAGCCTGCACCCCGAACGGACAGGATGAGGGGAAAGCCACCACCGCGGCAACAACGACCGAAGCACCTGCCACCACCGCGGGAGCAACGGTCGGGAACGGCTCGACCACCGCACCGAACGAGAGCGGAGAAACAACGGAGCCCTCAACGCCGACCGAGGAGAGCACGGACGGAACGACCTCTCCCATCGTGGAATTGCCGATCCTTCCGTTTTGAACGAAAAACAAAAATACGCGGAGCAGTCTTATCGGGACTGCTCCGCGTTTGTTCTTATTCCAGCACCGTATGGAAGATTGTGTGCTGATTTTCCTTGATGAGATCGACAAAATCGCGCTCGCTTTCGATCGGGCGTACGGTCTCGATCCCCGCAAGCTTCTTCTGATTGCCGCCGAGGTGGTTGTCCGTCCCCGCGAAGGGCAGAAGGGTGTAATTCTTCGCAAATTGTGCCGCCATGTCGTTTTCAAATTCCGTGCGGTTTGCGTTGATGATCTCCACGCCGTGGATCGCGCGAGGGAAGAGACGGATGTGATCGATATAGCTCGCCTCACGGAAGGGGTGCGCCTGAATGATCAGCGCGCCGCAAGAGGCGAGGAATGCAAGCTCCTCACTCTTTTTCATGTCCATGATCTCGGGATGGTTCAGATACCAATCCTTGTCCAAGCCGTAAACGAGAAAATCCGTGCCGCCGTAGGAAAGCTCCGCGCCGAAAAATACGGAGATACCGAGCTCGGCGCCGACCTTGACACCCTCCTCGTAGTCCGAAGCGAAAAATGCAATGCGCTCCCGATACGGGGCGGACGCATCGGCGTTGATGTTTCCGTCAAGAAAATGATTGGTGATGAATACGCCCGCGTATCCCATGCGTTTATAAAATTCCAGCGTTTCCCGCACGCTCGCTCTCGCGCATTTGCTGACGGGAAAGGTGTGAAGATGTGTTTCGTATCTGTACATGACCGTGCCTCCGTTTTTCTTCGGTAACAGTATACCCCAAAACGCGAAGAATGTCAATCGGGAAAGAGCGTATTGCAAAAATATTTTTTTGTGCTATAATAAGCGTAACGTCATTATTTTGGAGCTTGATATGGATTTTGAAGCATACCTGTTGCATCATTTGCGCCTTCATCCGTCGGCGGGCGCACAGGACATCCTGAAGTTTTGTTATCAGAGAGCCTTCGGAGCGGAGCATCTTCTGCGCGATCTTGAGGCGGCTCGGAGCTGTTTTTTTGCCGAATACGAACGAACGGTTCCTGTTTTCGGAGAAGCGGTCGAGCCTCTTTCCGATGCGGTCGTGCGCGTGCATTTTGCCTCATGGAAGGCATCGGGCAGGGATGCGGAGCGGCTTTTTGATGCCTTTGCCGCCTCCGCGCGCGTTTCGGAAGTGGGAAGGGAGGCTTTTCTTGCGGAATTGGAGTGCGTTTCTTCTTACTTGAAGGAGTGGGGAAAAGCGGAAAAGCTTGCGCAATGGGAGAGGTTTTTGAAGGAATACGATACCGTTTCGTGTCCCGCTGTTCACCACAGCGAGTCCTTCCGACAGTCGGAAAGCCCCGCTTACCGCATTGTGAAAAGCTGCTTTCTGAAGGATATTTTGTAAAAATAATGGAAAAAACTACTTAAATACTGTAGTCGAGGTCTTGACAATTCGGTAAAAAAAGTGTATAATAAAATAAGTATGATATCAGCACCGACATCGTGCGTTTTTCATACATAAAGAAAAACTTTTAAGGAGGTGTTTTAGTGGTACAGACATGGATTGCGATTGTGATCGGTATTGCGGCTCTTGTCATCGGCAGTGCGGTCGGCGTATTTATCGGAATTCTGTGGCGCAAAAAGGTCGGCGAATCGAAGATCGGATCTGCTGAGCAGGAAGCGAAGCGACTGGTCGAAGAAGCGCAGAAGGCTGCGGAAGCCAAGAAGAAGGAAGCCCTGCTCGAAGCCAAAGAGGATGCTCTCCGCTTGCGCAACGAGACCGAGCGCGAGCTCAAGGAGAGACGCGCCGAGGTTACCCGCATGGAGCGCAGACTGAACCAGAAGGAAGAAAATCTGGATAAGAAGTCCGAGACGCTTGAGCGCAAGAACGAGCAGTTGGAAGAAAAGCTGAAGGCGAACGACGTATTGCGTGAGCAGATCAGCGAAGTGTTGGCTCAGCACCTGAAGCGTTTGGAGGAGATCTCCAGCTATACCGCTCAGGAGGCAAAGGACGAGCTGCTCTCCCGCATGGAGTCCGAGATCCGTCATGAAATGGCGCAGAAGTTGGACGAGCTGGAAGGACAGTTCAAGGAGGAAGCAGACGCAAAAGCAAGAAATCTGCTGTCCTTGGCAATTCAGAGATGCGCTGCGGATCATGTATCCGAGGCAACGATCTCGGTTGTGTCTCTCCCCAATGAGGAGATGAAGGGACGCATCATCGGACGTGAGGGAAGAAACATTCAGAAGCTGGAAACGCTGACGGGTGTGGAGCTCATCATCGACGATACTCCCGAGGCGATCACGGTATCGGGCTTTGATCCCGTACGCCGCGAGATCGCGAGACTTTCGCTTGAGAAGCTGATCGCGGACGGACGTATCCATCCCGCTCGCATCGAGGAAATGGTGGAAAAATCTCGCCGTGAGGTCGAGGCTGTTGTGAAGCAGGCTGGTGAACGCGCGACCTACGAGGTCAACGTTCACGGCATTCATCCCGAGCTGATCAAGCTCTTGGGACGCTTGCGTTACCGTACCAGCTACGGACAGAACGTATTGCAGCATTCCATTGAGGTGGCATGGCTGGCAGGCATCATGGCAGACGAGCTTGGCGTTGACGGAAATCTGGCACGCCGCGCGGGTCTGTTGCACGACATTGGTAAATCCTTCCCGCAGGACGTTGAGGGCTCGCACGTTGAGCTTGGCGTAAATGCGGCGAAGAAGTTCAAGGAGAACGCAGAAGTTATTCATGCGATCGAGGCGCACCACAACGACGTGGAGCCCAAAACGATCATCGCGATTTTGGTTCAGGCGGCAGACGCGGTATCCGCGGCAAGACCGGGAGCAAGACGCGAGGATATGGAAAACTACATCAAGCGTTTGCAGGAGATCTCCAGCTATACCGCTCAGGAGGCAAAGGACGAGCTGCTCTCCCGCATGGAG
>JAZNXP010000097.1:0-3626 GCA_045593965.1 Eubacteriales bacterium | reverse complement strand
GCTGTTCTTCGGAAAAACGGGCGGCTGTATCGGTGAGATCTCCACGCTGATGCTCCTCATCGGCGGTGTGTATCTTCTCATTCGCCGCATCATTACGTGGCATATTCCCGTGGCGTTCCTCGGAACCGTCGCGATCCTGACCCTCCTCTTCCCGAGAGGCGGTATGGCAGGCTGGGAATTCATGCTCGCGTCGCTTTGCAGCGGCGGACTGATGCTCGGTGCCTTCTTCATGGCGACCGACTACGTCACCTCCCCCGTCACCCCCACGGGACGTCTGATCTACGGCGTGGGGTGCGGACTTCTCGTCGTATTCCTGCGGTATTTCTCGGGCTATAACGAAGGCGTTTCCTTTGCGATCCTGATCATGAACGCGCTGGTCTGGTACCTCGACATGGCGACCAAGCCCCGCGTTTACGGCAAATCCCGCAAGCAAAAAAAGAGCGCGTAAAGGGAGGGCATGACAATGGAACAAACGAAAAAACAGCAAAACCCGACCTTGAAGGCGATCGTGATCGGACTGAAGCTCCTTCTGATCAGCGCCCTGATCGCCGCGATCATCGCATTTGTCTATGCGGTGACGCTGGAGCAATATGAAAAGAACGTGGAAGGTCAAAAGCGATTGGCAATGCAGGCGATCTTCGGCTCCGAAAGCCTGACTTACGTCGAAGAGCTGCCCGACGGTGCCACCCCATACACCGTTTATACCGTATCCGAAAACGGAGCGGTGGTTGGATACTGCGTTCAGCTTGCCGCCTCAGGCTTTGGCGGTGATGTCTCTTTGATGGTGGGCTACCGCGCCGACGGAAGTATCCTTGGCGTGCAGGTTGTCTCCCACTCCGAAACCCCCGGCCTTGGCGCAAAGGTCGAGGAGGAGGCGCATCTTTCCCAGTATAACGGAAAAAGCGGAGAATTGGCACTGGATAAGGACGGCGGCGACGTCGACGCCATTTCGGGCGCGACCATCAGCTCCCGCGCGGTGCTGGAGGGCGTGAATGAGGCGACAAAGATCGTCAAGAGCTATATAGAGAAAGGAGGAGCGGCATGAAAGGATTTTTAAAACAGCTCCGCGAGGGCTTACTCGACAACAATCCCGTATTGGTACAGCTTCTTGGTATGTGTCCCACGCTTGCCGTGACCACCTCCGTAGAGAATGCCATCGGTATGGGCCTTGCCGCAACCGTGGTGCTTGTGTTCTCCAATCTTCTTATTTCTCTGCTTCGCAAGTTCATCCCCAACGAGATCCGCATCGCGTCCTTTATCGTGGTGATCTCGGGATTCGTAACCGCGGTCGAGCTTCTGATGCGCGCGTATTTCTTCTCGCTCTATCAGAGTCTGGGACTTTTCATTCCCCTGATCGTTGTAAACTGCATCATCCTGGCGCGTGCCGAAGCGTTCGCGTCCAAGAATAAGCCCCTGCCAAGCATCATCGACGGCGTTGGCATGGGACTCGGCTTTACCTTCGCGCTCTGTCTGATCGCGTCGGTGCGCGAGATCCTCGGCAACGGCACGTGGCTCGGACTGAAGCTCCTTCCCGAGGCGTTCCCGAAGATGACGATCTTCCTGCTTCCCGCAGGCGCGTTCATCACCCTTGGCTTCATCATCGCCGCGGTGCAGAAGATCCGCAACAGCGTTGCCGACCGTGCGCGTCTTGCCGAGATCAAGACCAACTATGAGCAGGCTGCCGAGCAAAGACAGGCATCCGAAGGAAAGGAGGAAACGGCATGACGGAAGGAAGTATTCTCTTCATTATGTTCTCCGCGATCCTCGTGGAAAACTTCATCTTCTCGCGCTTCTGGGGCTGCTGTCCCTTCCTCGGCGTTTCCGAAAAGCCCGACACCGCGCTCGGTATGGGCATGGCGGTCACCTTCGTTATGACGCTTTCCTCTGCCGTGACGTGGGCAGTCAATCATTTTCTACTTGAGCCGTTCGGACTGCAATATCTGCAGACCATCGCGTTCATCCTCGTCATCGCCGCGCTGGTGCAGTTCATCGAAATGTTCCTGCGCCGATTCATTCCCGCGCTTTACAGCTCCTTGGGCATCTACCTGCCCCTGATCACGACCAACTGCGCAGTGCTCAGCTCCGCGCTCCTGATCGTGCAGGAAAATTACAATTTCATTCAGGCGATCGCCTTCGGCTTCTCCGCCGCGCTCGGCTTTACGCTTGCGATCATCGTGTTCGCAGGACTCCGCTCGCGCATGGTGTGCGCCGATCCGCCCCGCGCGTTCAAGGGCTTCCCCTTGACGCTCATCACCGCAGGGCTCCTGGCAATGGCGTTCTCCTGCTTCTCGGGCGTAAAGCTTTGAGTCTGAAAGAAAGAAGGTAACAGCTTTATGAATCCGTCTGATGTTTTGATCCCGCTTGCCATATTTGCGGGTATGGGCGTTCTGTTCGGTCTGTTGCTTGCGATCGCGTCCCGCGTATTCGCCGTCAAAACCGACGAACGTCTCCCCACCGTTATTGAAAACCTTCCCGGCGCGAACTGCGGCGGATGCGGATATTCGGGTTGCGCGGCACTTGCCGACGCGATCGTCAAGGGAGAAGCCTCCCCCAATGCCTGCAACGCCTGCTCCAAGGAAGGCAGAGCCGCCATTGCCAAGGTCATGGGCATTGAGGTCGGCGAATACGTCCCCATGCACGCGCACGTGATGTGCTCGGGGGACAGTCAGACCGCGTTCTATAAATACCGCTATGAGGGCGCGCAGGACTGCATCGCCGCCGAGCGGATGGGCGGCGGAGACAAAATGTGTCCCAACGGCTGTATCGGTCTCGGCACCTGCGTTGCCGCCTGTAAATACGACGCGCTTCACATCGTGAACGGCGTAGCAAAGGTCGACCTGACCAAATGCACGGGCTGCGGTGCTTGCACATCTGTCTGCCCGAAAAACCTCATCGTTGTCATTCCCGTTTCGAGTAAATACTGCGTCGCTTGTCACTCCAAGGAGACGGGCGCGTGCGTGCGGAAGCATTGCGCGGCAGGGTGCATCGCTTGCAAGATCTGCGAGAAGAACTGCCCCGTCGGCGCGATCACCGTCACCGATTTCGTCGCGACCATCGACCAGTCCAAATGCATCGGCTGCGGTTTGTGCGCACAGAAATGCCCGAGAAAGGTCATCAAGCCCACGGTCTGATCACATTAAAAAACAAAAAAGTGTCTGCGTTTACGCTCCTTCTCATAAGGATGTTTTCGGAACACGGTAGGGGCGAACTGTGTTCGCCCGCGGGAGACCGCAGGTCTCCCCTACGGATACACATATAAATATCGGCAGAGAACTTGTTTTCTCTGCCGATTTGTGTTATAATGAGACTAACCAAAAGCCTCCATCCCGGAAGGAGCCTATGAATGCACCCGTGCATCTTTAGGGGTATGGGCTTTGCCCGCAGCCTCTGTAATATAAAGGCGAAACTGGCGCGATAAAACGGAACGATAAATAAGAATTTGACGGAGGGACACCTATGAGATGCGTATGGGAGCATAATGGTAATGATACCTTGCTATATTCCGTTGATTATGTTGGAGCATACACGAGAGGAAGCAGTCTTGAAGCCGCAATTTCAAAAATGAGCGCTGAGATAGATGCATATTCTTTGTGGCGTGGTCAAGAGTGCGGACACGAAACTGATGT
>JAZNXP010000096.1:0-8225 GCA_045593965.1 Eubacteriales bacterium | reverse complement strand
GCGCGAGCCCGATATTCTGATGCTGGACGAGCCGACGAACCACCTCGACATCGAGACGTTGGCGTGGCTGGAGGGCTTTCTGGCGTCCTATCCGAAATGCGTGATGGTGATCTCGCACGACCGTTATTTTCTTGACCGTGTGACCAATAAGACGCTGGCGATCGAGCATCACCGCGCGAAGCTTTATAACGGCGGTTACACCAAGAGCATGGCGCAGCGGCAGACCGACAAGGAGATCGCGGAGCGGCATTGGCGAAACCAGCAAAAGGAGATCGCGCGGCAGGAGGCGTATATCGCGCAGCAACGCGCGTGGAACCGAGAGAGAAACATCATTGCCGCCGAGAGCCGACAGAAGATGCTGGACAAAATGGTGAAGCTGGAGCGTCCGCAGGATGCGCCGAAGGGCATACGGATGCAGTTTTCCGAGGCATTGACGTCGGGAAACGACGTATTGGAGGTGCGCGGACTGTCGATGGGCTTTGAGGAGCGGAAGTTGTTTGAAAGCCTCAATTTTATGGTCAAACGGCAGGAGCACGTATTGGTCATCGGTCGAAACGGCTGCGGAAAATCAACGCTGATCAAGCTGCTTTTGGGTAAGCTTGCGCCGAGGTCGGGTGTGATCGAGACGGGATATAATGTCGAGATCGGTTACTATGATCAGGAAAACCAAAATCTGACCCCCGAAAACACGGTGCTTGACGAGCTTTGGAACGCATATCCGACCATGACCGAGACCGAAATCCGCAATACGCTGGCATCGTTCCGCTTTGTGGGCGAGGACGTATTCAAGACGGTGTCGGTGTTAAGCGGTGGAGAGCGGGCAAGGCTGACGTTTGCGAAGCTGATCCTGTCGCACGTCAATTTCCTGATCCTGGACGAGCCGACGAACCACCTGGACATCGACTCGCGCGAGGCGTTGGAGAGTGCCTTGGAGCAGTTTGAGGGAACGGTGCTGACGGTGTCGCATGACCGATATTTCATCGAAAAGCTTGCGACGCGCATTCTGGAGCTGAAGCCCGGGGCGTATTTCGAGGGCGATCTGCTGGACTTCCAAATTGACCGCGAGGGACACGCGTATACGGAATTCCGTGAATATAAGCAGGCGCGCATAGACGAGAGAGTCGCGGCGGGCGAGGGAAGCGCGACGGTTGCCGCGGTAAGCAGTCAGAAGGAGCAATATCTGAAGGCGAAGCAGGCGGCGTCCGATGCGAGAAAGCGAAAGACGTACTTTGAAAAGCTGCACAAGGAGTGCGAGGCGTTGGAGAAGGAGCTGGAGGAGATTGACGCGGAGCTGTTTGGGTCAGCCGCGTCCGATTACGTCCGCGCCGCCGAGCTGGATACCAGAAAAGCCGAAGTAGAGGAGCGACTTCTGGAAATCTACGAAGAATTGGAGAATGAATAAACAGATACACCCCGCCGCCGTCACAATTGACGGCGGCGGGGTGTGTGTTGGAAGACATTAAAATTTTACCAATTTTTATCTTCGTATGGGGTGCTTTCTACCCCTTTGGATTGAAGCTTGGCTACCATACCGTCCAGCTTGCCTTTCCACATGTTTTTGAACCATTTTTTATTACCGAACCACTTTACTAAAGTGGGACTAATTGCATAGTATGCGCGAATAAACAATCTACCATACCAAGAAGCACCCAGAGTATGATCGCGATAACGACGAAGTGTCCATACCTGCGGACAATCATAAGAACCGTATACACAGGTTGCAACATAGCACCCCTGGCTCTTTGCTTTTTCGGGATCGAACGGTACTCTTCCTTCGAGAAATTCAATGCGATCGACATTTGCAAAATATACATTCACGGTAGCTTCGTAGTCATCATCGGTGATGGCACACTGAAAATCACTGTCACAAGTGAAATCGACCTCGTGTCCTGCACCGCAATCATGATAATAATGATAAGATAGATGTATATTATGCCGACCGTTTGCTATATAAAACGACCGACTGCTTCCTATTCTGCCCAGGGTTAATCCATCAACTGTTATTTCAAGATGTTGACTTGCTTTTCCTGATCGAATATTTTTCATCAAGACATCGTTTACATTCAAATAAATTTTGAGTTGGTTTGCCATAATATTTTCTCCTTTTTATATAATTCTGATCTTTAACACAATTATACATCAAAAATATGTTAAAGTCAAGATAAATTCTGAACTTTATCGAATTTTGGAGGAAAATTGTGAAAATATACGATTATAACGGAAAAAAGAACATCTGTGGGGACAGAGTGCACGAAGCACGGTGTCGGCATCGACTGACACAAAGCGATCTTGCGGCACAGCTTCAGGTGGCGGGGATCATTATTGAGCGAGACAGCATTTCCCGTATTGAGATCGGAACACGGTTCGTGGCAGACTATGAATTGCGCGAGTTGGCGCGTATCCTGAAGGTCACCGTTGCGTGGCTTTTGGGGTTGGAATAACGAAAAACAGGCAATATCCAAGCTCGGATATTGCCTGTTTTCTTTGATTTTGCCCGGTTTTTTATTGAAATGTTTTATTTTAGGTTGACAACATCCTAAAATTTGTGTATAATATCATTGTAATCTCAAAAAAGGAGGGATGGTCATGGTATTGAATACCGATCAGATCGTTTCCATTTCCGAGGCAAATCAGAATTTTTCCCGTGTGGCGAGAATGACCGAGAAGCACGGCGAGCTTTATATTTTTAAGAATAACAAACCCAAATATAAGCTGATCGATATCGAGCACGATACCACCGTTGAAATGACCGACGATGAGAAGATCGACTTTGTGGCGGCGAGAATTTTGAAGCTTTACCGCCCTGCGTTTGAGGAGCTTGCGAAATGATCAAATTCAGCCAGGAAAAGGTGCTTTTGTTGCACAAGCTCATTACTGAGGAAACGGGCGGTGATCCGAGCGTACGCGATATTGCGCTTCTCAACAGCGCGCTTGAATCGGCGTTTGCGACCTTTGACGGAAAAGAATTATATCCGACCAAGCAGGAGAAGGGAGCGCGACTCGGTTTTGCTCTGATCTCCAATCACGCCTTTGTTGACGGAAACAAGCGGATCGGAATGTATGTTTTGCTGACGTTCCTTGAGACCAACGGCATCAAGCTTCGCCCCACCAACGCCGAGGTTGCCCGTGTCGGTCTTGCCGTTGCGGCGGGAGAAATGAAATATCAAGAGCTTCTTGATTGGATTTTGGAGAACGAGGCGTAAATAAAACAAACAGGCAATATCATTTGATTGGAATGATATTGCCTGTTTATTCTTCTTTTTTGTTCCTTATCTTGCCGGTACGGGCATATTGACCAGCATATTTTCCAGGAAGATGCCGTATCCCGTGGTAGGATCGTTGATCAGCACGTGGGTGACCGCTCCGACGAGCTTGCCGTTCTGGATGATCGGAGAGCCACTCATTCCCTGCACGATGCCGCCCGATGCCGCGATCAGATCGGGGTCCGTGACCGTGACCGTGAAGCACTTTGAGCCGCTTGCCTCGCGGTTGATATTGGAGATCTTGATGTCATAGCATTCGATCTTGTTGGTGTCGAGGGTACACATCAGGTAGGCGTCTCCCTCTTCAATCTCGTCGCGCAGTCCGATCTGCATCGGCTCGGTGGGGCATTCGGGAACCTCGGAAAACAGTCCCCACACGCCGCACGTCGAGTTGCCAAGCAACGCGCCGACCTTGCCCGCGTTGAAATAGCCCTTCAGCTCGCCCGGTGCGCCCGCCGCGCCCTTGACGACCGAGCTGATCGTCACGTCGGAGACGCTTCCTCTTCTCATCGCGATGAGCGCGCCCGTGTCCGCGTCGCAGATGCCGTGTCCCAGACCCGCGAACGCGCCCGTCTCGGGAAGAATGAAGGTGACCGTTCCGATGCCCGCGCCGCTGTCGCGCACCCAGAGCCCCGTTTTGTAGCGCGATTCCGCAGGACAGTACGCAGGCTTGAGCGTGACCTCAAATTCCTGCGCTCCGCGTCGGCAATGCAGCTTGATCTCGTTTCCGCCGCTGTTTTCGATCGCCTCTGTCAGCTGTGCCGCACCGTTGAGGACCTCGCCGTTGATGCGGAGAATGACGTCCTTCGCGCGCAGTCCCGCATCGGTTGCGGGGTTGATCTTCCCGTTTGACGTCTCCACCTCACAGATTCCCACGACCGTGACGCCCTCGGTATAAAATTTGATCCCGAACGGCATGCCTCCGGGGTATAGGAGCAGATCCTGCAGCTCCTCGGCGTTCATCTCGCCAAAGCTCTGTGTGGGAACGTCGGCGACGTCCATTGCGGACGTCGCGCTCGCGGGAATGTCATTTATTTTTCTCATTGCAATCGCGGAAACGCTCGGAGCGTTCATCTCTCCTGTATCTGTGCTTTGCCCGATCGGAATCTTCGCTCCCGCAATCGCGAGTAAACAGATTAGACATACACAGCACACGCGTTTCCAAACCGTTCTTTTTCTCATACCTTGAACCTTTCTATCAAATCGGCGCAGTCTCACCGTTTGGATCCTCTTTTTTCTTTTTCGCATCGCCACACGATCGGTTTTCTCACCGATCCTCCCATGACGGACGGGCGCACTTATGCGCTCGGTGCTGTATTCATTTTGCTCCTTTTTTCGGACTTTATAAGTAACAATTATGCCCATGTCAAGCCGATGTATTGGATAAAAGCGCAAACCGATCGATCGGCGCGGTCATATTAAAAAGGAAATGAAAAACGATGGCAAGTATTTCATGGAATATCCTTTTCTTGCTCGGAGCAAGCTATCATCGAACAAGAGTGTGCGATCAAATAAAAAAACAAGGCAGAAAGCGAAATGCTTTCTGCCTTTAGTTTGGATCGTTTTTTTGATTTTATACGCGCGTCGGACGCCGTGACGGGGTCGCGTGCATCGGGAAGGAGAACGCGGAGCTTTTATTTCCCGTGCTGGCGGCGAAAATCCGCGGGGGAAAGTCCCGTGGTTCGCTTGACGAGCGCGGAGAAGAATTTGACGTCGCGGTAGCCGACGAGCTCGGTGATCTCGGAAAGACTTTTGCGCGTGCTTGAAAGAAGGCGACAGCCTTGCATGATGCGATAATTCTGCAGATAATGCACGAAGGAAATGCCTATATCGTCCTTAAATTTTTTGCTGACGTAGGGGAGACTGTAATTGAGGCGAGCGGCGAGGTCACAGAGCGTCAGCGGTTCCATATAGTGCTCGGCAACGTAAGCGGCGAGAAATGCGCTGATGTCGTCTCCCATGGCGGCGGCTTGGGCATCATCGAGCTGACGGAGTGTCAGAATCAGGATCTCGATCAAGTGACAGCGAAGGACCTCGGTGTAGCCTGCCTGCCGCTTGGAAAGCTCCGTTTCCATCAGAAATAGCAACTCACGGATTCGCCCTGTGGTATCGTGAAAGACCATGCGAGCGGGGTTTTGTACCAACGCCTGCGGATTGAAATGGAGAAGATAATGTTCCAGGAGCGCGCGCAGGCTTTTCGTACCCTTCAAAACCGGATCCAAAAGCTCCGGGAGAAAGATCAGGTCGATGTTCGCAAAGCCCTCGGCGCATTGCGCTTTGTAGGAATGACGGCTACCGTAGTCCACGATGAGGTAATCCCCAACGTAAAGATTGCTGATCTGTCCGTCCAGATTATGCTCCACGGTGCCGCGGAAAATATAAGAAAGCTCCAGGAAGGAATGGTCGTGCATCACAACGTTTTTGGCGTTGTTGTGCTTCAGAAGCAGAATCTTGCTCCTCTGCAGCTCCTCACACTCGGTTTCCTTGAGCGGTGTGTACGTTTTTTTCGTCATTCTGCGGTTCTCCTTTTCAAAAGATAAAAAACGTCCCCTTTTTGATTAAAAATGTCGGTTGATTTATTATATCATATCCGATATACTATGTGCAAGAGATTTTTGAAAAATATGAAAAATACACCCTGAAAACAGAAAAATGACTGTATTTTTTATTTTTTACGGAGGATTTTTTATGAAAAGCACGGCAAAATGGATCCAATCTCCCAAGAATATGGGCATGGCGTCACTGACCTTCCGTTGCGATCTTGCGTTGACGAAGAAGATCAAAAAGGCAACCGTTGATCTGACTGCGCTGGGCGTTTACGCGCTGTTTGTCAACGGCAAGCGTGTGGGGGATGACGTGCTCGCCCCCGGCTGGACGACCTATCGGAAGCGCGTACAGTATCAAACGTATGACATCACCGACCTTTTGGGGGAGGAGAACCGCATCGAGGTTGGCGTTGGCTCGGGCTGGGCGTTCGGAACGATCTTCTGGGCGGAGAATACCTGTGTTTATGCTGACGGTCACTGCGTTTGCGGTTCGATCGATCTTTTGTACGCCGACGGTACGCGCGAGAGCATCGTGAGTGACGAGAGTTGGGACGTTTATACCAACGAGGTCACGTTTGCGGATCATTATAACGGAGAAACGGTGGACAGGACCGCGCCGATCGAGCATCTCGGAAAGGCTATTCTTTTGAAAAAGAAATATCGTACGGTCAAGCAGATCGGGGAGAAGATCGTGGAGAACGAGCGTATTTCTCCCGTGGAGATCATTCGCACTCCCAAGGGTGAGACCGTGATCGATTTTGGACAGAATATGGCAGGCTACGTGGAGGTCCGCGCCCACGGTAAGCGCGGTGACCGCATCGTCCTGCATCACGCGGAGGTGCTGGATCGGGACGGCAATTTCTATAACGCCAATTACCGCTCCGCAAAAAATGAAGTCACTTACATCTTGGGCGGTGGGGAAGAGGTTTTCAAACCAACTTATACCTTCCAGGGCTTCCGCTACGTACGTCTGGTCGAATATCCTTCCGACACGGTCGATCCGATGGATTTTTGCGCGATCGCCGTGCATTCTCAAATGAAGAGAACGGGACGCTTTGTTTGCGGAAACGAGAAGATCAATCAGCTTTATCACAACGTCATCTGGGGACAAAAGGGAAACTATCTTGATATTCCCACCGACTGTCCGCAACGGGACGAGCGTCTTGGGTGGACGGGAGACGCGCAGGTATTCTGCCGTACCGCCGCAATCAATTTTGACGTTGAAAGGTTCTTTATCAAGTGGCTGGGCGACATTGCTCTGGAGCAACCTTCAAATGGTTTGATCCCCCACATCATTCCCTGCAGGGACAACAAATGGGGCGGTGCTACGGGCTGGGCAGACGTGGCGTGCATCGCGCCCTGGCAGATGTATCTGGCTTACGGAAACCGAGACGCGCTGCGCTCGCAGTATCCCATGATGAAAAAATGGATCGGATATATGCGCGCTTGGGGCGAGGATGAGTTCCTTTATCTCGGTCAGGATCATTTTGGCGACTGGCTTGCCATGGACGGGGATCCCGACAAATACGTTGGCTCCACGCCCACCGATTTCATCGCCTGCGCTTATTACGCGTATTCGACCTCTCTGGTCGTTGCGGCGGGCAAGGCGTTGGGCGAGGACGTGAGTGAATACGAGGAGCTTTACCGCAACGTGCGTGCCGCGTTCCGCACGCGCTATATCGTGGACGGTGAGCTTGTTCTGCTTCCCAACATCAAGCCCAAGGAGGACGACCAGCCGTTGCCCAAGGAAACACAGACGGCGTATGCGTTGGTACTCTTCTTCGGACTTTCCGAGGGAGACGAGACCGCGCGCTTTGCCGCACGTTTGGCACAAATGATCCGCGAGAACGGTGACCGCATGACAACGGGCTTTCTTGGAACGCCGTATCTGCTCCACGCGCTGTCCGAGAACGGATATACCGACGTGGCGTACACGCTACTGATGCAAGAAAAAACACCGTCCTGGCTCTATTCGGTCAACCACGGCGCGACGACCATGTGGGAGCATTGGAACAGCTTGAAAGAGGACGGCTCCTTCTGGAGCACGGATATGAATTCCTTCAATCATTACGCTTACGGAGCAGTCTATGATTGGATCTTCGGCGTTTCCGTCGGCATCAAGCCGCTTGCCGACGCGCCTGCGTACAAGGAATTTTCTTTGGAGCCACATCCCGACAAATGTCTCGGATTTACCGACGCGTCCATTGATACGCGCAACGGCTTTATCCGCGCTCATTGGTACTATAAGGGCGATACCGTTTATTACGAATTCGAGGTACCAGAAGAAACGACCGCGCATCTGCGCCTGCCCTCGGGCTATACCGCGACCCTCGGCGGCGGCATCTACCATTTCACGGAGTAACGGTGACTTTTGAGGATGCGTTGCTTGAACGCACCCCCACAGTCAGCTTCGCTG
>JAZNXP010000095.1:0-15442 GCA_045593965.1 Eubacteriales bacterium | reverse complement strand
GAAGACGGTCAGGAGGAGCATCCCCCATGAAAATCCCTTCGAGGTGCGTTTTCCCGTCGCCTCGCGGGGAGACGTCGCCGAGGAAGCTGCACCGCTTGGAACGCCGTTGGAAAACACGTAGGTATAGGAGCTTTCCTGCGCGGTGGAGTGAGACGGCTCGCCAACGGAGGGGCCGTTGGATTCGGTCGTTTGTTCCGATGCCTGTCCTGATGCGTTCGGCTCATTCCAGCCTTCGGTTTTCGAGGCTTTGGCAGCCGTCGGTGCGGACGGATCGTTTATATCGTTGTGAAGCTCGGAGTTGTCATTTTTTGCATTTTGATCGTACATCATCAAACCTCCGTTTTTTGCTCAATAGAGCATTTTATGCCTCTATTATAAGCTCCGTTTGTGACGGCTGATTGAAGAGCACCCAAAAAAAGCTTGAAAAATTTCCGCAATTCTTGCAATCCGCGCCCTCTTTATGTTATAATATATATAATTATAACACAAAAACGCAAAAAGGGGAATATATGTTTTCATTTTTCTCGGATTTTTTTGAAAAAAAATCGATCGATACCTTCGGAATGATCCCGATCTCGGATTGCAGGATCATTCGTCCCTATCTTTTGGAGCGCGCCGACATCAAAAGCGGAAGCGTGATCCTCTTTGCCGTTCCCTATGCTACCCTTGCGTGCTTTGCGCAGGATCGCAACATTTCCGCCTACGCCGTCAGTCGCGATTACCATCTTTATTTCAAGGTGCTGTTCGACGAGCTTCTCCCACTTTTGAAGGAGCGGTTCCCTAATGCACGCTTTGCAGCGTATGCGGATCACTCACCTATTTCCGAGGTAGAAGCCGCGGCAAGGGCAGGACTCGGTGTGATCGGACGCAACCGACTGCTTCTGACTGAAAAATATTCCTCTTACATCTTTTTAGGCGAGATCTTTACGGATCTTGAAACCGACCGCAAGGCGGGCGAGATCCACACCTGTATGGATTGCGGCGCTTGCGTAAGTGCTTGTCCGATGGATCGCATCGGTGCTTGCCTTTCTGCTCTGACGCAAAAAAAAGGTACTTTGACAGAGCAAGAGGAGCAAGCTGTTTTCAACCATCAGAGCGCATGGGGCTGCGATCTTTGCCAAGAGCACTGTCCTTATACGCAAAGGGCGATCCGAAGCGGAACGATCTTCTCTCCCATTCCCTTTTTCAATGAACAGACCAAAGCCCACCTCTCGACGCAAGACGTGCTGCAAATGAGCGACACCGCGTTTTCCGAGCGCGCGTACGCTTGGCGCGGAAGGGAAACGATCTTGCGCAACCTTCGCATTTTGGAAACCGAACATTCGAAAGGAGACTCCCAATGTTGAACTTGATCTGCGGTACCTCGGGCACCGGGAAAACGAAGCGACTGATTGAACAGATCCGCACGGATCTGGAAAACGGAATTCCCTGCTTTCTGCTCGTTCCCGAGCAACAAGCATATATCAGCGAGCGTGACTTCCCCGCGCTCTTGCCGCAAAACGCGGCGTTGCTTTTCCGCATCCTCAGCTTTTCAGGACTTGCGAACACGGTATTCCGCAAGTACGGCGGCATCGCGAAAGCCACCGTCGGTCACGGTTTGCGCACACTTTTGATGTGGGAATCTCTCCGTCACCTTTCAGCAGAGAAAAAGCTGAAGCAATACGGAAGCTCCGTCGGAAACGATCTGTCCTTCTCCACCATGATGCTCCAGACCGTCACGGAGCTTCGGACGAACGGAATCAGCAATGAAACGCTGAAGGAAGCCGCCAAAGCACTGCCTCCCGATGCGCCCTTGCAGAAAAAGCTTTCGGACATCGCCGCGATCGATGAGGAATTTCACAATAAGCTTCAAGACTGCTCCGTGGAAGACCCTGCGGATCAGCTTCTCAAGCTGGTCCAAAAGCTGAAGGAGCACGATTTCTTTCGGGGTTGTCACGTATATCTCGACTCTTTTGCGGGCTTTACGCAACAGGAATACGCTGTCCTTGCCGAGATCATCCGTCAAGCCGACAACGTAACCGTTACGCTCTGTACGGATGCCATTCCATCCGCTCTCCCGCATTTCTCGGGTGCAAATCAGACCGCCGATCGACTGGAATCGATCGCAAAAAAGGCAACTGTTCCCATGGGGAAGCAGCTGCTCCCCAAGACCGAAGGCTCTCCCCGTGCCTTGCGTATTCTGGAGAAGGATCTTTGGAGATTTTCCGTCCGAAAGGATGACCGCGAGGAATTGAGTGCCGAAGAAAAAGACGACGTTCGCCTCATTTCCTGCGCCGATGCTTATGAGGAATGTGAAGCGGCGGCATGGAGCATTCTGGAGCTGGTGCAAAACGGAATGCGCTACGGCGAGATCGCCATCGTCGCAAGAGACGCGGAAAGCTATCGCGGTGTGCTGGATACCGCGCTTGAAAAATACGGAATTCCCTATTTTCTTTCCGAGCGGACCGATCTTTCCTCCAAGCCGCTCTCACGCCTGATCATTTCCGCGCTCCACGCAGTCTCTCACGGGTATCCCGTAAGGGACATCATGACCTTGGTCAAAACGGGGCTTGCGGGTGTGGATATCAAGGACGCTTCTCTGTTTGAGGAATATTGCGAAACGTGGCACATCAACTATTCTCGCTTTACCGATCCGCTCTGGAGCATGAATCCCGACGGCTTGACCACCGAACGTTCCTCGCGCGCGGACACCATTCTGGAATCGGCAAACCGCACCAGAAAGACCGTGATGGAGCCGCTGATGAAGCTTACCGCCACGATGCGCGCCGTACATACCGTGCCCGCGCGTTGCCGCGCGCTTTACGAATACCTGCAAGCACTCAACATTCCCACCCGCCTTTCGGAGCTTGCGCACCGTGAGCTTCTGCTCGGTCAGAAGAGAGAGGCAAGCGAAACGCTCCGCCTTTATCAGGGTGTGACGAATGCCTTGGCAACGCTTGCAAAAACGCTGCCCGACACCGAGATTTCGGTGGATGAATTTGCAACCGCTCTCTCGATCTTCTTCTCGGAGACCGATATGGGATCGATCCCGCAGACGCAGGATTGCGTGATTATCGGCTCCGCTCCCACGCTCCGTGTGGAAAACGTAAAGGCTTCCCTGCTTTTGGGACTTTGCGACGGAGAATTCCCCCGTGCCGCTTCAGACGACGGGATCCTTACCGAAAGCGACAAGATCACTCTCAAGGATCTCGGTATCACTCTGGATTCCCGTGAAGAAACGCGTTCCTTTGAGGAAATGCTTTACGTCTATCGCGCCGTCAGCAAGCCCTCAAGGAAGCTGCTTCTCTTCACCGTTTCCTCCTCCGGAACGGACTCCGACCGTGCCCCCTCACTTGCCTTCACCAGAGCAAAATATCTCCTGCAAGGAGACGTAGAAGCCTTTGACAGCACAAGGGTCAAGGCGTATTTCGATCCAAACAGAAGCACAGCGGGCACAGCCGCCGAGGAGCGACTCCCTCCCATGCCAAAGAATACCGTTCTTCACATGTCACAAACGAAGCTGAAGGATTTTGTTCTTTGCCCATACAGCTATTACAGCACCTACGTGCTCAAAAACCGTTCGGTCAAGGATTCTGCTCTGGCGTATAACGACGACGGTATTTTCTTGCATCATATTTTTGAATGCTTTCTCCGTGAATCTCTCAATGAGGACGGAACGCTGTCCTTGCCCGACGAATCAAAAATCGAGGAATTGACGGACAGCATCATTCACGATTACCTGCATGACGTATTCCCGTTCCCACTTTCGGAAATGGAGCCGCGTCAGCTTCACACCTTCTACCGTCTGCGTAAATTCGCTCTGAAAATGCTCGGCGAGATCATCAACGAGCTGAAAAACAGTGAATTCGTTCCCTCACGCTTCGAGCAAGACATCGGAAAAGCAAGTCCTTCGTCGCTTCCCGCAGTGGAATTTCCTCTGCGCGACGGCTGTAAGGTCCTTTTGAGCGGAACGATCGACCGCGTGGATCTGCGCGAGATCGACGGAAAGATGTACGTTCGCGTGATCGATTACAAATCGGGATCAAGCACGCAATTCTCCGTCAAGGACGTCCGCTCGGGAATGGATATGCAGCTGGTTCTTTACCTTTACGCACTTCTTGCGTCCGATCCGACACTCCGTGCCGCAGGTGCGCAGTATCTTTACGCGATCAGCAAGGATAAAAAGGTCACCGTCTGCCGAAGCGGATTTTTTCTGGACGAGGAAACCGTCAAAGCGGCAGCCGACAGCTCCGCAAATCAAAGCTACCTTGCCGATCTGGAGATGCAAAGCGCAAAGGAGCTGGAGGAATTGCAGGCAGACATGAAAAACGCCGTCGTATCGATCGGCGAACGCATTCTTTCGGGAGAAGCCTACAAAACTCCTTCCGAGGATGCTTGCAGATTCTGTTCGATCAAAAAGAATTGCGATAAAGCATATCAGCAAAAGGAAGGAGAGGATTGAGCCATGGCAAGAACTTGGACAGGCGCACAAGAAGCCGCAATGAAGCAATACCCAAAAACGCTCCTGGTATCCGCAGCCGCAGGCTCGGGAAAGACCAGTGTTTTGACCGAACGCATCATCCGCTCGCTGACCCGTAAAGAGCATCCTGCAGATCTTTCCCGTATGCTCATCGTTACCTTCACACGCGCGGCTGCTGCGGAATTGAAAAGCCGTATTGCGTCGGCACTTTCGGACGCACTTGCGGAAAATCCCGAGAATTCCCATCTTTCTCATCAACTCTTCCTGCTTGGTAGCGCACAGATCTCAACCATCGATTCTTTCTTTCAAAGAACCGTTCGCGATCACTTTGAGCAGCTTAACATCCCCTCCACCTTCCGCATCGCGGATGACAACGAGCTGGACGTGCTCTCTGCCGAAATTCTCAATTCGGTCATCGAGGAATTTTACAAAACCTACACCCCCGAGTCAGCCGAAGGCTCTGCCTTGAGCATTATCCGTTCCAACCGCTTTGCCGCTTCTTTGAACCATTTGCTGACCAATCGAAGCGACGGCAAGCTGATCCCGCTTCTGTTGGAATTTTACAATCAGTTTTCCAAGGATCCTATGGGGATCGACCGCCTCAAGGCACTTGCCGTTCAACTCCGTGCGGAGTGTGGACTTCCGTTTTTGCAGACCTCCTACGGCAAGAGCTTGAAAAAGCTCTACACCGATCTTTTTTCGGAGGATCTGGAGCTGTTGCAGGACTTTTTCACACGTCTTTCGGGCGATCCCGGTGCGGACGTGCTCTGCTCGGGTCTGCTCTCCTCCGACCGTGATTTTGCCGTCGCCGTATTGCGCGACATGGAAAAGGACGATCTTTCGGCACTCTATCAAACGTCGCAATCCTTTTTCCGCGGAAGCTTCCGAGGGGCTTTTGAAAAGACAACGGACGTTTTGCGCTATCAGTCCTTCCGCGAAATTTATAAAAAGCACGTGGAAGCCCTGCAGGGCGATCTTACCGATGCAAACGAAGATCTTGCGAATCAAATTCTGCGCACGGCAGAGCTTTGCGAAATGCTGCATCTGCTCCTGAAGACCTACCGTGACAGATTTCTCGAGGAAAAGAGGTCACGGGGCGTATTGGAATACAATGACGTGCGCGGAATGCTTTACGAAATGCTCGTTTCCAAAGACGACTCCCCGACTCCCTTTGCAAGATCGCTCGCGGCACAGTACGACGCGGTCTATATCGACGAATATCAGGATGTTGACCGTATGCAAGACGGTATTTTTGCCGCCATCGGCAGTGATCGCCGCTTCATGGTTGGTGACATCAAGCAAAGCATCTACGGCTTCCGAGGAAGCGAGCCCTCGATTTTCGCCGAATATCGCCGCGCCTTCCCGCTTCACAATGAGCAGTCCCAAGAGGACGCAAACGGACTTTGCGTTTTCATGTCCGAAAACTTCCGTTGCGATCAGCCCATCATTGATTTTACCAATCAGGTCTGCTCCTTCCTCTTCTCGGCAAGCGAGGCAAGCGTCGGATACCGTGACGAGGATGATCTGCAATGCTCCAAGAAGCACGATAAGCCTCTCCCGTCCACACATCCCGTTCCCGTTCAGATCGCTGTCTTTCCCCCGTTTTCCGCCAAAAAAGCAAAAGCGGCACTCGGGATGGAGGAGGATGACAACGTGGACAAGCCCGAGGCGATCTGGACCGCCAAGGAGATCGAGCGTCTGATCAAAGAAGAAACGCTGGACAGCGGAGAGCCGATCAAGCCCTGTGACATTGTCATTCTCGTGCGCTCCAAGAAGCACGGGAAAGCAGTCCTGCATCAGCTGAATAAGCGTCGCATTCCCGCACGCTGTGAGGTTGCCGAAAATCCGCTTCACGCACCCATCATGGTTGATTTTATCAATCTGCTCCGCGTGATCGACAATCCCTATCGCGATCTTCCGCTTTCGGAATTTCTGCTGTCTCCGCTTGGTGGCTTTACGTTGGAAGAGGTACATATTCTTCGCGAAGCACTCTCCTCCAGACATGCGCTCTTTGACGCATTGGAGCACGGTGCCGAGCTTCCCAATGCTTCTCTTGCCGAGAAAGCAAGGCTGACCGTGGCTTGGCTGGAAAAGCAACGCAAGCTTGCCGCAGTTCAGCCCGCCGACCGTTTTTTGCATCTTCTCTATCTGGAAGAAAAGATCAAACCATACACCGAGCTTCCCGCGTTCCGTTATCTCTATGAGCAGGCGCGCGTCTATCAACGCTCCTCCTGGTGCGGACTTTACGGTTTTTTGCAGCACGTCACAAAGCTTCTCGAAAAGGATGAGATCAAAGCAGGTGCCGCTTCGACGGTATCTGCCGTCACGATCATGACGATCCATCATTCCAAGGGCTTGGAATTTCCCGTTGTATTTTTGCATAACAGCGCGGCATACTTCAACAAGGACGATCTCAAAAAGTCTCTGATCTATCACAAGGAAGCGGGCTTTGCTTCTCTTCTTTACAATGAAGAAAGCAGCGTACAGGAGGACAACCTTTTGAGGACCGCTGTTAAAAGAGCGGTCGAGCAGGATCTGGTCGAAGAAAACATCCGCACGCTTTACGTTGCTCTGACCCGTGCGAGAGAACGTCTCTACGTCACGGGTACGCTCCGAGGAAAATGGGAGACCACGCAGGCACAGGCACAAGCGATCCGCAGAGGGAAACGGATGTCGATCCTGAAAGGATACAGCTACATGACATGGATCCTCGCCGCGATCGCCGAGCAAGGAACGAACGAGGGAAACTATCACGCACTTCTGCATTATTTTTCCCCTCAGGAGATCGCAGAACTGCAAGATTTGCAGGAAGTGGGGGAAGCAAGCACGGAAGAATCGTCCGCATCCGCTCCTTCGAATACTGCCGTGTCTCTTGGCGGCACAGACAGCCGTTACGTTCGGATCCTGAAGGATCGTGATGCCTTCCTCTATCCCTTCTCCTCTCTGCAGGGATTGCCGACCAAGGTGGCGGCTTCCCGACTCCGCCCCGGACTTTTGGACGATATGTTAGCGGATGACGAGGACGAACGTTCCATTCAGGCACATCTGGAGCTGATGAAAAGAGACGTCTCCTTCGACACGCTTTTAGACGCGCACGGAAAAGCCAAAGCGACCGATATCGGCACGGCAACGCACGCCTTCCTGGAGTTCTGCGATTTTGAGCGTCTTGCCGCAAACGGTCTGGATGCGGAATGTGCCCAACTGCTATCGGATTGCTTTATTTCTCCTACCACGGAAGCACTTCTCAACCGTGAGCAGCTGAACGCCTTCTTGAAGAGCGATCTGATGCAATGGATCCTCTCTGCCCGTGAAGTGCAAAGAGAGCTGACCTTTGGGCTCTTCTTCCCGATGCAGGATCTGACTGCCAGAAGCGAGCTTTCCGATCAGCTTCGCGATCAAACGATCTTCGTGCAAGGCTCGATCGACCTTCTGATCACGCTTCCAAACGGAAAGCGCATTCTGATCGACTATAAGACCGACCACCTGACCAATGCCGAGCTTACGGATGATCACGCATTGACCGAAAAAATGAAGCGTTCCCACGGATACCAGCTTGCTTGCTACGCAAAAGCCGTAGAAGCACTCTTCGGTTCCCTTCCCGATGAGGTTCGCATCTATTCTCTTCCCGCAGGGCGCACAGTCGCCATTCCGCTTGAAGAGATCCTTTAAAAAGCGACAAAAACGTCCCCGAACAGGGAATGCTGTTCGGGAACGTTTTGATATGGAAGGGATCAAGCTCCAAAGGTCTTTTTCCAGTCATCCATGAACTTTTGAATTCCGATATCGGTCAGAGGATGCTTCATCATCTGTTGGATCACCTTATACGGAACGGTCGCGATATGCGCGCCGCACTTTGCCGCGTCGGTGACGTCCTGCGGCCCTCGGATGCTTGCGGCGATGATCTCCGTTTTGATCTCGTGGATTTCAAAGATCTGCGCAATGTCGCTGACAAGGTCGATGCCGTTATCCGAAATATCATCCAGACGTCCCACAAACGGGCTGACGTAGGATGCTCCCGCTCTTGCGGCAAGCAATGCCTGTGCCGCGCTGAAGATCAACGTAACGTTGGTGCGAACCTTCTCGGCGGAAAGGATTTTGACCGCCTTCAGTCCTTCCTCGGTCATCGGGATCTTGATCACGATATTCTTATGGATCTTTACCAGCTCACGTGCTTCCTTCACCATTCCCTCGGCATCCAGTGCCACGACCTCTGCGCTGATGGGACCATCCACGATCGACGTGATCTCTGCGATCACGTTTTCAAAGACCTTTCCCTCTCTTGCGATCAAAGACGGATTGGTCGTTACTCCGCAGATCACGCCAAGCTCATTGGCGGCACGGATCTCATCCACGTTGGCTGTATCAATAAACAATTTCATAGCATTCCCCTTCCTTCGGCTTTATAAACAGATATATCATAGCACAATGCTTTTTCAAAAGCAAGTCCGGTGCGAAAAACGGTAAATCTTCATTTTTTATAAATGATTACGCAAAAAAAAGCATCTTGGAGCATCCTCAAAAGAAAACGCTCATCACCAGCATCAGACAAAAACCGATCAGCAACGCATACGTTGCCGCACGCTCATTTCCGTGCTCATGTGTCTCGGGGATCATTTCATCGCTGACAACGTACAGCATCGTCCCTCCCGCAAACGCAAGCGCAAACGGCAGGATCATGGAAGAAATACTGACCGCAAAATAACCGATCAAGGTACCGATGACCTCAATCAAGCCCGTTGCCGCCGCGCAAATGAAGGTCTTTTTCGGAGTGATCCCCGCCGCTAACATGGGAGCAATAATGACCATGCCCTCGGGAATGTTCTGCAGAGCAATTCCGCCCGCGATCAGAAGCGCGTCGGTCGTATTTCCCGAACCGAAGCCAACACCCGCGGCAATGCCCTCGGGAAGATTGTGGATCGCGATCGCCGTCACGAACAGCAGAATTTTATCGACCTTTACCTTCTCGTTTGCGGCATGCTCCTCGGTATCGGCTCCAACCAAACGGTGAAGGTGCGGAACCAAGCGGTCCAGCACGTTGATGCACAGAGCGCCGACGAAAATTCCCGCGACGGTCACCAACCAACTGAAGTTTGGATCTCCGTACTCCAAGGAAGGCAATATCAGTCCCAAAATCGCGGCGGAAAGCATGACGCCTGCCGCAAAGGACAGAATGATATCGCTGAATTTATGAGAAATATTTCGAAATAAGAATCCGATCAGCGCACCGATCACGGTAGCTCCGCCAACGCCGATCGCCGTTAATAATACAAGCTCCATAAGCTCCTCCGTCTATTGCCCGTCCTTTATGCCCTTATCGGCACCCTTGGACGGCAAGATTCCAACGAGCAGATTTTTGGTATTGATATTGATCAGTGCCGACAGGACCTCTTGCACCGTCTTTCGGACCTGCGGATCCAGATCCTTGCTTCTTGCAAGCCATTTTTTCTTTGCTCCGACGAGATCGGTCAAGGTCAGCGTGTCATCCGCGGAAAGGATCTGATAGATCGATTCAATGAAGATCTCTCTTTGTTCAGGCGTCAGACCTCCGATCCATTGCCGTATCGTGCGGTCGATCCGTTTGCTTTCCGACGTAACGTGCGCCACGTGAACGAACGAGCCGCCCATGACCTCCCAATTCAAGCCGTTGTGCTGAAGAAGTCCCGTCTGCTTGCTTTTGACGACCATATAATTTTCCGTATGCTCCAAAAGCATACCGACCACCGCCGACTCCGGAACGAAGGAACGGATCAGCGGATGCATTCTTAAATACGGCTCGCTCTCGACGATCTCTTTGCTAAAGCCGGGACCGTCATTGCTCCAGATCTGCATGATCCGATCCTGTACCTCCCTATCGGCGTGTACCGCAGCATAGACCGAAAGATTTCCGCCCTTACTGTGTCCCGTGACGTACAGCGGACCGTCAAAGCTCCGCGCCGCGCGATTGAGATATTCCGTTGCCGCGATCTGCGCGGGAACAACGGAAAGGAAGCTCATGTTGAAGTCCTCCTTCCAACCGACCAAGGTATCATCCGTTCCCCGATAGGTCACCACCGCGCTCCCATCCCCGGGGAAAAAGGTGGTCGCCGAGAATTGGATCTCCCTTTCGGTGTCGATCTCATTGACGTACGCCGCCATATTGACGTTGCGAAAGCGCTTCGTATCCTTCAGATCACGAAACAGCTTGACGATCTCTTTCGGGACGATCAATCCCATGGAATATTTTTTATAGTTCGGATTGCGCGCAAAAAAGGTATTTGCCGCCGCTTTGATCGGCACGGCACCCACAAAACCGCTTGGCACGATCCCTTGAAAATCGATATAGGAAATCAGTGAAAAGATCAAGCTGTCAACATCGTTCAAGGGAGCCTGCGAAAAGCTCAGGTCTCCGCGCCACTTGATATAATCAAATAAAGTTCCCATGTTATCCTCTGTAAATAAAAATCACGTTAGCATCCGTGGTAAAGTCTCTTGCTTTCATAAGCGGGCTCACACGTTAAGTATATCCCCAATTTTTTAAGTGTGTGCGAATCTGCCTCGGAAAGGATCACCGAGGAATGAAGCTCACACTTGCGCAAATTCGGCAGCTGCTCCAACGCCTTTTTAGCAATGGGATCGCTCACCGCGCAGATCGAAAGCGCGATCAGAACCTCATTCGGATGCAGGCGCGGATTGGAGCTTCCCAAGGATTTGACCTTGAGGTTGGTGATCGGTTCCAGAATTTCGGGAGAGATCAGATTGATGCGGTCGTCGATTTCCGCCAAGACCTTCAGTGCATTGATCAGCGCGGCAGAGGTCGCTCCAAGCAAGCGGGACGTCTTTCCCGTAACGATCCTACCGTCGCAAAGCTCCAACGCAACGGCAGGCTTGCCGCCCGTCGCTTCCGCCTTATCCTTCGCCGCCTGCACGACCCTTCGGTAATCAAGGTCAATATCGGCAGTTTGCATGATCAGCTTCAGCTTTTCAACATCCTTGCCCTCGCTTCCGTTTTTGCGAGAATCGCAAAGAGCGGTATAGTAACGGCGAATGATCTCCATTTTCGCGGCACAGCGGACAGCTTCGTCATCGACGATGCAGTTTCCCGCCATATTGACTCCCATATCCGTGGGAGACTTATAGGGTGATTCTCCGCTGATGCGCTTGAACATCGCGTTCAGCACGGGAAAGATCTCAACGTCTCGGTTATAGTTCACGGTCGTCTCGCCGTATGCTTCCAGATGATAGGGATCGATCATATTCGTATCGTTCAGATCCACCGTCGCCGCCTCGTACGCAAGGTTAACGGGATGCTTCAAGGGTAAATTCCAGATCGGGAAGGTCTCAAATTTCGCGTATCCCGACTGAATACCGCGCTTATGGTCGTGATAGAGCTGACTGAGGCACGTCGCGATCTTTCCGCTTCCCGGACCCGGGGCGGTGATGATCACAAGCGAGCGGCTCGTTTCGATATAATCGTTCTTTCCGTAACCTTCGTCACTGACGATCAAATCGATATTCGACGGATAGCCCTCAATACAGTAATGTCTGTAAACGCGAACGCCCAAAGATTCAAGACGCTTTTGAAATTTGATCGCCGCAGGCTGATCCTGCCAACGGGTGAGCACCACGCTTCCGACGTACAGCCCAAAGCTGCGGAACGCGTCGATCAGCCGCAACGTGTCAAGATCGTACGTAATTCCGAGATCTCCTCGGATCTTATTTTTTTCAATATCGTTCGCGTTGATGGCGATCACGATCTCCGCCTGCTCCTTGAGCTGAATGAGCATGCGAATCTTACTGTCGGGCACAAATCCCGGAAGCACGCGCGCGGCGTGATAGTCATCAAACAGCTTTCCGCCAAATTCCAGATACAGCTTTCCGCCGAACTGATCGATACGGCGGCGGATATGCTCCGACTGCATGGAAATATATTTCTCATTGTCAAATCCGATCCTATACATCTCTGTGTGTCTCCTTTTCAACCGTTTGGCAACGCTCCTTGCGGAACTGTTTCGTTATGCATTCAAAAGTCTGTAAACGCCGTCACCCGATGCGGTCAGACGGCACGAATAAAACGCCTTCATCGCGGCAACGAGATGCTCGGTGTCACGGCTGCCCGCGGTTTCATACGCGGAATGCATGGCAAGCTGCGCCATACCGATATCCACGGTCATCAAGGGAACAAGCGTGTTGGAAATGCTTCCCAAGGTCGAGCCGCCCGGCATATCGCTTCTGTTGGCATAGCATTGCACGGGAACGTCCGCACGCCGACAGATCTCCTCAAAGATCGCCGCCGAAAGACCTTCCGTGGTATATTTCTGCGCGGCATTGTACTTGATCACAACACCGCCGTTGAGCTTCGGCGCGTTCTGCGCATCGCTGAGCTCGGGATGGTTGGGGTGCTTTGCGTGTCCGTTATCGGCGGAGACCATCATCGAGGACGCAAGCATCCGTCTCTTGTCTTTTTCAAGTGCCTCGCAGATGCGATCCACGGTGTCCGAAAGGAATACCGATCCCGCGCCCTGCTTGGTCGAGCTTCCCGTCTCCTCGTTGTCCGCCGCGTAATAGACCGTCACGGCATTCTTGGGAGCTGTTGCGCGGAAGCCTTCAAGCGTACCGTAAGCACACATGAGATTATCGATGCGAGGTGCGGAGAAAAATTCGCCGTTCTTCCCCCATACGGTGCTCGGGGTGCGGTTTACAACGTAAAGCTCTGTGCCAACAATGCTCTCAACGTCGCAATTCAATTCCTTTGCCAGAAGCGTCAGCAATGCATCGTCCCCATCCTTTTCCTGCGCAAAGAGCGGAAGCATATCCACAGCGGGGTTATACGAATATCCCGAATTCACGCCTCGGTTGAGGTGGATCGCGACGTTCGGGATCAGAAGCAGGTCACGGTCAATATGAACCAACTCCGAGCGGAAAAGCTCGCCATCCTTCACGATCACGCGTCCCGCCAACGTCAAGGGACGGTCGGTCCATGTAGAGAGGATCGTGCCGCCGTAAACCTCGGTGTTCAGACGCAGATATTCTCCGCAAGCAGATGAAAGCGCTTCCTTTTTGACCTTGAACATCGGAGAATCGGTATGGCTCGCGCCGATCAGAAAATGCTCGGCTTCTCCGCTTGGGAGACGGAATGCAATGATCGCGCTTTGATTGCGGGTAACGAAATATCCCTTTCCCGCCTCAAGCTTCCATTCATCTGCCTCGTTCAGCTCAACAAAGCCGTCCTTGAGCAGCATTTTCGAAACGGTATTCACTGCATGAAACGCCGTGGGACTCTGATTGATAAGCCCAAGCAATTCCGCTGTCCGATCCTTCTTTTTCGCGCACATAGTCGATGCCTCCAAAAACTTAAACTTTATAGATTAGTATAACATAAAATCATAGCAAAATCAACCGCTATTCTCAATTTTGGAAAAACATTTTTCCTCGCGTCAGATCCGATTTCTCTGTTGCCATTGCTGGGGACTGATCCCAAACCGCTTTTTGAACATCTTGGAAAAATTACAAACGTCATCATAGCCGCAAAGACGTGCCGCATCCGTGATCGATTCTCCCGTCTCCAAGCGTCTTTTGGCTTCCTCCATGCGAACGCCGATCAGATAGTCCTTGACCGTGACTCCTGTTTTCTCTTTGAACACACGGGAGAGATAGCGTCTGTCCAGATTCATCTTCTGCGCGATGCTCTCTACCTGAAGATCCTGCATATACAATGCGTGGATATAATTCTGCACCTGCTTGACGTATTGGTGCTTGGATTTGGGCGCGGCAAACAGCTCCGCGTACATGCGGAACAGCGCGGCGGAGATCTTGTATTCCCTCATTTCCGACTCTGCCGTATCCAGCATCTCCCTGATCCAGTTGGAGGACATGGAAAACACGGGCGGTAAGGTCGCAAACCGCTCCGAGAGTCCCCCATCAAAGCCGATCCATTGATAATGCCACGGATCCTCGGGGTTTGCGTAATAGGTCGTGATCTCGTCGGGAAGGATCAAAAATGCCTCTCCCGCGTGAACGGGATAGCACGCACCGCCCTTTTCGAAAAAGCCGCTGCCGCTCGCGACGTAATGGATCAACGTGTATTTGCGTACTGCGGGACCGAATTTTTTATTTTTTGCGCATTGCTCGCTTCCGAGCACCAGCGGATTGAGATCCGCAAAATGACGGTTCACCAATACGCATTCCAAAGCATCCTGCATCTTTCTTCTCCTTGCTTTTCAGATTGGTTACATTATAACATATTTGGGTTACTTAATGCAATAGATTTTTTCAAAAAATATGATAAAATAAGCCCAAGGACGCAAAAAGCTTCAATTGCAACGGATTTTGCGTAAGAAAACACTATATTTTTTATTGGGAGGACGATTATGAAGGTTACATTTATGGGTGCGGGAAGCACTATTTTTACCAAAAACGTGCTTGGAGACACGATGTGCTGTGATGCTTTCCACGATATGGAAATCGCACTTTATGACATCAACGAAGAAAGACTTGAGGAATCCTATCTGCTCATCACCTGCATGAACAATACGATCAATCAGGGACGCGCGACCGTGCGCAAATATCTTGGTGTGGAGCAACGCAAGGATGCGCTTCGCGGTGCGGATTTCGTCGTGAATGCCATCCAGGTAGGGCTTTACGACCCCTGCACCATCATCGACTTTGAGATCCCGAAAAAATACGGTCTGCGCCAGACCATCGCGGACACGCTCGGCATCGGCGGTATCTTCCGCGGCATGCGCACCATTCACGTATTGAAGGATTTTGCGCGTGACATGGAGGAGGTCTGCCCCAACGCGTGGTTCCTCAATTACACCAACCCCATGGCGATCCTGACAGGCTATATGCAACGCTTCACCAAGGTCAAAACGGTCGGTCTTTGCCATAGCGTGCAGGTCTGCGTTCCCAGCCTGTTTGATACGTTGGGGCTTGATATTAAGGACGAAGATTGCCGTTACACCATCGCGGGCATCAACCATATGGCGTGGCTTCTTGACATCAAGG
>JAZNXP010000094.1:0-7474 GCA_045593965.1 Eubacteriales bacterium | reverse complement strand
GAGGAAACGGTGCGCAGATATTTGGATGCGGGTGTCAACCGTGTTATTCTCGGCACGGCGGCGGTTACGGATGAAGCTTTTTTGCGCCGCATGGTGGAAAAATACCGCGAAAAAATCGCCGTTGGTGTAGACATCAAGGACGGTGAGGTCGCCATTCACGGCTGGACCGAGCGTTCGGGCAAGGATGCGTTCGCGTTTTGCGAGAGGATGCAAGAGATCGGCGTCAAAACGGTCATTTGCACCGACGTTTCCAAGGACGGCGCGATGAAGGGGACCAACCGTGAGCTTTATAGAGAGCTTTCCAAACGGTTTTCCTTGCAGATCGTCGCATCGGGCGGCGTATCTTCGATCGATGACGTGCGCGCGCTCCGCGAGATGGAGCTTTATGGCGCGATCATCGGAAAGGCGTACTACACGGGCGCGATCTCGCTCAAGGAAGCGATCGAGGTGGCAAAATGATCACAAAGAGAATTATCCCTTGCCTGGACGTCAAAAACGGCAGAGTCGTTAAGGGCGTGAATTTTGAAGGACTGAATGACGTCTCCTCGCCCGTGGAGCTGGCGCGTTACTACAGCTCGCACGGCGCGGACGAATTGGTATTTTACGATATCACCGCGTCCGCAGAGGGAAGAGCGTTGTTTACCGATATTCTGACCGAGGTCGCGCGGACGATCTTCATTCCGCTCACGGTGGGCGGCGGCATCAATACCGTGCAGGATTTTGACCGCGTGCTCAAGTGCGGAGCGGATAAGGTCAGCGTCAATTCGGGCGCGATCCGCAATCCTTCTCTTGTTGGAGAAGCGGCAAAGCGGTACGGGGACCAGTGTGTGGTGCTCTCGGCGGACGTCAAGCGCGTGGACGGAGCGTTCCACGTATTTGCCAAGGGTGGCAGAGAGGACACGGGCATGGAGGCGATCTCATGGATCAAGCGTTGCGTGAATGCGGGCGCGGGTGAGGTAGTCGTCAACTCCATTGATACCGACGGTGTCAAAAACGGCTTTGATCTGGAGCTTTTGGAGAAGGTTTGCGAGGCGGTGTCCGTTCCCGTGATCGCATCGGGCGGCGCGGGCTGCAAGGCGGATTTTGTCAAGCTGTTCCAAACCATTCCCACCATTGATGCGGGACTTGCCGCGTCCATTTTCCATTTTGGAGAAGTCGAGATCAACGATCTCAAAAACGAGCTTGCGACGTACGGCATTCCCGTGCGCCGATAAGATAAAAGGAGAATACTATGATCAATATTGATGAACTGAAATTTGATGAAAAGGGACTGATCCCCGCGATCGTCGTGGATGCGGTCACCAAGAAGGTGCTGACGCTGGCATACATGAACCGTGAAAGCCTGCAGATCTCAATGGAGAAGGGACTGACCTGCTTCTGGAGCAGATCCAGACAACAGCTCTGGCTCAAGGGAGAAACAAGCGGAAATTACCAGCATATCGTCTCCATTACCGCTGATTGTGATAAGGATGCGCTGACCGTTCTGGTCGAGCCCGACGGTCCCGCGTGTCATCTGGGAACAACGTCCTGCTTTGAAAATCCCGTATGGGAGAGCGAGGAGCTGCATGAGTTTTCTCTGGAAGGGCTGATGAAGCTGATCGAGGGAAGAAAGACCGAGAAGAAGGAAGGCTCTTATACGACCTATCTCTTCGAAAAGGGATTGGATAAGATTTTGAAAAAGGTCGGCGAGGAATGCACCGAGGTCATCATCGCGGGAAAGGCGGATGACAAGAAGGAGACAATTTACGAGATCGCGGATCTTGCATATCACGTCATGGTGCTGATGATCCAGATGGGAATTTCTCTGGAGGACATTCACCGTGAACTTGCATCGCGCCACGTGATCGATCATAAGGTCAAGCAGGAAAAAATGACAAAATAATTTTCATTTTTTTGAGAAAAATTCGAAAAAAGACTTGCAAAACAGAAAAAAGTGTGGTATAATACTGCCGTTGCGCTATGGGCGCAAGATTTTAGAGCGGTCCGCTGCATGCTCGCATGAACGCTCGGTATTTTAGGAGGGCTCAAAAATGAATTTACTTGAGGCTTTTACAAACGAGCAATTGAAAGAGGAGCTGCCCCTGATCCGCATCGGTGATACCGTTCGCGTTCACAACAAGATCAAAGAGGGTAGCAGAGAGAGAATCCAGATGTTCGAAGGTACCGTTATCGCTAAGCACGGCGGCGGAATCTCCGAGACCTTTACCGTAAGACGTATTTCCTACGGTGTTGGTGTTGAGAAGACCTTCCCGATCCATTCTCCCAATGTTGAAAAGGTAGACATTATCCGCGTCGGTAGAATCCGCCGCGCGAAGCTGTACTATCTGCGTGACAGAGTCGGTAAGGCTTCCAAGGTTAAGGAGCAGATCTGATCTATCACAACGAAGAACGCCTGTCCATGCGGACAGGCGTTCTTTGCGTTTATCGGGCTTCCGTATGTCATTGGACATACGGAAGCTTTTTTTGCGTTCAGATTTCAATCGTTTGATATTCGAATGCTCCAAGGGCAATGTCCAATTCCGTATGCAGGGGAGGAATGGAAACGTGCGCTTGGTTTGCATGCTTGGAAAAATTGAGAAGCGTGAGACGGTACCCGTTCTCCGTTTTTTTCACGGAGGACAGAACCACCTCGGGATTGTCCACGGTGATGGCACTTGAAAGCTGTTCTCCATCGCCTGTGGGGAAGAAGGAGAGCGCGCGGGGAGCTTCGTTGTAGATATGTGCCTCGCGCTCAATGTTTTTCTTGGTGGTGATGCGGAAGCAGAAGCGACGCTCTCCCATGTCGATGTGATCCATGTGACGGTCGTGAGGCGCGATCTGCCTGTCATAAACAGGATGTGCCGAATAAACGGGAGTGCGAAGAAGCGAGAGCTTCACGGTGCTTCTGCTAAAGCTTCCACCGTAGGTACCATTGTTGATGACGTAGAGCGCGTCCTCACCCTGGCGGATGCCGCACCATTTGTGGTAGACCTCCTCTCGATCGTCATCGAATAATTCCTGCTCACCAAATGCCGTTTCTCCCCAAGGCGTACCGCAAAGATCGGTATCCAAGCGGTATTTGATCATTTTGTTCGGTTCTTGAGAATACATCAGAATATTTACATCAATATAGGCGTTGTCCTTGGGAAGCGTGTATTCCACAACAGCGGTAGAACGGTTGTATTTGAAGAATGCCTGCACCTTGGTTCTGACTGCTCCGTCCTCAACGATACGAACGTTGGAGAGCTTTTCTTCGGGATATCCCGCAAATGCGTTGGCTTCCTCGTCGCTCATCAGCTCAAAGCAACCATCAAGATCGTAAAAGCCGTCTACGGTCATGCCCCAAGGATCCTCGTTATCAGAATAGACCTCGAGCTTTCCGCCGTTCTTCAGATAAGACTTTCCGTCCACCTCGTATTGCTCGATCAAGCCTGTTTTTTTGTTGATGGATACCTTCATTCTGTCATTTTCTACGGTAATATGATCCCCGTCGATGACGTGCGTGGGAAGGGTATCCTTCTTGACCGTGCGCAAGCGGCAATCGAAGCGTGTAACAGACGAAGGAGCCAGCGTTGCCTTGAAGCTGACCTTTTCGATCCAGTCGAGATTGAAGGTGCAATCGGGCTTTTCATTCTGCGTGGGAAGCTCGTTGCCGTCGGCATCGTAAACGGTTGCGAGCGTGATCTCATTCTCGTTCCAGTTTTGGTTCTGCAGCATAAAACCGATCTCAAATTCGTTCTCGATCTCATACGGATGCGGATTGAAGATCATGATCGGGATCTCGCCGTCCTTTGCCTTCTTTTGTCCCTGACAGAGCTTGAAGAACGCCTTGGTGTAGAGCTTATCGACAATTTCCTCACCGTAGTGGAGCGTTTGGAGACTGTCATCCTCAACGGCTTTGATGCCGGAGCCGGGGAGAATGTCGTGAAATTGACAGAATGCAAGAGCCTTTTTTGCTTTCTGCAATTCAACGCCGTCGTCCTCAAAATCGGTCAGCATGGAGGCGTAGCTCATTGCTTTTTCGGTCAAGGCGATCTTGTTTTCCAGGCGTCTGTTTGCTTGCTTGATGCGCACCATAGACGTGTAACAGCCAACCATGCAAGGGATGAGAGAGGTTTTTACCACATCCAAACCATCGGTGCCTTGCTGCTTGACGTCGGCAAAATAATCCTCCGCGCTTGAGTGGAGCATCTCTATATCGGCTTCCTTGATGAAGGCGTTGATGTCTTCCAGGTCGATCTTGGAGGGACCGCCTCCGTGGTTTCCGATCCCCCAGAGACAAAGACCGATTTCGGTGTCCTTGACATCCTTTACATAATCCTTGATCTTTTGTAATGCTTGACCCTTCTGTGAATTATAGCCATAAAGCAATTTGTGGGTGAGGATACGGCTGCCGTCAAAGCCCTCCCAAATGAAATCGCCTTTGATTTCGCTTGCGCGCGGACGCATGAAAAGGTAGCTGTCATAGCCGTTCTTCTTTAAGATCTGCACCAGTCCCCGAGAGTGTCCAAAGGGATCGAAATTGATGGCAGTGGTGGGGGTGACGCCGAATTTTTCCTTGAAATACGCGTGCCCAAGCTCAATTTGAGAAAGAAAGCTCTCGCCCGAGGTCATCACGCAATCGGGCTGGAGATACCAGCCGCCCATGATCCTCCATTTTCCGTCCTTGACCAGCTTCTGAATGCGTGCAAACAGTGCGGGCTCATGCTCCTCGACCCATTCATAAAGCAACGCTTCGTTGTGATTGAATATAAATCCATCGTAATTTTCACAAAAATCCGCGGCAACACGGAAGGTCGAAAGCGTTTCCGCAAGTCCCTCATTCCAACGCCAAAGCCAGGCGGGGTCGATGTGCGCGTTACAAAGCAAATGCAATTTTTTCATAACCAAGCTCCTTTTTGTTAAAATTTGCTGTTTTTTTAATTCTAACACGAAAACCGTTGCAAAACTACCACTATTTTGATATAATAATTACACTATAGTGATATTTTTGGAGGGAATGTTATGCAGAAATATCCGCTTCTGACTGCGGCTACACAGATCGATCCGGGAACGGAATGCCGTTACCGCTACATCTATGGAGCAAACGATATTTTTTATCCGCATACGCATGATTATTATGAAATTTTCATTACGCTTTCCGGAACGGTGACCCATTTGGTCAACGGAGAGGTGCAGAAATTGCCCGAAGGAACGCTTGTTTTTATTCGTCCCCATGACGTGCATGGGTATCTCTATGAAAATTCCGAAAGCAGATCCACGGCATATATCAATCTGACCTTTACCGTGGAAACGGCGGAGCTTTTGTTTCAATATCTTTCGGATGGATTCCCGTCTCAAAAATTGCTCTCCTGTGATCTTCCGCCTGCCGTAACCCTCAATCCGTTTGAAAAGGAACGCTTGTTTGCGCGCATCAGCGAAATGAATCTGGTCAATTGGCAGGACAAAAATGCGTTGAAGCTGAGAATGCGCACCATCCTTGCCGATATCTTCGTTCGCTTTTTTTACGATCTGCCAAACAAATCGGACGATGGACTTCCGCGGTGGCTTGCGGAGCTGATGACGGAGATGGAGCAGACCGAAAATTTTGTATACGGAATGGACAGAATGGTGGAATTGAGCCGAAAAAGCAGAGAGCATCTGGCGCGCAGCATGAAAAAATACTGCGGTATGACAACGGCCGAATACATCAACGAGTTGCGGATCAATTACGCTTCCAACCTTCTGCTTCACACCAATACGCCGATCCTTGAGATCTGTTATTCGTGCGGCTTTCAAAGCGCGAGCTATTTTTACGGCGTATTCAAACGGAAATACGGCGTCTCCCCGAATGGATTTCGAAAGCTGCATAAGCAATAAAGTCCTTATCGTTGTCTGATTTTTTGCTCAATGTTCTAAAGCGAGTCGGTCACGGCATAAAATGAACCAAAGTTTGTGATGAGAAAGGCGGTTTTGGAACATGAAGGGCATACGGTGGAAAAAAGGAGTGTCATTATTGCTATGTGTTTGCCTGTTCTTTTTATTGGGCATTCCCGTGCTTGGTACGGAGGCTGCATCGGGACCCGTGTCATACGGCTTGCAGGTCATGGCGGCGCAAACAGACGTCGCGATCTCCATGCCGAGAGGAAACGACGTTCTCTTTTCCAAGGACGTGTTTGAAAGAGGACTGAATCTCTCAAGCGTGCAATACGTCACGGTCTCCTCGCTCCCAAGCGTGACGGAAGGGGACTTGCTCATGGGCTCGACCCGTGTGGCGGTTGGACAGACGATCTCGGCGGCAAATCTTGCGTATCTTGTTTTCTCTGCCGCAAGCGATGACGTTACGCACGCATCGTTCACCTTTCGGGCGAACGGGGTGGACTTGACGCATACGTGCAATATTTACCTTTTGAATGAAGTCAATTACACGCCCACGGTCGGAATGGCATCCGAGCTTTCCTTGAACGTCTCCACGTATCGGGGGCTTTCCGCGCACGGCACGCTCTCGGCGTACGATCCCGATGGGGATGCGCTGATCTTTGAGGTGGTCTCTTATCCCGAACATGGATCGTTGAAGCTTTTGAACCGATCGCTGGGAACGTATATTTATCAACCCTACGGAAGCTATGCGGGATCCGACAGCTTTACCTACGTCGCGCGTGACAAATACGGCAATTACAGCGCGTCCGCAACGGTGGATCTCTCCGTCAATCTGCTCGCGACCTCGGTTAGCTATGCGGACATGGAAAATTCCAATGCGTACGTCGCCGCTTTGGCGATGACCGAAAATGGCGTGATGAGCGGAACGCAGGTTGGAAATCTTTATTATTTCTACCCCGAGCAGGGAGTCAGCCGCGTGGAATTCTTGGTCATGGCGATGAACGCGCTCGGAATGAGTGAGGTTCCCGCATCTGCCAATACGGGCTTTGCGGATGATACGGACATTCCCGAGACGATGAAGGGATACGTTTCGGCGGCGTACTCGATGGGATACGTCAACGGCTCTCTTGTGGACGGAAAGCTATGCTTTTTGCCGAACGAGGATATTACTCGCGCGCAGGCGGCAGTGATGCTTGCCAACATGATGGAGCTGGACGGTGTGACCGTGCTTCCGACCTTTGCGGATGCGTCCGAGATCCCCACGTGGGCAAAGGAAGCGATCTATTCCTTGCATTTCGCAGGCATTTTGCAAAGCGATGAGGGGGCGATCTCTCCGATCGACACCCTGACGCGCGCACAGGCAGCAAAACTGTTGCTCGGAGCAATGGAATATTCGAAATCGTAAATACCGTTTGATCTAAAAAAAGAGAACGTGGCGGCAATGCCGTCGCGTGGTTGAAAAAAGGCTATACCCGAAACTGAAATCCCCTCGTTTTGAACTGCCCCAAATTGTGCGGACAGTACAAAAAGCCCCTTGTGGGTAGTATATTTAATAATTAAGCAACGAACTGACATCGCTTTTCTAGTGGTGTCAGTTTTGTTTTGAGTTGAATACGTTCGTTATTGTAGAAATGAA
>JAZNXP010000093.1:0-4064 GCA_045593965.1 Eubacteriales bacterium | reverse complement strand
CGAGACAGTTTATATCGTAGAGCTCGGCGAACTCATAACCGTAGCCAAAGGTGCCGGAGGCGGGGATCACGGGGTTTGCGAGCTCAATGCCGCAGAGATCAACGCTCAGTCTTCCCATAAAATCTCCTCCTTTGTGAGCACGGGGCCATCCTTGCAGATGCGCTTGTTGCCGTACTTGGTCTTGCAGGAGCAGCCCATGCACGCGCCGAAGCCGCAGCCCATGCGCTCCTCAAAGCTATACTGTCCGCTTGTCGTCGCCGCCGCCTCGATCGCGCGGAACATCGGCATCGGACCGCAGGTGTAGAAATAATCGTAATCTATATTTTTGAGAACGTCGGTCACAAAGCCGCGCGTTCCCACCGTTCCGTCCGCGGTAGCAACGTAAACGGTCGCGCCGAGTGCCTCGAATTCGTCCTTATAAAACACCTCGTCGGCGGTATTGAAGCCGAGAATGACGGACACCTGCTTGCCCTCCCCGAGCAACCGCTTGCACAGATGATACAAGGGCGGAACACCGACACCGCCGCCGATCAATACGGGGTTCTGCCCGCTCTTTTTCGTGTCAAAGCCGTTGCCCAAGCCCGAAAGGACGTCCAATACACTTCCGACGGGCAGGCGGGACATCCGCTCCGTGCCAATGCCGACGATCTTATAAATGATCACGATCTCTTTTTCATCATAGTCACAAACCGAGATCGGACGGCGCAAAAACAGTCCGTCGAGCTGAATGTTGATGAATTGCCCCGCGTGTGTCAGCGCGGACGTGTCGCCCATCAAGCGCATCCGCATGACGTTCTTCGTCAGCGCGCAATTCTCGGTTACCGTAAATTTGGATTGCTTCATCTATGTTCTCCTTTCCGTGCTTTTCTTCTTGAAAGAAGCTTCTATTTGTTTTTTCTTTCGGGGAAAGCTTTTTGAAAAAAGTTTTCCCCATACCCCTTTCAAAAGCTTCCGTGGCATAGGTCTTGCGACGTTTGGAATGCTTGCGTCACAAGGTACTCTTCTCCATCGCTTGTGCGCGGTAGTTTTTGCGAGGTTGGGTATGTTTTCGTCCCTTTCGTCAGTTGGTCAACTGCTTGGGAACGTTTTGTGCGCTGTTCGTTTGGTGCTACCGATAGCGGTCAGGTACCACCACCCTGCCCGCTCTATTGGAGAGGCTTACGTTCGTACAGTATGCTGTTCCAAAATCCTGCGGTGGTTGAAACCCGTCCGTTTATTTCCCGTAGGGGCGACCTGCGGTGGGGCTCTTTAGCTCCGCTGCGGTAGATCCTCTTCGCTTCGGTAGTGTGCCGATCCGACCCCCTCAGTCGCTTCGCGACAGCTCCCCCTACAAGTAGGTGGCGCCTTTCACGGAATGCCGCGAACAGTTTTTCACCTTGGCAAAACTTATATCATAGAGTTTTCAGGGTGGTGGTACCTGAAAACTCGCGGGAGCAATTCTGACAAACTGTGATCAAGACTTTCCCATGCAGTCAACCAACTGACGATCGGGACTATATCTATCAAATCCAGTAAAACTTTCACTCCGCTACACTACGACGAAAGCGGTGTGTTTGCACGAGCTTGCCAAGTGTAGTCAAAACCCATGCGGTGAAAGTTTTGAAGATTCTTAAGAAACTTTTTCAAAAGTTTCTTAAGTGGGTGCAGGGCAAAGCCCTGCAAAACCGCGCCCCTAAAACCGCGCGCCATCAAGCATCAATGGTCGAGATGCAAAGGGTAGTCTCTTCAAGGACCTCCAAAAGGACACGGACGGTGTCAAGGGAGGTGAACATGGTCACGTTATTTTCGGTTGCGCAACGGCGAATTTCAAAGCCGTCGCGGGTCTGTCCCTCCGAGCCGATCTCGCCCGTATTGATGACGTAGGCGATGTGTCCCTGGCGGATGGACTCCTGAATTTCGTCACTGCCCTCGTAGATCTTCTTGAGAACGTGCGTGCGGATGCCGTGAGATTTGAGGAACTCGGCAGTGCCGCGCGTTGCTTCGATATTGAAGCCAAGGTTATAGAAGCGGCGGATGAGAGGAAGCGCTTCCTCCTTATCCTTATCGGCAATGGTAGCGAACACGGTACCGTAATTCTGCACCTGCATTCCCGATGCCTGAAGTGCCTTATAGAATGCGCGCGTCAGGCTGTCATCGTAGCCGATCGCCTCACCCGTGGATTTCATTTCGGGGGTCAGATAGGCGTCAAGTCCGCGGATCTTGTTGAAGGAGAACACGGGAGCCTTGACGTAATGGCGCTTCTTTTCGGGGGGATAAATCTCGGTAAAGCCCTGCTCTTTGAGCGACTTGCCCATAATGACCTCGGTCGCGATGTCCGCAAGGCTATAGCCCGTGGACTTGGAGAGGAACGGAACGGTGCGCGAGGAACGGGGGTTGACCTCAATGATAAAGACCTTTTCGTCCTTGTCAACAATGAACTGAATGTTATAAAGTCCCACGATTCCGATGCCCAAGCCAAGCTTCTTCGCATATTCGAGAATGGTCTGCTTGACCTTATCGGAAATACTGAACGAGGGATATACGCTGATGGAGTCGCCCGAGTGGATACCCGTACGCTCAACCAGCTCCATGATGCCCGGGACGAACACGTCCGTGCCGTCACAGATGGCATCGACCTCGACCTCTTTACCCGTGATATACTTATCCACAAGCACGGGGCGGTCCTCGTCGATCTCAACGGCGGTTTTCAGATAATGGCGGAGCTGCTGCTCGTTGGCAACGATCTGCATCGCTCTGCCGCCAAGCACGAAGGACGGACGGACAAGCACAGGATACCCGATGCGCGCCGCGGTCGCAACGCCCTCCTCAATGTTGGTCACCGCCTTGCCCTGCGGCTGGGGAATGTTCAGCTTTTCCAGCAGCTTTTCGAACAGATCGCGGTTCTCCGCGCGGTCGATCGCGTCGCAGTCTGTGCCAATCAGCTTCGCGCCTCTCTTCATCAGCGGCTCGGCAAGGTTGATGGCAGTCTGTCCTCCAAGGGACGCGATCACGCCGTCGGGACACTCAAAGTCAAGAATGGCCATCACATCCTCGGGAGTAAGCGGCTCGAAATAAAGCTTGTCCGAGGTGGTATAGTCGGTCGAAACCGTCTCGGGGTTATTGTTGATGATGATCGCCTCGTAGCCGCACTTTTTGATGGTGGTAACGGCATGAACGGTGGAATAGTCGAACTCCACGCCCTGTCCGATACGGATCGGACCCGCGCCGAGCACGACTGCAGCCTTTTTGTCCTTTCCGCGCAGGATCGACGCATTTTCTCCCGTGTAGGACGAATAGAAATACGGAATATACGCACCCGTATGGAGCGTATCGACCATGCGGAACGCGGGAACGATGCCGTTATCCTTGCGGAGCTTGCAAACGGTCAGCTCGTCCGTGTTCCAGAGCTTTGCGATGAACTTATCGCCAAAGCCGAGGATCTTCGCCGCGTGAAGCGTTGTAACGTCCATCGGCTTGCTCTGCAGCAGTCTCTCCATCTCAACGATGCGGACGAGACATTCCAAGAACAGGGGCGTGATCTTGGTCACGTCGTAAAGCTCCTCGACCGACGCACCCAGACGAATGAGCTGGGTGACGGCGAAGATGTTGTCATCCTTGAACTCACGCACGTAGTCCAGCAGCTCTGCCTTCGTCATGCGGTCGAATTTGGGCATATGGAAATGGCAGACGCCGATCTCCAGAGAGCGAACGGATTTGAGCATACACTCATCCAGCGTCGAGCCGATGCCCATGACCTCTCCCGTCGCCTTCATCTGCGTGCCGAGCACGTTGGACGCGGACGCGAATTTATCGAACGGGAAACGGGGGAATTTTGCAACGATATAGTCCAGACGAGGCTCCCTTGCGGCGTTCGTGTTCGCCAGCTTGATCTCCTCCAGCGTCATGCCGACGGCGATCTTTGCCGTTACACGCGCGATCGGATATCCGCTCGCCTTGGACGCGAGCGCGGACGAACGAGAAACGCGGGGGTTGACCTCGATCAGATAGTATTCACTGGTGTTGGGATTGAGCGCGAACTGCACGTTGCAGCCGCCCTCGATCTTCAGCTCACGGATGATCTTGAG
>JAZNXP010000092.1:0-12560 GCA_045593965.1 Eubacteriales bacterium | reverse complement strand
GAACCGATCGGCTGTACCGCGCTCGGACATACCATTTATCGCGTAGAGGATCTGAAAAATCCCACATTCCCATTGACGTGGCGACTTTACCGACGCGCCGACGGCGAGAAAAGTGCAACGCTTGAGGATGTCACCTTGAATTGGCCGCACATGATCGTGCGCTCCACGCAAGGCGTGTTTGTTCCCCCATCCGTACGGGGCAGACTGCGCAAAGCCCCCGACGGCACACTTTGGATGCCGCATTATTATCTGGCGGGAACCGATCCCGAAAGCGGAGAGCTGATCCCGTACCTGTGTAACTATCTCTTCCGTTCGACCGATTGCGGACGCACCTGGGAGCTGATGCACTTCTTGCCGTATTTCCCCGACGGAAAGCTTCGACAGGAGCATTACGAGGGTTACGGCGAAAACGACGTCGCCTTCTGTCCCGACGGCTCCATGATCCGCCTCATTCGTCTCAGCTCCATCGCGCCGTGTATGCTTACGCGCTCTGCGGACGGCGGAAAAACGTGGAGCGAACCGCAAATATTCGATACCCACGGCGTATGGCCCTGTCTTTTGACCTTGAAATGCGGCGTCACGCTGGCAAGCTACGGCAGACCCGGGCTTACACTCCGTGCGACCGACGATCCCTCCTGTCAAGCATGGGAAGACCCGATCGAGCTGATCCACGCCCCCGCGTTCGATCAAGGCGGCGATCTCAATTCCTTGGAGGAGGTCGCAACGTGCGGATATTCCTCCATGATCCCGTTGGATGACCGCACCGCCGCGTTGGCATACAGCAATTTTACAATACGGGACCGGGACGGCATTTCTCATAAGTGTATGATGTTCCGAACCGTTCATATAGATTGATTTTTTAAAATTAGACTAAATCTTATTCTTGTTTTTCTTGATTTTTCAAAAAACATTTCATAAAAAGCGGAGGGAATTGAAGAATTAGACAAGCTTGGTGCCGCTTTTTGCCGACTTCTGTCAAAAATGCGCGTATTTTTTGATTATTTTCGTGAAAAATTTTTAAAAAGCTCTTTTCTTTTCGTTTTTTTTATTGTATAATAGATTGTGGATAACTGTACGAAAGCATCCGATTGAGCTTTCGCGGATTGGATTTCGCCGCTTGATTGGCGAAGGAAAGGAAGGACATACGATCATGAAACAGAAATACACCATTACCGTGGCAGATATGGAATTGAGCATCATCAGCGATGCAGCCCCCGACGAGGTGGAAAACATTGTTGGAATGCTGGATCGCCGTATGCGCGACATCAATCTCAAGAGTCCCCGTTGCACCAAAAACGAGGCAGCGATTCTTTGCGCTTTGACCTATTGCTCCGAGAGACTGGCAATGCAGGAAGCGTTCAAGAAGGTCGAGAAGGACTCGTTCCGTTACGCAAGCGAGAACGAAAAGCTCAAAAAGACCATCGAGAGCATGCAGGATGAGCTGGACACCTTGAGAAAGGACGCGAGCGTGATGCGTTCGATCCTCGATCGCGCGACCATTGCGGCAATTCCGCAGCCCGAGGCCGAGGAGAAGGCAGTCGCTGTTCCCCAGCCTGCTGTGAAGAAGGCTGAAAAGGCAGAGGAAGCTGACGGAGCCGAGCAGCTTTCCGCATTCGATGCACCCGCTGCGGTTGCGGCATCCGCTCCCGTAGCCCCCGTTGCTCCCGTCGAGACCGAAGCGACCGATGCGGAAGCACCTGCGCAGGAGCCCAAGAAGGCACAGAAGAATGCGCCGAAGTCCCGCGTTGGAACCATGTTCGATCTGCTGACCTTCAGCGACATCTGATCCCTATCATACATCTATGAAAAAATTACCGGAGTTGCTTTGCCCCGCAGGCTCGCCAGACGCTCTTGACGCGGCGATCGAGGGCGGAGCGGATGCCGTATATTTTGGCGGAGCATCCTTCAATGCCCGCATGAATGCAAAAAACTTTGGCGGAGCCGCATTGCGCTCCGCCGTTTTGCGTGCGCACGCCTACGGTGTCAAGACCTATCTGACGCTCAATACGCTTGCGACCGACCGCGAGCTGCCCGCCTTTCTGGAAGCCGCAGGAGAAGCGGTGGAGGCAGGTGTGGACGCTCTCATCGTCGCGGACCTCGGAGGCGCGGCGGCGATCAGGAGAACATTTCCTTGCGCCGAGCTTCACGCAAGCACGCAGATGTCCGCGCATCACAGCAATATGGGGTCGACCTTGCGCGATCTCGGCTTTTCGAGAATGGTCATCGCGAGAGAAACGTCCCTTGAGGATCTGAAAGCGATCGTGCAGGCATCACCGATCGAGATCGAATATTTTATTCACGGTGCGCTTTGTGTCAGCCACTCGGGGCAATGTCTGTTCTCTTCTCTCGTGGGAGACAGAAGCGGCAACCGTGGGGAATGCGCACAGCCCTGCCGTCTGCCCTATTCCTGCGCGAGTTGCCCTTCGGCAAAAGGAAGAACGTCCGCGCACACGCCCCAAAGACACCACGCAAAAAAAGATCCGCGTTGGGATACGGGACGCGAAAGCAGACAGGAACGCTATCCGCTCTCGCTGAAGGATCTTTCCCTTGCCGAGCACGTACCCGCTCTGATTGACAGCGGCGTGGCATCCTTGAAGATCGAGGGACGTATGAAAAGTCCCGACTACGTTCTGAGCGTTGCGCGCATCTGGAGAAGGCTGCTGGACGAACGCCGCGCGGCAACACCCGAGGAAATGCGAGCGCTTGCCGATATTTTTTCACGCGGTGGCTTTACGGACGGATATTTTACGCGCCGTATCGGACACGGAATGCTTGGTGTCCGCCGAGAGGAGGACAAGCAGACCAGCCGCAAATGCGAAGCGTTCACGGGACTTACCCGTCGCATTCCCGTAACGGTCGAGGCGAGCATCAGGACGAATGAACCGTCGCGGATGACCTTATCGGGCAACGGACGCTCCGTGACCGTTTGCGGTGACGTTCCCGAGGAAGCCAAGACCGCGCCTCTCTCCCGTGAGACGGTCGAGCGTAATCTTTCCAAATTCGGCGGAACGCCCTACGCGGTCAGCGAGGTGTCGCTTGTGCTGGATGAGGGACTGATGCTTCCCATTTCTCGCCTGAACGATCTGCGCCGTCGCGCGCTGGAAGCGTTTGAGGCAGCAAGCGGAAATACCGTCCCACCGATCACTCAAAAAACAGAATATACTCCCCTTCCTCCAAAGGAAACGCGAGCCTCCCTGCGCTCCGCTGTTTTTCGCCGCGCCGAGCAGATCACACCGCGTGCGCGCGCTTATTTCGATCGCATTTATCTCCCACTCCGAGAGCATCGGGAAGGAGTTGAGGGTGTTATCGTGCCGCCCGTTGTCTTTGACAGCGAGACGGCGGAAACCGAGCGATTGCTCTCTCTTGCCGCCAAAAACGGCGCAACGTACGCGCTGGTCGGGAATTTGGGACACCTTTCCCTCGTCCAAAGCGTAGGACTGATCCCCGTGGGCGATTTCCGCTTGAACGTCACCAACACCGAGACGGTGGCAGAGCTGGAAGCGCTGGGCGTCAAGGAATGTATTCTTTCCCCCGAGCTGACCCTGCCGCAAATGCGTGACGTGGGCGGCAATACGGGCGCGATCGTTTACGGAAGGATCCCCTTGATGCTGCTTGAAAAATGCGTCAGCCGTGAAATTGCGGATTGCAAGACGTGCGACGCCGATGCCGTGCTGCTGCGTGACCGAAGGGGGATCGAATTTCCCGTCTTGCGCGAATGGGAGCACCGAAACGTGATCTATAACAGCATTCCCACGTGTATGTCGGATAAGCAGGACACGCTCCTGCGCCACAGGCTTTCCTCTCACGTATTCCTGTTTTCCGTGGAAACACCCAAGCAGGTCGATGCGGTGATCACCGCCTTTGAGCAAAAGAACGCTTTGCCCTTCCCAACAAGACGGATCGGGGAAAAATAATTGCGCTTTAAACAAAGCGCATCCCTTGATTTCTAATAGCGCACCGTTCCGCTTTCCGACCATCAAAACAATTTTAACTACCAAAAATATCCCCAACCGCTAAATTAGCGGTTGGGGATATTTAAAATTATAATGACGAATTACATTGCGTTCGACTCATCAAACTGCTCAAAATAGCTTTTGTTTTCCATTACAAAGCCTCTGATGGCGATCATCTCGTAAGCCACGCCCACAACACCGATCACACCGCCCAGCACCAGGTTGATTACCAACGCGATGATATAGCCGTTGACGGGTTCAAAACGCTGTACGATGCCGCGCGGATTGGTCAGACATTCCTTGCTGTACTTCAGATCGTTCCATGCGGCATAGATGTTCCATATGCCTGCAATGATACCGATCATCGTCACGCATTGAATGACTCCGAGCACCATCCAAAGGATCGCATTGGTGTGGATCTTTTGCGAAAGGCTGTTCAGCAGCTGATCGGGCGCACCGCCGACGGTGGAATTACTTGCCCCCTTCTCTGCCGTGGAGCATCCGCAATGGATGCAGATCACCGCTTCATCGTGAATTTGCTGACCACATTTTGTACAATACTTCACAGTCATATCCTCCAATGATGATCAATAATCAAGAATTGCACCGATGCATGCGCCGACAACGATAATCGTCATCAATACAACAAATACCACAAATGTGATGCTCGCAAGTTTTTTTGCCAGAGCCAGCTTCTTTTTTGCGCTTTCGAACTCCGCCTGCTCCGAGGGGTTCGTCAAGGAAAGCTCGGGAACCACGATCTTCGAGGATCGCACCATAGAAAGGATCGCAAAAATAATGCCGATTCCCAAGCACAGCACAATCGATACGATGGATAAGGTGTAAACAGGCTTTACCTGATCGGAAAAACGCTTCACCGTCAGGTAAAACTCCGAATGCTGTTCCGCCATCGGTCTCGGACCCGATCCCACCGCGCATCCGCAGCCGGGGCAGATCACAGCTTCATCCATGAGCTCTTTGCCACATTTCGAACAAAATTTCATTTGTTACCTCCAAAACTAAAAATATAAAACCGACGGTTAATTTCTGTATTTTTCTGTCGGTTTTTCATATTATAACACCAAACGGTGTTATTGTCAACACCATTTGGTGTTTTTTTCTATAATTATGATAGAAAAAATTTTGGAGGAACGAAAATGTTTATTTATCCAAGAGTCAGAGATCTGCGCGAGGATCACGACAAAACGCAGAAGGAGATCGCAAAGGTTCTGAATATGCAACCGACGGTCTATCAACGATATGAGCGAGGAGAGCGCGAGCTTCCGCTTTGGGCGGCGATCAAGCTTGCCAAATATTACGGTGTGACGCTGGATTATCTTGTGGGCATAGAGCAGTAAAAAATTTCCCGTATCATTTTCTTTTTTCAAGACATACTATTTTCAGCTTCCTTGTTAACAAGCGTCCTCTTTTTTCACGCAAAAGCATTTTATTTTTCAAAAGCTCTTGCAAAAACGGACAGAATGTGTTACATTATATATACGATATCACGCAAAAGAGGTACATATGAAATTTTTTCAAGCCGTCGGAAAATGGCTCACGGGAACCTGCATCTATTTCACCGTGCTTGCCGTTCCGTTTACCTTGATCGGGCTTCTGATCTCGTCCGATCCGAACAAAACCATTGAGCTGGGCGCGTATATGCTCTTTCTTCCCGCCGCCACGTGTATTTCGGGGGCAGGCGTATTGCTGACGAGCAAAAGCATCCCTCGCTGGTTCCGCATTTTGGCGCATTATCTGATCACGGTCGCCTCGGTCATCCTCTTTATCTGGTTGCCGCGCAACCCGATCGCGCGCGGATCGACGGCGATCATCCTGTTCGTTGCCTTCACCGCGATCTATTGGCTGATCTTCGGGCTCGTACATCTCATTCGAGGACGCGTCAAGCGTCTTATGGAGGAGACTTCTGATTAAAAAAGGATGTACAACGCCATGCAAACGATCCCTTCCGCGCGTATTCTCATCATTTTCATATCCGTTCTGCTCGCCGCCCTGTTCTGTCTTGGCGCGTGGGCAGAAGAAGTAAGCGGCTTTTCCTCCGAGGAAGCCGCTTATCTTTCTACCCTCACCTTCTTCGGTGAGTCCACCACCGCGCATCTGAAGGCACGGGGAGTGCTTGCCGACGGAACGCACACCAAACAGGTCTGGCAGGATGCCTCGGGAACGAAGAAGCTCTCGGCAAGATTGCTCTATGACCCCATCATCGATCCCGAAACGGGAGACGGGCGTTCGCTTTCCGCAATGTGCCAAGCATACAAGCCCTCGATTTTGGTGCTTTCCTTCGGACTCAACGGCATTACGGAATTCATAAACGACAAGGAGCTGTACCTTCAGAACTACCGAAAGCTGATCGAGACAATACAAACCGCCTCTCCAAGCACGCGCATCCTGCTCCAATCGGTCTATCCCGTCACGGCGGGCTGCAAGACGTGGAGCGTGGACGGAAAGACCGTGTCGGGCTATACCCGCACCCTCAACGGTTGGACAAAAGCACTTGCGGACGAATACCCCCACGTGCGGTATATCGACACCGCCTCGGTGCTGACAGGAGCGGACGGATGTCTTGTCCCCACCTACGATTTCAGCGGTGACGGCATCCACTTGAGTGCCGATGCGTACGGAAAGATCCTGACCGTGCTTTGCCGCGAGCCTTGGATCGACGATAGAGAAAAGGAACCACCGCGCGACGGCGCAAGCGAGGGACGGATCCTGTTCGGAGAGGGGGAAGAATGAATATGAGAATGAACAAACTGCGCATTTTTGTATGTTTTCTTGCAGCCGTGATGACGTTTTCCCTCTGCGCGTGCGGACTTCACGAGTACCGTGACGACGTTCCGCTCTCTACCCTTTCGGAGACGGCGAGGGGCGTGCTTTCGGCGGATACGAATTATCTTTCGATCGACGTGGACTACCTTGGGGACTATTTTCAAGCCCCCGACTATCTGCTGGAGGGAACGATCCTGCGTGCCGACGTCGGCAACAATCTGGATGAGATCGGCATCTTTCACGTCGCGGGCGGGAACGCAAGCGCGATGAAGCGTCTGCTTTCCGACTATCTGACGCGCTCCTACGAGCAAAACCGCGATTGGTACGACTCCTATATTCCCCACGAGACGCCGAAGCTCCGCGACGCCGAGATTGAGATCATGGGAAACTACGTGATCTACACGATCTTAAGCGAGCAGAACCGCGACACCGTCGAGGACGTGCTTGAAGAAGTGCTGGAAAGATAGAACCATCCGACACCGCCACAGCAAATTTCCCATCGCATCGACACAAGACCCCATCAAATTCGTAGGGAACGGCATAGCAAAGTGGCACCACGGTTCTGACACCACGGGATGGTGTCAGAGCCGTGGTGTGTGACCGAGCCGTAGAGAGAACGTCAACGTTCCAAAAAGCACAAATTCTTTGCGGCGGTCTAAACCATCTCCGACAGTAGCGTAAGGCTTTCCCTTTGGGAGAGCCGGCGGCGTTCACGCCGTCTGAGAGGGCTTTATGTCACCTTCCCCATCCGCATTTCAGCGGATGGGGGTTTTCTTTTCTTCTTGGAGCGTTTTTTTGTTGGAATTTCCCCTCAAGGTTCTTGTATTACGCCAAAAAATATGATACAATAAAATCAAATCAGAAAACCTTGGGAAAGGAGGGACACAAGCATGAGATACGATACCGACCGCGCCGTTGTCACGCTGTCCGTGACCGAGCTTTGCTCTATGGCGACCGTGCAGGGTGATCTTGATCTGCGTTACGGCAAAGGCAGAGCCTTCTCCCCCGAGCGCGCCCGTTTGGGAGGCGAGCTTCACCGCAAGCTCCAAAGCACGCAAGGAACGTTCTATGCCCCCGAGGTCCCGCTCTCGCTTTTCACCGTCCATCACGAGGTCGCCTTCGAGGTCAGCGGCCGTTGCGACGGGGTCGATCACACCGATCCGCTCACGGTCCACGAGATCAAGACCGTCTCGGGTCATTCCCTTGACCTTCCCCCTCACCCCGCCTACGTCGCGCAGCTCAAATGCTACGCGTATTTTCTCTGTCGCTCCCATACCCTCGATCGCGTGCGCACGCGTCTGACGCTTTGCCGCATTGAGGACGAAAAAACAAAGGATATCATCAAAGAATACACCCAAGAGGAGCTGGAGGAGTTCTATCTCTCCCTGCTTTCCCGCATCGAATTCCGCGCGCGCTTCATCAAGGAGCGAACGCTTGTCCGTCTCCCCTCGGCACGGGACAGTCATTTCCCGTATGCTCACGTCCGTGCGGGACAGGACATCATGCTGCGCGAGGTCTACCGCGACGTCCGTGCAGGCAAGCGTGCCTTCATCGAAGCCCCCACGGGAACGGGAAAGACGATCTCCGCGCTCTATCCCGCCGTCCGCGCACTCGGAGACGGCGCTTGCGACAAGATCTTTTATCTGACCGCCAAAGCCGCTCCCCGAGCCGAGGCATACCGCGCCGCCGAGCGCATTTTCTCCGCAGGCGCGCACCTGCGCACGATCGTCCTCACCGCGCGCGAGCAGCTTTGCAAAAATGCCGCCGCCAAAGCCGATCCCGCAGGCATCTCTCGGCATTGTAACCCTTACGATTGCCCTTACGCCAAGGGCTTTTTCGACCGAAACGATCACGCCGTCTGTCACGCGCTATCCACGCACAACGGCTTCCCCAAAGCGGCGATTCGGGAAATCGCCGAGCAGTTCGGCATCTGTCCCTATGAATTCCAGCTCAACCTTTCGGAATATTGCGACATCGTCATCTGCGATTACAACTACGTCTTTGACCCCATGGTCTATCTGCGCCGTTACTTCGAGCCCGACGCCGTGGATGCGAACCGCTACGTTTTCCTCATCGACGAGGCGCACAATCTTGCCGACCGCGCCTGCGCGATGTACTCCGCCCGGCTATGCAACACCGCTCTGACCGAGCTTCGCGACGCACTCGGACAACCCGAGGAGGGCGAGGACTCTCCCCTTCATATGGCACTCGATAAGCTCGCGATCACGATGTACAACCTGCGCCGACTGTGCAAGGACACCCTGCAGAAGGATGACGACGGTACCGAGCGCGGATATTACATCAGCAAAAACGCGATGGACTCCTTCCACACGCTCTTGAAGGAAACGCGCGCGATCTTTGAGCGGCACCTGAAGAAAGCTCCCCTCGCCCCCGAAGCGACGGCGATCGAGATCTTTCTTTCCAATATCAAACGCTACCTGACCGTGGCGGACTACTACGATGAATGCTTCCTGACCTTCTGCGAGCTGGAAAACAATATCCGCACCGTCCGTCTGATCTGTCTTGATCCCTCGCGCATTCTGGATGCCTGTCTCGCCCGTGCGAAGGCGGCAATTCTCTTCTCCGCAACGCTGACACCGCCTGAATATTTCTCGGACATCCTCGGCGGCGGAAAGGGTGCCGTTCGGATCTCCCTTCCATCCCCCTTTGAACAGACCAATCTCTGCCTTGTGGCAGTCTCCTCGGTCAGCACCCGATTTGAGGACAGGGACAAGTCCTATTCCAAGATCGCATCCCTCATCGCCGCCACCGCGGTGGGCAAAAAGGGCAATTATATCGTCTATTTCCCATCCTACGACTATCTGGAAAAGGTACAAAAAGCCTTCTGCGCGAAGTATCCGAATGTCCCCTTGGTTGTTCAGAGCCGATCCATGCGGCAGACCGAGAAGGAGGACTTTCTGGGCGCCTTCCAAGCCGACGGCAAGCTGCGCATCGGCTTTTGCGTGATGGGCGGTTCCTTCTCCGAGGGCGTCGATCTTCCGGGAAAGCGATTGATCGGCACGGTCATCGTGGGAAGTGGACTCCCGGGGATCTCCAACGAGCGGAACATTCTCAAGGAATACTACGACGTCACGCGTGAGCGAGGCTTTGACTATGCCTACGTCTACCCCGGCATGAACCGTGTTCTGCAGGCAGCGGGACGTGTCATTCGCCGTGAGGACGATCGCGGCGTGGTCGTTCTGATCGACGATCGCTTCGCCACCCCCGCCCTTCAGCAGCTCTTCCCCGATCATTGGTCGCACATCCAATATGCAAGAAACCCAAAAGAACTTGCAGATATCACGGTCAATTTTTGGTCTGAAGCGCAAAAATAGAAAATAAAATGCAATTTTTTCAATAAAAATTGCAAAAACATATTGCAAAACCGAAAAGAATATGTTATACTGTATGAAATCCGCGCAAAGGTCGGTTCCTTTTGGCGCGGTGTGTACCAAACAGCATACAGGAGACGATCACAAATGGAATTTTCAAGGATGAACCCTTCCGAGCTTTCAGGTGTTCTGGAACAGCTCAAATCGGAATATCAGTCTGTCAAGGCACAAAAGCTCTCGCTCGACCTCTCGCGCGGAAAGCCGGGAGCAGAGCAGCTCGATCTTTTGCAGGGCATGCTGGATTGCATCAGCTCGTCCAGCGATTGCCGCACCGAAAACGGATTTGACTGCCGAAACTACGGTGTTCTGGACGGCATCAAGGAGGCAAAAAGACTCTTTGCCGAGGTGCTGGAGCTGAACGAGGACGAGCTTTTCATCGGTGGAAACTCTTCTCTGAATTTGATGTATGACACCGTCGCGCGCGCGTTGCTGTACGGCGTATGTGACAGCGACCGTCCTTGGTGCAAGGAGGAGAGCATCAAGTTCATCTGCCCCGCCCCGGGATATGACCGTCATTTCGCAATCTGCGAGTCCTTGGGCATTACCATGCTCCCCGTTGCGATGACGCCCGATGGACCCGACATGGATACGGTCGAAAAGCTTGCCGCGTCCGATCCGTCCGTCAAGGGAATTTGGTGCTGCCCCAAGTATTCCAATCCCGACGGTATTACCTATTCCGACGAGACCGTCCGTCGCTTCGGCGCGATGAAGACCGCCGCAAAGGACTTCCGCATCTTCTGGGACAACGCCTACGCGGTTCACGATCTTTACCCCGATAAAAAGGACACGCTTGCCGATATCTTCGCCGCGTGCGACGCATACGGACACCGCAACCGCGTATTCTATTTCGCTTCCACGTCCAAGATCTCCTTCCCTGGCTCGGGCGTCGCGATTCTCGCCGCGTCCCGTGAAAACCTGAAGCAGATCATGCCCATCATCGGAGCGCAGACCATCGGCTTTGATAAGATCAATCAGCTTCGCCACGTCCGTTATTTCGGTTCTGCCGAGAACGTACACGCGCACATGATGAAGCTTGCCAACCTGATCCGCCCCAAGTTCGAGATCGTTCTGAATACCTTGGAAAAGGATCTGGGAGAATGCGGGATCGCCACCTGGACCAAGCCCTTGGGCGGCTATTTCGTCAGCCTTTATTTGCAGGACGGATGCGCAAAGAGAACCTACGCACTTTGCACCGAGGCAGGAGTCAAGCTAACGGACGTGGGCGCAACCTATCCCTACAAGCGCGACCCTTACGACAGCAACATCCGCATCGCCCCGACCTTCCCGAACGAGAAGGATCTGCAGGCGGCAATGAACGTGCTCACGCTCTGCGCACGCATCGCGGCGATCGAGCAGCTGCTTGACCGCGCAAAGAACGGCACGGGTTGCTGCTGATAAAAAACGAATACAAAAAATCGGGGTGCCAAGCAAGAAAAGCACCCCGATCTTTATCGGATCATATTGATTTTTATGAAGCAATTTCCCATTTTCGATTCAACGACGTCCGAAAGGAGGGCTGACCGTGACACAGGCAGAACGCAATCCGTTCCCGTACAGCGACACAAACAAACGCTATCATACCTACGATTACTATCTGCGGAGCACCTTTGGTTCAAAGGTCGCCAAGCTTCCCATCGACGGCGGCTTTACCTGTCCCAACCTCGACGGAACGTGCGGCACGGATGGGTGCATCTATTGCTCGGGACGCGGAAGCGGAGATTTCGCGCAAAGCGCGCGCCTCTCTGTTGCCGAGCAGATCAGACTTCAGAAGGAGCAATACGCCAAAAAATGGGACGTTTCCAAGTGCATCGCGTATTTTCAGGCGCACACCAATACCTATGCTCCCGTCTCCGTTCTGCGCGCGCAATTTGAGGAAGCGTTGGCACAGGATGGCATCGTGGGACTGAATATTGCCACAAGAGCCGACTGTCTGCCTCCCGACGTGCTGGAGCTGCTTGCGGAGCTTGCAGAGAGGACGGTGCTGACCGTGGAGCTGGGACTGCAATCCTCCTCCGATCGCACCGCCGCCGACATCCGACGCGGGCACACGTTCGCGCAATTTTGCGAAGGCGTTGCCGCTTTGCGCAAGGCTTCCCCACGCATCCAGATCTGCGCACACGTCATTTTCGGGCTGCCAAACGAAACGGAAGCAGACATGCTGCAGACAATCCGCGACCTTCTCCCTCTTGGGATCGAGCAGATCAAGCTCCACCTGCTGCACGTATTGAAGAACACAACGCTTGCGCATCGGTACGAGCGTGGAGAATACATACCCATGTCACGCGAGGATTACATTCGCACCGTTGTTTCCGCATTGGAGCTGTTGCCCCCCGAGACCGTCATCGGGCGACTCACGGGCGATGGCGCCAAGGACGAGCTTTTAGCCCCCCTCTGGAGCTTGAAAAAGACCACCGTCCTCAACGATATCGAC
>JAZNXP010000091.1:0-5493 GCA_045593965.1 Eubacteriales bacterium | reverse complement strand
CCGCACCAAAAAGAGAAGGCACGCTATGGCGTGCCTGCTTTGTTTGCGAAGGGTAACAAAAACCACTTTTGTTTGGGTTTGAGCTGTCATGTTTATCAAAGAAATCCTGCGTTGCAGGATGAAATCCAAACACGTTTGGATGAAATCTTCGGCGTTTCGCCTCAGATGAAATCAAATCCGCCCACCTCTCCCGACGAAGTCGGATTTCATCGCTTAGCGATTTCATCCACGAAAGTGGATTTCTTCCCCAAAGGCGGATTTAATTGAAAAAACGACAAGTCGAAGCTTGTCGTTTTTTCTGGTGCGGGTAAGAGGACTTGAACTCACCACAAGCGCCTCCCCTGTTTGTGCAAATGCCCTGCCATTTCTCGGCGCTATGGCAAGTTGTTTCACAACTTGCAGTGGGATTCCGCGTGACCAATTACCGCACATAACCAAAGCAGGCACGCGGTTGCGTGCCTGCTTTGGTTGGTGCGGGTAAGAGGACTTGAACCTCCACGAAGTTGCCCCCACTAGAACCTGAATCTAGCGCGTCTGCCAATTCCGCCATACCCGCATATTTTTGTTCGCTTATTCCGAACGGATTAGATTATACCATATTCTTTCTCGCTTGTCAAGTGCTTTTTCGGAATTTTTTAATTATTTTTTATTTCATAAAAAAGAAGCCGAAAATTTCAAGGAAACGTTTCGGCTTTCTTCTTGATTTGATTTTCAAAGCATCCCCGAGCCTCACTTGACCTGATGAAAGATCCCGATGGTCTTATTCACGGTGGAAAGATACGCAAACGTATTGTCGTATTTTGCGATGATCCGTTCAAAATCCACCACCTGACGGCGATTGACCACGCAGATCAGCATATACTTTTCCTCGCCCGAATACATTCCCTTCGCGGGAACTGCGGTGCATCCGTGATGCAGGGTCTCGATCAATTCCTTTGCCAGCTCCTCGGGATGGGCTGTGATGACCTCAAATTTCGCCGCCGACTGCGGACCCTTGATGAGCATATCCCCTACCTTGCTCGTCACGTAGCTGTTGACGATGCAAAGGATCACCGCGGCATAATTAAATCCGTAAACAAAAAACGAAACCACGGCAACGCCTACGTTGAGAAAGAAGATCACCCATACCGTATCCGCCTCGGGATAGCGTTTGTTGATGAACGCCGCCATGACGTCCGTTCCGCCCGTGGATGCGCCAAGCTTCACGGTCATACCGAAAATGACACCGTAAAAGAAGCCGCCCGCAACCGCTGCAAGAATCGCGCCGCCCCCATCCTGCGCCTTGAAAATGATCGGCGTCAGGTCAACGTGACGAAGCACGATGCTGGCGATACTGAATACGGTCAGATACACAAAATTTCTGACTGCGTACCGACGATCGATGGTAAAGAACGCAACGATCAGCATCGGAAGGTTGATCAGAAACGTCAGATATCCCACGCTGATATGGAACAAATACTGTACCATCGTGGAAATTCCCGCCACTCCCGACGGCGCAAAATCATTCGGATATACGAAGATCTCAAAGCTGAACGCCGCCACCACGGCAAGACAGATCAGCAAGCAATATTGCAGCGGAGCAAACGCAAAGCATTTTTTCAAAAATGCGTGCAGCTTTATCATGTCCTTCCTCCAAAACCTACTGTCGCCGCTTGTCCTGTTCTGTTCGGCAATCACGGCGCATCTATGATTGTATCACATTCCGATCGTCATTGCAAGATTTTTTCGTTTAAACGATCACGTCTTTTCTTTTTTTGAAAAGAAACGTTCCAAAGCATAAACAAGCACCGCCGCCATCACCGCGTATAAATAAGTGCAAGTCCGCTCTCCCGACGCCCACACGGTGGGAGAAAGCCCCAACGCCATCTTGGACGCAGCCCCCAATGCCAGCAGGAAGAAAAATGCAAAAAACAGCTTTTTATCCTCCACCGTCTGATATATCGCCGTCAAAATACACACGAGCAATCCCACAAAGATCAGTAGGATCAACCACGTAGCGGGGGCATCCAAGCGCACGCCGATGCCCGTCATTGTGACCCACCCTCTGACGTGGGAAAGCACGGGAGCATTGGGGAAAAGCGCACCGAGGTTTCCGAACACGAGAGAAAACAGCAACGGAATTGCCGAAGCGGAACATGCCAACGCATTCCGTTTCTTGATCGCGAGCAACAGCAACGCCAAGCAAAGCGCGGGCACCAACAGACTCGGCATCAAAAACATACTTTTCATCATGGATGAGAAGCCAAGCTCCACGCGGTTGAAGAGGGACAGCTCGGGATACGTCGGGAACCACGTCAGAATTTCCGATTCCAATCGCGCGTGATTTCCCGGGCACGTCAGAGCAAAGATCACCATTGCCGCTCCGATCACAGAGCAAACCAATTCATAGGTCGGGACCTGTTTTTTGGAAACGATGCGCACTGCCGCGCTCCCAAAAAAGAACAGGATCAGTATGGCGCAAAGAATTTCCGAAAAGCCCGCAAAAAGCAATCCGAGAATGCCGACCGCCAGCTCCCATTTTTTCACGTCGCGGTCAAGAAACCGTTTGATACAGGGGGTAACCGTCAGCAGTGCCGCCGCAAACGGCCAAAGATAATTCAACGTGGTTGCGATCGAGCCTGTTTCAAATAGGATCCATGCGGGAAAGCACGCCGCTCCAAGGAGCAGAAGCCATTGCTTTTTGGCGTCCTTTTCGGGATTATACAAGGAAGAGATCAAAAGCAACGTGCCGATGCAGATCAAGGCATCGGAAATTCTCCAAAGGATCGGAAATCTTGCCAGCACCACCAGCACCGCCTCGATCCCGATGCGGGATGCCCAATAATGATAACGCGTATCCAAAAAATCCAGAAGCGTTGAAAAATTTGCGCCTTCTCCTGCCAAAACGGTGGAAAAATACGCATCGTCTCCGGCTTTGATCGGCACGATACAATGCACCGCGATCACAGCGACCGCAAAGAGCGCGATGGGAAAATAATAAGATCGAAAAAGAGCAGCAACGCCCTTTTTGATATTTGCGTTTTCATGCAATGTCATATATGCGCTTCCTTTCAACCGAAATCGGGATGCGCTTCCAGAATTTCCTTCCAGCCGCACACAATCTGCACGATCTGCGGGAACGTGTAGCCGTCCTTATACATCGCGCCTAAAATCGCCTCGATCGCCGTGGCAAGGTATTTCCGCTTGCGGTTGAATTGACGGATACGCTGTTTTTTCTTGATGCCGAAATTCTTTTCGATTTCGCGTGTCTGATAATCCTGTGGAATTTGCGGATCATCCTTTTTAAAATCCAAATACTCCAGCAAACGGTAATGCTCGGCAATGCGTACCAGAGACACGTCACTTTCATATTTTGCCTTTTCCTCGCTCAATTCTTCCACCGTATCGAGCAAGATCTCACAGTACGCGAACTTCAGAAGCGCGTCTCCGTAGGTCGCGAGCACCGCGTTCGTTTCTTCCTCACGCAAGCCGCTATACATCATGCTTCTGTCAGTCAGGGCGCGCTTGTGCCACTTCCCTGTTCCGTTGATTATATAATCCGAGAATAAATCCATGCTTCAAATCCTCTCCGTTGTGTACTTTCTATCAGAATATTATCGGGTCAAAGCAATGCTTCTTTGTTTGTTAAGTATGCGATGTCGTCCCGACCGCTCATCATCTTCAAAAAATCCTCAAAACGGTCCCACGTATCGTGAATATCGAATTCATAAGCGTGTCCCCAGACGTAATAGACCTTCTTCGTGTCTGTTTTGAGATCAAGAAACGCCTCGCCCAATTCGAACAGCTTGTCCCATTCCCAATGATGATATACCGTGGGCTTGAATTCGTAAAGATTTTCCTGAAGATCAAAATTCTCGGCGGATACGGTGGTACGACAATAACGGATACCCGTGTGCGCTCGAATAACGTCCGCTACGTGACTGTTATAGTTCACACCGCCGCCCGGGTACGCAAAGCCCACGACCTCATAGCCGCAAAGTGCGGAAAGGTTTAACCTGTCCCGCTCGACCTGATGAACGATCTCTTCGTCGGTCTCATACGCGGGAAGAAACGGATGCGTCAAGGTGTGAGAGGCAACCTCGTGTCCCTCGTAGACATATTTGATATCCTCGGGTCTTACCTTATTGTGTCCCACGCGTTTTTCCTCGCGGATCAATTCGCCGCGGCGACCGAGCAGCTCGGAATTGAGGTTGAACGTCCCCTTCATGCCGTATTTGTTGAGCAGAGTAATCAGGCGCGCGTCCTGCTCCACGCCGTCATCATAGCTGAAGGTCAGAATTTTCTTTGGTTTTGCAGCATATTCCACGGTTATTCTCCTTTGATATTCGCCTGCCCGTCGGTCAACAGCATCTCGACGTGAGGAACGCCTTCTTCATCGAATTCCTCCGAGACGACCGCAAAGCCGAATTTTTGATAAAAGCCGATCGCGTGCGTTTGTGAATGCAGCCGCATCGAATGAAAGGGCATTCGTTTTTTGATCTCCGCAATGCTTTTTTTCATTAGCAGCCGACCGTGCCCGACACCGTGACGCAACGTCAGGACCCGTCCGATCTTGACGGTATCCGCGTCGGCATCATCGTAAAACGCGCGCAAATATGCGATCACGCTGCCGTTTTCCCACAAAAAGCAATGCAACGCCCTGCGGTCAACGTCATCCATGTCCCGGCAAACGATCCCCTGCTCCAGAAGAAAAACCTCCGAGCGCGATTTCAAGATCTCGTAAAGCTCGGATACAGTAAGCATCTCAAACTCCTTGACAACAAAATCCATGTCTGCACCTCAATCTTTGCCTTTCAAAAGCTCGGAAAATTTGAACACGTATCCGTCCGATGCCGCCTTCATTTCCTCCACCATATCCGCAGAGGATTCGTCATAAATGCCCCACGATTGCATACCCGCTAGCTTTGCGGTCTTGACGGCGTTGATGTTGTCATCCACAAAAATAACGTCACCCACAGAGCATCCGAGCCGTTCAGCCGCGAGCACGTAGATATTGGGATCTGCCTTGGTGGTGTTAAAATCCTCACAGGACCAGACATGATTGAACAGCTCCCAAAGCCCGAGCCGCTTCAAGCACGGATCAAGCGTCTTGTGAGGGCTGGCTGTCAATACGTTCAGATCCGCCCCCTCTGCCTTCATGCGCAGAAGCGTTTCGGGAACAGTCTCCTTTGCGGGGATGCGGGTCATGTATGCCTCCAGCGCGTACGCGCCCATCGTCTCCACCATCTCCTCGACAGAAAGCCCGATCCCAAGCTTGCGAAAATATTCCGCCGTTCCGCGAAAGCCCAAGGGGGTGATGATCTTGACGATATCGTCCCCATAGGAAACTTGATTTTCATCCAGAATGCGAAGCATCAGCTCCACGTACGTCGGCATGGAATCCACCAGCGTGCCGTCGAAATCGAACAGGTAGGTTTTGGTTGGTATGTTGTTCATATTTTCTCCGTATTAAAATTCAACGTTGAAGATCAATACACTGCTGTTTTCACGTCC
>JAZNXP010000090.1:0-2920 GCA_045593965.1 Eubacteriales bacterium | reverse complement strand
ATAGGTCTTGAGCGTCCTTTTGTCGGTTCACACCGTCCACCGACTCTCTGAAAAAAGAAATGCTCGACCGTCTTCGTCATCGCTTTCCTAAATTATAGCACAGTCGATTTGATTTGTCAACATCTTTTTTTCGTTTTTTTGTCTCAATTTTAAAACGAGAGTATCGTTCAAATTGATGTTTTTCACAAATCAAGCCTTCATCACGGCAAGTCCGCACCAACCGTTGTCGATCAGCTTTTCCACAATGCGGAAGCCGTTTTTCTCAAAGCATTCCACAACGTCGTCGCTTCTCTCGGAAATGATACCCGATGCGAGCAGCACGGTATTTTCATGCATCAGCTCTCCCACGTCGGGCGTCATGCGGATGATGATATCCGCCACGATATTGGCGCAGATCAGATCGTACGGACGGCTTCTGTCAACGTGCTTGAGCAGATCGGATACCTCGCAGGTGATGTTTTCAAGTCCGCTATCCTTGATGTTCTCGTTTGCCACGCGAACCGCCATCGGGTCGATGTCATACGCACGGCACTCCCCTGCTCCCAATCTGGATGCGCAAATGGCAAGAATGCCGCTTCCCGTTCCCACGTCCAGCATACGGCACGCAGGCTTGGTATACTTTTCAAGCATCTGAATGACCAGCCTTGTGGTTTCATGTGTACCCGTTCCGAATGCCATTCCCGGATCCATGCGAACGATCAGCTCATTTTCCGCAGGGGTATACTTCTCCCACGCGGGAACGATCACAAGACGCTGACCGATCTTGATCGGCTTATAGTACGCCTTCCATGAATTTGCCCAATCCTCCTCGTTGACGCCGATCGTCTCGATTTTGGCACTCTCCAAGCCGCAAACCGCAAAGCGTTCCTTGAGGAAAGAAATGCACTCGGGAACACTCTTCTCGGCAGGCAGATAGACCGATACAGAAGCGATCGTCTTATCGGCATTGAGGATGCTTTCATCGATCAGATCACCGTAACAGGTCTTAAGATCAATATCACTGTAATCTTCAATTTGCAGATTGTTGGAAACCATGCTCATCACCGCGACCAGCGCGTCAAGCTTCTCCAGCTTGACCGTTACGCGCACCTGCGTCCAAACGGTATCCTCACCGTAATCTCCGCATACGTAATCCTTATCCATATCGCTCCTCATTTCTGTCCGAAAATCTTTTTGAAAAATTGCTTTGTTTTGGAATAATTACTCTCTCCGCAGCTCTCCGCAAACGCGCGCATCGCTTCCTTCTGCTTCTCATTCAATCCCTTGGGGATTTCAACGGTAACGGCAAAGATCAGATCTCCCTTTCTTCCGTTTCCGTTCACATACGGAATTCCTTTTCCCTTCAGCGTAAACTGCGCGCCCGGTTGGGTTCCCTCGGGAATGGTATATTTGATGTTCCCCTCCAAGGTGGGAACGTCGATCTCGGCCCCGAGCGTTGCCTGTGCGACGGTCAGCGGAACCTCACAATAGATATGATATCCGTCTCTTTCGAAAATGCTGTGATCGCGGACCGCAACGGTGATGATCAGATCTCCCGCAGGTCCTCCGTTCCGTCCGTCGTTGCCCTGTCCGCGCAGCGCAATTCTTTCGCCGTGATCAATGCCCGCGGGGATCGAGACCGTCAGACGCTTATTCTCGCGCGTCACGCCGTTTCCGCGACATTTTGAGCAAGGATTTTTGATGATCTTACCCGTTCCCTTACAAGCGTCGCAGGGAGCGGTGGATTGGAAGGACATTCCACCCATTCGTTGCACGCGGCGCACCTGTCCCGTACCGCGACACGTTCCGCAGGTCTCAACGTTCGTGCCGCCCGCACCGTTACACTCCGAGCAACGGCACACACGGTTATAGGAGATATCCTTCTTCACGCCGAATGCCGCTTCCTCAAAGGTGATGGTGATGTTGGCACCGATATCGTCACCCGGGATCGGGCCGTTCCGTCTCTGTCTTGAGCCGCCAAACGCACCGCCGAACATTCCGCCGAGAATATCTCCCAGATCTCCGAAATCGCCAAAATCTCCAAAGCCGCCAAAGCCGCCTGTACCGCCCCCCATGGAAGGATCGAACGCCGCGTGACCGAATTGATCGTACTTTGCGCGCTTATCCGCATCGGAAAGAATCTCGTAAGCTTCGTTTGCTTCCTTGAATTTTTCCTCGGCTACCTTATCCCCGGGATTGGCATCGGGATGGTATTGCTTTGCCAGCTTATAATATGCTTTTTTGATCGTCCCTGCGTCTGCGTTTTTGTCAACGCCCAAGACTTCGTAATAATCTCTTTTATCTGCCATGGTTTTCCTCTATTCTTGTCGTTGTATCGTGCTCACGCTTTGCAATTTGACCGATCGGAAATTGAAAAGCGTGAGAACGATACGCTCGTTTGATACGCCTTACGGGAAAGGCGCAAAATACGCCTTTCCCGTCATGGATTGTATTACTGATTATCCGAGTGATCCTCGTAATTTGCATTGTAGTAGGTGCCGTCCTGTCCGCCTGCGTTGCCGCCCATGTTCGGATCAGCGCCTGCCTGCGCGCTCTGCTGATAGAGCTTCTCGGAGATCTTATAGAAGGATTTCTCAACCGCTTCCGTATCTGCCTTGATTGCCTCAACGTCGCCGCCCTTCAGAGTTTCCTTGAGCTTTTCGATTGCGTTCTTAACGTCCTGAACGTCAGCGGGATCCGCCTTGTCGCCAAGCTCGGTCAGCGTCTTTTCGCTCTGGAAGATGATGGACTCCGCACGGTTCTTGGTGTCGACCGCTTCCTTCGCCTTCTTGTCCTCTTCGGCATACTTCTCCGCATCCTTCACTGCGCGGTCGATGTCCTCCTGGCTCATGTTGGTCGAGGAAGTGATCGTGATGTGCTGCTCCTTACCCGTACCCTTATCCTGCGCGGTAACGTTTACGATACCGTTTGCGTCGATATC
>JAZNXP010000089.1:0-3470 GCA_045593965.1 Eubacteriales bacterium | reverse complement strand
TCATCTCCGCGGATAAAACGCGGTTTGTATCCAATAAAAACCACAGAAAGGAACCACAATGGGAAAAATCATCTCTTTTGCCAATCAAAAAGGCGGAGTTGGCAAAACCACCTCTGCTATCAATATTGCCGCTTCTTTGGGTGTTTTGGGTTATAAAGTCCTTATGATCGACCTTGATCCCCAGGGAAATGCCACCAGTGGCGTGGGAATTCTGAAAAAATCGCTGAAATTAACCGCTTTTAATATGCTGACCGAGGAAATCGGTGCAAATGAGGTCACTCTGGACACCAGATACGATAATCTTCGCCTCATTCCTACCAGCACCACGCTTGCCCGTGCGGAGTTCGAGTTAAGCGAAACCGAGGGCTGTGAATACGTTCTGAAGCAGAAGCTGGACGCGGTTCGCGACCAATACGACTATATCATTATCGATTGCCCTCCTTCTTTGGGACTTTTGACTGTCAACGCGCTGACTGCAAGTGACGGCATTATCATCCCGATGCAGTGCGAATTTTTCGCGCTTGAGGGACTTTCCCAACTGATGTTCACGATCAGCCGCATCAAAGCGCACTATAATAAGGATCTGAACGTCACGGGTATTCTCATCACCATGCACAACAATCGCTTGTTGCTCTCCACGCAGGTCATTCAGGAGCTGCGCAAGCACTATGCGGACAAGCTGTTTGAGACCACGATCTCCCGAAATGTCAAGGTTTCCGAGGCTCCGGGCTTCGGCGCACCCGTATATTATCACGAAAAACGATCCAAAGGCGCAAATGAGTATATGAGCGTCGCAAAAGAGCTTGCGGAACGCATTTGAGGAGGTAAATATGGCAGGAAATAAACGAATGGCGCGCGATTACCGTTCTTTATTGTTTGACAACATTTTGCCCGACGAGAAGTCGAACGCGGCGGTTAATCTGCGCATTGCGGACATCGAACCTCGCAAGGACCAGCCCAGAAAGACATTTGATCAGGTTCCGCTGGAGCAATTGGCGGATTCGATCTCTGCTTTGGGTGTTCTTCAACCCATCATTGTGCGCGAAAATCCGCTTTTGCAGGGAAATTATGAGATCATCGCAGGCGAACGCCGTTGGAGAGCCGCAAAAATGGCAGGACTCAACGAAATTCCTGCCGTGATCCTTGACGGTGACGACTTCAAAGCGGCGCAGGTTGCGGTCGTTGAGAATGTCCAGCGCGAGGATTTGAATGCCGTGGAAGAAGCATTGGCATATCAAACGCTGATCGAACGCTTTTCTCTGACACAGGAAGAGGTTGCGCGCCAGGTAGGCAAAAGCCGCGCCGCAATCACCAATTTGCTCCGTCTTCTGGAGCTTCCCGAGGATGTTTTGGAGCTTTTGCGCAACGGCGACCTCACCGCAGGACACGCGAGAGCACTTTTGGGGTTGAATGACCCTGATCAGATGTATCCTTTGGCACAGAGAATTGTGGAAAAGGAGCTTTCCGTGCGTGACGTTGAAAAAACCGTCCGTTTGATGAACTACCAACCTGAGGAAGAACCCGAGGAGTCGCTTCAGAAGCGCAGTTACATGAAGGATCTGGAGCATCGCGCAGTTTCTGTGCTCGGCAGACGTGTGCGCATCATCAAAAGCGCGAAGAAAAAGGTCGTCGAGCTGGCGTATAGCGATGACGACGATCTGGAAGAATTGCTCAAAGCAGTCTGCGGAACGGATTTTTTCGCAGAAAATGACTAATACTATATAATAAATGTAAAAAAACAGGAGACACATACCATGTTGGATATCAAATATATCAAGGAATGCCCCGATGAAGTGATCGCCCGTCTTGCAAAGAAGGGCAAGGATGCCAAGGATGACATCGAAGCGATCTTAAGACTGGACGGCGAGCGTCGCGCGATCATCGGCGAGAACGAAGCACTCAAAGCAGAGCAGAACAAAACAAACAAGATGATCCCCCAATTCAAGAAGGAGGGGAAGGACGTCGCTCCCATTTTTGCGCAGATGAAGGAGCTTGGCGCGCGCGTAAAGGCGAACGACGACAAGCTGAAGGAGATTGAGACGCAGCTGACCTCGTTCATGCTCGGCCTCCCCAATCTTCCCGACCTCGACCTCAAGGCAGGCGGCAAGGAGAACAACGAGCCGCTTCGCTACCATGGCGAGCCCCGCGTATTTGATTTTGAGCCCAAAAATCACGTGGATCTCTGCACCGATCTCGGTCTGATCGACTATAAGAGAGGCGTTAAGCTTTCCGGAAACGGTTTTTGGATCTATTCGGGTCTGGGCGCGCGCCTGGAATGGGCGATTTTGAATTATTTCGTTGATTTTCACCTCGGAAACGGCTACGATCTGATGCTTGTTCCCCACATGCTCGGATATGAGTGCGGTCTGACTGCGGGACAGTTCCCCAAGTTTCAGGATGACGTTTACTGGCTTGAGACTGCCGAGGACGAACGCCGCCGCTTTATGCTTCCCACTGCCGAGACGGCTCTGGTATCCTTGCACCGCGACGAGATCCTGACAGAAGCAGATCTTCCCAAAAAATATATCAGCTATACCCCTTGCTTCCGCCGTGAAGCGGGCTCCTACCGCGCGGACGAGCGCGGAATGGTGCGCGGACATCAGTTCAACAAGGTGGAAATGGTACAGTATACGCTCCCCGAGAAGAGTGATGAGGCGTTTGAAGAGCTTGTGACAAACGCGGAGAACCTTGTGAAGGGGCTCGGTTTCCATTTCCGCACCGTTAAGCTTGCCGCAGAGGACTGCTCGGCATCCATGGCGCGCACCTATGACATCGAGATCAACATTCCGTCCATGAACGGTTATAAGGAAGTTTCCTCGGTTTCCAACGCGCGCGACTACCAGGCGCGCCGCGGCATGATGCGTGTCAAGCGCGACAACGGCAAGATCGAATTCGTTCATACGCTCAACGGCTCCGGACTCGCGACCAGCCGTATTTTCCCCGCGCTGGTTGAGCAAAATCAGAACGCGGACGGCTCGGTTACCGTTCCCGAAGTGCTTTGCAAGTATATCGGAGTTGACGTTATCAAGAAGTAAGTCTCCCCACAGTCGTTCAGAGAGGAGAACAAATGTTCTATTTTTCGTTAGAAGCCGCGCAGTCCCCAAGTGTTTGGGAGAAGATCTCTGCGTGGTATCAGAGCTCGGTCATTTACGAGCTTCTGCAATATTTTGAGCAGACCTATTTCACGGTCTCGTTCGGCGCGTACGAGCATTTTCAGCTCTCCCCAAACGCGGGAGAGCTGGCTCGGAACGTCATCTTTGCGCTTGCGATCGCGCTTGTTGCCGCATCCGCACTCGCGGTTTACAGCAGAAAGTGGGTAGGGAAGCTGGTGCGTGAGCTGGTGCGCTTGGAGGTCCATTCTCCCGAGAGTGCCAAAACGCTGATGGAGCTTGGCTTTTTCCGCAGCGTTGCCATTCGGCATGAGCTGAAGCGCGGATATCAGCTTCGTCGTCTGGTGCTTTGCCGTGAGA
>JAZNXP010000088.1:0-2704 GCA_045593965.1 Eubacteriales bacterium | reverse complement strand
GATCAGATCAAACGCGTTGCCGAGCACGAGCTTGGTCGCCTCGGTCAGCTTGAGACGGGATGCGCGTACCGCCGCATCCTCCGCGCCAAGGATTGGGCAGCTGTGATAGAAGCGGTTGAATGCCGCCGCAACGTCCAGAATGAACCGCGTGATATAGCTGGGCTCATAATCCTCGATCGCCGCGCATACACGTTCACCGAAGCGGCAAAGCGTCTTGACCAAAGCCGCTTCCTCATCGGTGGTGATGCAAAGCTCCGCGCCCGTCGCTCCCTGTTCCGCGCGGGAGAGGATCGAGCAAGCTCTTGCGTAGGTGTACTGTACATACGGACCCGTATTGCCGTCGAAGCTGAGCGCGTCCTCCATGACGAAGTTGATATCCTTCATACGCGTGTTGGAAAGATAATGGAACACGATCGCGCCAACGCCGACTGCCTCCGCAACCTCATCCTTGTTCTCAAGGTTGGGGTTCTTTTCGTTCATGATCGCCGCCGCCTTCTCGATCGCAAGCGCGAACAGATCCTTGAGCAATACGACGTTACCTGTACGCGTTGCAAGCTTTGCTCCGTTGAGCGACACCGTGCCGTACGGAACGTGTACCAGCTGATCATACCATTCGTAGCCCATCAGCTCCACGACCTTGAACCACTGCGCAAAGTGCAGACATTGCTGCGCGCTGGTGACGTAGATCGCCTTGTCGAAGTGATAGTTCTCCTTGCGGTAAACAGCCGCCGCAATGTCACGCGTGGGATAAAGCGTCGAGCCGTCGCGCTTCAGGATCAGGCAGGGGGGCATATTGTAATCCGCGAGGTCTACGATCGATGCGCCGTCATCCAGCTTGAGCAGCCCCGCGTCGCGCAGCTTCTGTACCTGCGCGGGCATTTTGTCGGTGTAGAAGCTCTCGCCCTTGTAAGAATCAAAGGTGATTCCGAGCTGTGCGTAGGTCTTGTTGTATTCCTCAAGGCTGATGGAAACGAACCATTTCCAAAGCTCCAGATTTTCCTCGTCGCCCATCTCCAGCTTATGGAACTCGGCACGGGATTCCTCCGCCAGAGCTTCATCCGCGGGAATGCCGTTGTCGGGATCGCCCTTGATGGCGTTGTTGATGCGGACGTAAAGCTCCACGAGCTTATCGATTCCACCCTCGATCACGGCTTCACGGCTTCCCCATTTGCGGTACGCCACGATCAGCTTGCCGAACTGCGTACCCCAGTCACCGAGATAGTTGATTCCGTAGCAGGAATAGCCCGCAAACTCATGCAGGCGGCGCAAGGAATGACCGATCACGGTCGTTCCGAGATGTCCGATATGGAAGGGCTTTGCCACGTTGGGCGAGGAATAGTCCAGCACGACCATCTTTCCTTCACCGAAGGTCTGCGCGCCGTAACGCTCTCTCTTTTCCAGAATTTCGGGGATGATATATTTTGTGAGATAATCGTTGGAGACGGTAATGTTCAGATATCCGTTGACCGCCTCGACCTTGCCGATGCTTTCATCCTTCAGCGATTCGCACAGCGTTTGCGCGATCTGCACGGGAGAACGGCGTAGCGCACGGCTCAATTTGAAGCACGGGAACGCAAGATCACCCATGGTCGCGTCGGGGGGATATTCCAGCATGGAAGCAACCTCTTCCACGTTCAGAGCTGCCTCGGGATTGATCGCGCCAACACCGCGCACCAGCTCTTCTGCGATGCGTTTTTTAATGGTCTGCATATAAATTCCTTTCCTACGTTGTTTTCACGTCATTTTTCCAAAAGATAATTATACAATATATTATGACTTTTTTCAAGTCCCTTTTTCATGATTTTACGGTAAGAGCCGCCGTCTTGGCTTGTATAAATTGCAACAAAGCCGCTCTCTCCAGCAAAAGCTGTGCGCCTCTCGTTCCCGAGCTGACCGTGATCCGCTCGAAAGCATTCGCACTCTCGTCCACCCACGTGGGATATTTCTTTTTCATTCCGATCGGAGAGCAGCCGCCTCTGATATATCCCGTCAGTCCGAGAAGCTCCTTGACAGGCACAAGCTCCACGCGCTTGTTGCCGCTGACGACCGCCGCCACCTTCAAGTTCAATTCCTGCCCGACGGGGATACAAAACACACAAATACCGTTTTTATCCCCTCTCGCGACCAGGGTCTTGAACATCTGCTCGGGCGGAAATTGCAGCTCCTTTGCGATATGCATTCCCGAAAGATCGGATTCATCCACCTCGTATTCCAACGCTTCGTACGGAATCTTTGCGCTGTCCAGCATGCGCATGGCATTGGTTTTTGTCATATTTTTCTATCTCCTTTGAGAAAATCAATATTTCTCAATTTTTGTATTCTCCGATCATCTGACGTGCCGCGTCTCGCTGGACGTCGGTCACCTCTATGCCGCTAAATATCCGCGCAATCTCTTCCACGCGCTCTTCATCGTCCAGAAGCTCCACCTGCGTGCTTGCTCTGCCGTCGGCTTCGGTTTTCAGAATGCGGTAATGACTGTCCGCAAGAGACGCGATCTGCGCGGAATGCGTGACGCACAAGACCTGCGCGTGCTTCGCGCTCTCCAGCAGCTTCAGTCCCACCTTGCGAGAGGTCTTGCCCGAAATACCCGTGTCGATCTCATCAAAGATCACGGTGGAAGCGCCGTCTCTGTCGTTGAGCACCGAGCGGAGTGCCAGCATAATGCGGGACAATTCGCCGCCCGACGCGATCTTCAGCATCGGCA
>JAZNXP010000087.1:0-27083 GCA_045593965.1 Eubacteriales bacterium | reverse complement strand
TGCTACGATTCCTGCCGCGGTCACAAGCGCCAAGGACAATACCAATAGGATCAAAAATCCGCGATAGCGTAAAAAGAACGAGGAAAAGCGAAGGAAGAGTTTCCCCTTCTCCATACAGTGCGGACAGATCGGACGGTTGCTGTCGGGATACCGCATTCCGCATTTGGGACACCGCTTGCTTGCGGGGTCATCCTTGGGATCGATTTCAAGTTCCTCACCCTTGGAGATCTTCTCCGCGTATTTGGCAAAGAGCAACATGGATTCCTTGCAGAAATTGGTAAAGCAAGCCAAAAAGACAGAGATCTCCGCACCTTGTTCAATGCCCTTTTCTTCTCCGCTTTCTTCCGTCACTTCTTCTGCTTTCGGATTCTTTTTCTTTGCGATCAATCGTCCCGCGGAGAGCAATTCCTCCACGTGGAAACGATGCAGCTCATCCAGGGAATAGCGTTCCTCGGAAAGTAATTTGAAGGCTTTCTCGGTTTTGGGAGCTCCTTTTAAGGGAGAGGCGTCCTTTACGCTGACGGACATCACTCCGCACAAGATCACAAGCTCGGTTTTCGTAGCAAATATGTAGCTGTCCTGCGCAAGCATCCGGCGGTTACGGTCACAGTGTGCGCCAAGCAGAATCTGCTCTTCGGAGAATCCTTTTTCAAACAGAATATTTCGAACCGCTGTTGGAATATGGTCAATTTCGAACAAAAGAATCCCCCTTTCTCAAATGTAGATCGATGTACGCCTCTTATCGAGGCGGAAATCAGTTTTCGGCATGATTGTTTCGGTTATTTTGATTGCTGTTTTGATTGCTGTTGCGGTTTTGATTGCAGTTATTATTTTGACTGCTGTTGCGGTTGTTATTGTTTTGAGAGTTGTTTTGAGAGTTGTTTTGATAGTCGTTCTGATAGTTGTTTTGGTTGTTTTGCGTTTTCTTTTGCATTTCTGTACACTCCTTTTATTTTTTGGATGCACAGATAGTATGCGTGTCAGTTGGTGCCTTTATTCACACCGTTCGAATGGTGATACGCACAGATCTGCTCAAAAAGCTCCTTCAAAAAAGAGGATAAGCAAATGATCGACACCAGCGTCAACGCATTGATTGGAATCCAAAGCCAGGGATAGATCGCTTGGAAATACGCCTCTATGGCTGTTCCGAGCGTGGAAAGCATCAGCAAGAGAACGGCTATATTCAGCTTACGTATCAACCCTCGATGGAGTCGCTCTGTGGCCCGTTCTGAAAGTGCGGCATCATTATCATACGTCGTTGCGGTGTGCGTTTTTACGGTATCACGCAAAAGGAGATACAGCACGATCCATACGAGCATAACTCCGACCGACTCGGCAATTCCGAGCATTCGGATGGTCAAAAACTCCCAATATGCCTCTGTTTGATGTAAGGAATCCTTCGGCACATGCTCCGCCAGATACAAAAACGTCAAAACAAATGATGCGACCGAGACGGTCAACAGCGGCAAGGTTGCAAGTACTCTTGCCTTTCTTTGCTTGACCATTGGAGCAAGCAACAAAACGGACACCGCGGACAGAAGCGCGAAGATCGCGCTCGGAAAAACAGGATAAAATCCCAATCGGATCGAGAGCAAAAAGATCGATCCCACAAAAAGCAAGCCCAGTCCCATGCGCATACGGCGAACCGTCAAAAGTCCGCTTTGCGGAAGAATTTCGCTTTCGTATTTTTCATGCAAATAGGTAAGCCAATCGTGATCAGCAAGTGATACGGAAAAGAAACGGGTGTAAGACACCAACAGAATCACTCCCGAGATCAACGAGATAAGCGCAGCGACTGTGCGGAAGGTTCCGACGTAAGGAAACCAGTCGAACCACGTATTTGCCGCCTCGGTTCCCTGCATGGATGCCTGATACCATTCCAATTCCAGCAACGGATCGGTCGCGACCGCCTCAAAAGAGGTCAGGACCGAAAGCTCGGGAAGAACGGCACATGCTGAGGAAATCACAACGCAGACCGTGCAAATGGTTTTTGTACGGTCAGCAACGGTTCTTCCCTTGTGCTCTCTTGGCAAGGCGGTTCCGTTTGTGCAGGATGCAAGCTGCTCCAGCTCTGAAAGCAGTGCTCTGAGGAATGGAATAAACCAACACAACCGCACCAACATCATGAAAAAGGAACACAGAAGGATCGCGACGGGAAGCTCATACTTGTTCATTTCCTGTATATGTGCAGGCATATAGAGCTGGACCAAAAGCTCTGCTAACAATTGTACAACGCCGAGAATGAACAAAAGACGCAAACGACGGCGACAGTCATAGATCCCTTCGTTCAGATCGGTTAGGCGCGAAAGTCCCAAAAACAACAGCGCGTATCCAACTACGTCGGGCAAAAGATCCTTGAATGCGATCACGGGATCCGCCAAAAAGAGGATCGCGATCAGCAGAATTCCAAAATCCCATTGAAACCGCTTTGCTTTTGACATCTTTCTCTCCTTTTTCAAAACTCATTTTTTCTTTTTGTGATGTATTTTCTTTCGGTTCCGCGCTTCCTGTTTCTTTCTGAGACGCTCCTCCGCTTCCGATTTCACGCGGTCAATGGCGCGTGTGTGATTGCGCTCATACGCATCGCCGATGCGATTGAGGAATTCCCATTTATATCGCTTAGGAGTTTGATCCTCGTCTCCTTCGGCACAAATATCCTTTGCACACGTAACGAGAAGGAAGAGATTGCAAGCGATCCAAACGATCTGCACAAGACCGACGGAAACGGAAAGATATGCTTCCAGATGGAACGCAGGAACATTGCACAGCACGTAGATCAGCGCATATCCGCCGACGAAAATCGAGTTTCGGACTGCGGCAGATGCGATGCGCGGCAGCTCCACCTCTTTTGCGATCATTCGGATGCCGTAAAGCATTGCCAGATTGAAGAAGAGCAACAGGAGGAATTTGACCCATTCCATCACACTGCCAACAGCACCCGTAAAGATCGGCAGATCCCATGCAAAAAGCTCGGATAACGAAGCGAGCGCATCGTATATACCTGTTAAAATCAATGGGATCTGCACCCACATGGCGTATGAAAACGCGCGGTGGAACGTCACAAGACGCAAAAGCCCCCAGAGCATTGCTCCGTATCCGACGAGCAATGCCAAGCCGCCAACCTTTAAAAGTTGAGCGGGAATATAGAGGATAAAGGTTATCAGATAACCGATGGCAAGATAGCCAAAGCCCATGTGATCCTCCTTTATCCGTTGTTTCTCATACAACAGTTCTTATATTTTTTTCCGCTTCCGCAAGGACAGGGCTCGTTTCTTCCGACCTCCGCTCCGTCCTTAACGACCGTTGTGGGCGCGCGACGGGTGACTGTTTTTTTCGCCCCACCATTGCCCTCAAAGCCGGCAGTCAACGGATTGGCAACCTGCACACGCTGAATGGGTTGCTCGTGCGGAACGACCGACAGGATCGTGCGAACGGTATTCTGACGGATGTCTCCAACCATCATATCAAAGAGATCCGCTCCCTGAATACGGTATTCATTTACAGGATCGCGTTGCGCGTAAGCCTGAAGCCCGACATTGCTCTTGAGGTCCTCCATTGTGTCGATATGCTCCATCCAAGCCATATCCACGTTTTTGAGCAGGATCGCGCGCTCCACCTCACGGAAGGTTTCCTCACCGAAAAGCTTTTCTTTTTCTTCATAGCGGTCAAGCATACGCTCGGTCAGAAGATCCAGAATATCATCACGCTTCAGCTTCTTCTTTTCTTCCTCATCGTAAACAAAATCCGTTTTGGTCGTCAGCGTACCGAGATAATGCGCACGCAAGCCGTCAAGATCCCAATCCGCAGAATGCTCCTCACGCGTGAAGGTAGCAACTGCCTCTTCCACGCTGGAGACGAGCATCTTTTGGACCGTCTCGGAAAGATCCTCTCCGTTGAGCACATCCTGTCTCTGCTTATAGATCACGGTTCTTTGCTGGTTCATAACGTCATCGTAAGCCAGCACATATTTTCTGCGCTTGAAGTTGGCGTCCTCAATTCTCTTTTGCGCGTTCTCAATGGCGTTGGAAAGCAGCTTTGCGTCGATCGGCATATCCTCGGGCATTTTGAGGGCATCCACGATTCCCTGCAATCTGTCCGTACCGAACAAGCGCATCAGATCATCCTCCATGGAAAGGAAGAACTTGGATTCACCGGGATCTCCCTGACGCCCGGAGCGTCCGCGGAGCTGATTGTCGATACGGCGACTCTCGTGACGCTCGGTACCGAGAATGAACAATCCGCCGACCTCTCTTACCTTTTCAGCCTCGGGCGCGATCTCCGCCTTGTATTTCTCTACGAGATCCTTGAACATCTCTCTTGCCTGCAGAATCTCCTCATCATCGGTCTCCGCAAAGCCCGTACAACGGATGATCGCATCCTCGGAAATCCCTTTTGCGCGCATATCCGCTTTTGCCATGAATTCGGGATTTCCGCCAAGCAGAATATCAGTTCCGCGTCCTGCCATGTTCGTAGAGATCGTAACGGCACCGTATTTTCCCGCTTGGGCAACGATCTCCGCTTCCTTTGCGTGATATTTCGCATTCAGGACCGTATGAGGGATCCCCGCGCGCTTAAGGCGTTTTGAAAGCTCCTCGGATTTATCGATCGAAACGGTACCGACAAGAACAGGTTGTCCCTTTGCGTGACATTCCTTGACCTGCTCAACGATGGCATTGTATTTTCCCTCTACGCTTCTGTAGACCGCATCCGAATGATCTTTTCGGATCATGGGCATATTCGTCGGAATTTCCACCACGTCAAGCGCATAGATCTCACGGAATTCGCTTTCCTCCGTCAAAGCCGTACCCGTCATGCCCGAAAGCTTGCGATACATACGGAAATAATTCTGGAAGGTAATGGTTGCCAGTGTTTTGTTTTCCTTCTGTACCTGCACGCCTTCCTTTGCTTCGATCGCTTGATGCAGACCGTCGGAATAGCGTCTGCCAGGCATCAGACGTCCCGTGAAGCTATCGACGATCATAACGCCGTTTTCGTTCACAACGTAATCAACATCTCTGTGCATACAGCCGTGCGCTCGGATCGCTTGGTTGACATGATGCGCGATCTGCGCATTTTCCGCATCCGTGAAGTTCTCCAATCCAAAAAACGCTTCGGCCTTCTTTGCGCCCTTTGGAGTCAGAACCGCATTGTTTGCCTTTTCATCGACGATATAGTCAGCATCGATATTATCATGACTTTCCTTGTTATCAAGCTCCTTGATCACGTACTTGCGCATGGTACGGACCAAATTCTCCGCCTTTTCGTAAAGATCGGTCGCCGTGTCTCCCGCACCCGAAATGATCAGCGGCGTGCGCGCCTCATCGATCAGGATCGAGTCAACCTCGTCCACGATGGCAAAGATATGTCCCCTTTGCGACATCTGTGACTTATAGATCACCATATTGTCACGCAGATAGTCAAAACCGAACTCATTGTTGGTTCCGTAGGTAATATCAGCTCCGTACGCGGCTTGCTTTTCGAGCGGAGACTGACCGTGAACAACAAGTCCTGTCGTCATTCCCATGAATTCATATACGCGCCCCATCTCTTCAGCTCCGACACGAGCCAGATAATCGTTGACGGTAACGATATGAACACCGTTCCCTGTCAGCGCGTTCAGGTATGCGGGAAGCGTCGCAACGAGCGTTTTACCTTCACCTGTTTTCATTTCCGCAATGCGACCTTGGTGTAAAACGATACCGCCCAGGATCTGCACGCGGAACGGACGTTTTCCAAGAACGCGATCCGCCGCCTCTCGGACCGCCGCAAACGCGTCGGGCAGAATATCGTCCAGCGTTTCGCCGTCCGCAAGTCGCTTCTTCAGAGCGGGCGTAACCTCACGCAGCTCTGCATCGCTCATTGCCTTATATTTTTCCCCCAACGCATCGATCTCGTCCGCGATCGGCTTCAGCTTTTTGATCTGACGTTGGCTGTAAGTTCCAAACATTTTCGTAAACAGTGACATTTGCTGTCCTTCCTTCGCCTATGAGGCGATTTTAGTTATAATTAATTTTATTATACTATATTTTCATATAAAATTATAATATAAATTGTAAATTTTATCACGAAATTGTGTTTTTACTTGCGTTTTATCAAAAAATATGCTATGATGTAAGCAAGAAACATTGAAAGGCTGCTCATTTTACCCATGAATAAAATCAATATTGTTCTTCACGAACCCGAAATTCCGCAAAATACAGGCAACATCGCACGCACCTGTGCCGCAACGGGAGCGGCTTTGCACCTGATCCGTCCGCTGGGCTTTGCGATCGATGATAAAAAGCTCAAACGCGCGGGACTTGATTATTGGCATCATCTCGACATTACCTATTACGACGGACTTGCTGATTTTTACGAGAAAAATCCGAACGCCAACGTCTATTATTTTACGACCAAAGGAAAAAATCTGTATACGGATATTCAATATCCCGAAAATGCCTTCATCATGTTCGGCAAGGAGACAAAAGGGCTTCCCGAGGATCTGCTGCACAAGCATCCCGACACCTGCGTGCGTCTGCCCATGCGTGACGGTCTGCGCTCGCTCAATCTCTCCAATACGGTTGCGATCGCGGTCTATGAGATCCTGCGCCAAGGGAATTTTGAAGGTTTGAAAACAGCGGGTGAATTGACCGCGTTTTCTTGGGACAAATGATAAGGAGCTTTATGAAAGAGCGTGTACTTGTTGCCATGAGCGGCGGCGTTGACAGCAGTGTTGCCGCATGGTTGCTCAAAAAGAACGGTTATTCCTGCCACGGCATGATGATGAAGCTGTTTGGCGATGCGGAACGTTCTCTTCTTTCCGATCCGTCCATTGCGGATGCGGATACTGCTGATGCGGAACGGATCGCACAGCTTTTGGACATTCCCTTTTCTCTTTGCGACGCTTCATTGGAATTTCGCAAGCACGTAATGCAAAATTTTGTTGATACCTACCTTGCGGGAGAAACCCCGAACCCATGCGTGCAATGCAACCGCACCATGAAATTCGGATACCTTTTGGAGGAAGCGCACCGCCACGGCTGCGGTAAGATTGCAACGGGACATTATGCCAATCTGCAAAAGGACGAGACCTCGGGACGCTTTTTGCTCTCGACCGCAAAAGACGTCGCCAAGGATCAGACGTATGTTCTTTGGTGTCTGACACAGGATCAGCTTTCAAAAACACTGTTTCCGCTTGGAAATCTGACAAAAGACGTCATTCGCTCACTTGCGGAGGAAAATGGTTTTTGCAATGCCAAACGGAAGGACAGTCAGGACATTTGCTTCATTCCCGACGGTGACTACGCCTCGTTTTTAGAGCGTTATATCGGAACCCCCTATCCCTGCGGATCGTTTCTCGATAAAGACGGAAACTGCCTCGGTACACATCGCGGAATGATCCATTATACGATCGGACAGCGAAAAGGATTGGGTATTGCATTCGGAAAGCCGACTTACGTATGCGATAAATGCGCAAAAAGCAATACTGTGACGCTTGGAAGTAACGACGATCTGTTCTCCCGTGAGCTGACCGCGCATTCCGTCAATTTCATTGCGCTTCCCCGCTTGAATTCTCCCATGCGTGTGCAAGCAAAGATCCGCTATAAAGCCGCGCCCGCTTGGGCGACCCTGGAGCAAACGGATGAAACGACCGTCCGCTTGCAATTTGACGAACCGCAGCGCGCGATCTCTCCCGGGCAATCGGTAGTCTTCTACGACGGTGAATACGTCGTCGGCGGCGGCATCATCGCAAGCAAATGAACAAACAAAAAACGCTTATGGTTTTGATCCATAAGCGTTTTTATTAATCATGCAACCGTATCAAAGCAATCGATATCCTTTTTTGCGAACGGTACCGATCAATCTGACACCAAAAGCATTTTCAATTTTCTTTCTCAAATAGCAAATATAGACGTCGACCTTGTTTGCCGAAGATTCTCCAATCAGCGCGGACAATTCCTCGCGCGATGCCGCTTCGCCTTTTTGGGCAATCAACGCCTCCAGAATTCTCGCTTCATGATTACTCAGCGAAAGATTCTTTTCTCCGTAGAAAAGCTTTCCGTCTTTTAAGATCAGCCTGATATGCTCATGTCTTTCCGGCTTATTGACATCGATCAAAATACGATCGCTTTCTCGCGGCTCCGATCGGTTCTGATGTAAAATATCGAACACCTCGCGGCGCAAAATATTCATTTGAAACGGTCGGTGCAAAATCATCGCACACTGTCTTCTTGCGTCATCCGCGGAAAGTGCGGAGCTTCGCGTAAAGCCGATCATGCGTGAATACGTACCGTTGGTCGGCGCGGGCATGCTGTCCAGATCCAATAGCGCAACTTCCGCGAAAAAGACTTCTTCCGCATCTCTGATCACACGGGTGGAAAGCTGAAACAGACGAAATTCCAGCTCCAGCATACGGGAAAACACGTCGTCAAGAGAAATGATTACAACGTGATCTCTCATATTTATTCTTCCTCTAAAATCAAGAGAATGCCGCCCTTGAACGTATCCACACGGTACATCAGGTTACCAAACTGCAAGCACGTGGGAACGCCTTTTTCCGAGCTGCTGACAATTCCGTTCCATTCAATGAGAGAATTGCTCAAAACTGCGGTCTTTGTCTTCATATCCACGGTCAGCGACCATTGCATACCGGTGCTCGCGTTGGATTTCCAGTTGTTCTTTCCCTCTTCGTAGAAGCGAATTTCCTCGGGGATCGAGAACGTAAGAGCTCCGCCGCTCCATTTGGTTTGCATATCGTACACAAACCCCTGCTGCATCGGCATTGCCTTTTGCATACTGTTTTGCGCCTGCAGAGCAAGTCTTTCCGAATTTACATAAGCAATCACGGTACCGAATACACAAAGCAAAAGTGATGCCGCAACCGCAACCGTACTCCAGCGACGGCTGAATTTGATCTTTTTTGCCTCATTGCGCGCTCTTGCTTCTTGCACGGCAGAAAGAATGTCCTCATGCAAGGTTTTCGGAATTGGCGTTTGAAGCGCATCGGAGGTCCATACGGATGTATCCTTTAAGGCGTTGAGAAGCGCGGTACACTCATCACAGCCTTCCAAATGTGCGCGAATATTCAGTTCTTCTTCCGCGGTGCATTCGCCGTCGATATACGCGGACAAACGCTCCGAAACGTATTCACAGGATACCGTCATCTTCTCTCCCCCTTTCTAATATTACAGACGAAAATCATAGCGAAAAGTTCCACTCCTCCAGAATTTTTTTCAATTTTATTCTTGCTCTGTTCAAGCGACTTCGAACCGTTCCTTCCTCAAGCTCGAGAATCGCAGCGATCTCTGCATAGGTCAGGTTTTGGAACTCTCGCAAAACAAGAATTTCTCTTGCGTCATCGGGTAACGCGGCGATCGCACGTCTTACAGTCTCAATCTGCTCCTTGCGCGCAAACGCTTCTGCAGGATTATGCTCGGGATTATCGTCCGTCAAGCCTCGGTCATATTCCTCCCCTTCGGATGAAAGCTCGTTCAGCGGTAAGACCGCTTCTTTTTTCTTTCGTAAAAAGTCGAGGCATGCGTTTTTGACGATCCGCAAAAGATACGTGGAAAGCGATGCTTCTTCCCGAAAATCGGGCAAGGCATTCCAAAGCTTGATAAAGGTCTCCTGAGAGATCTCCTGCGCATCCTCACGGTTGCCGAGCAAATGATATGCGTAGGAATAGACGCGGACTTCATACATCCGCACGATCGCTTCAAACGCGCGTTCGTTTCCCTTTTGGGCTCGTTTGATCAAATCCAATTCCTTCAAGGATCAAGTCCGCCTCCTTTCCTCTATGATTTGTTATCACTCCGTTTTTATAAATCAGCAGGGGTCGCTGCAATTTCGGCGCCCCTGCTTTCATTGATCACGGTTTTACCTTATTTTACAACAATATTGATGATCTTATTGGGAACGCAGATTTCCTTGATCACACTCTTTCCCGCGATCACAGCCGCGATCTTTTCATCCGCCTTTGCCTGCGCGATGGCTTCCGCCTGCGGGCAGTTCAGTGGCAGATTGATCGTTGCGCGCACCTTACCGTTGACCTGCACGGCAACCTCGACGGTGCTCTCAACCGTCTTTGCTTCATCCCACGTCGGCCACGGTGCCTGTGCGCAGAAGCCGCTCTGACCGAGATGGCTCCAAAGCTCCTCGGCAATGTGGGGTGCGAAGGGACAGATCAAGCGAACGAGAACCAGCATTTCGTCCTTTGTCAGGCTGCCGACCGAGGCAATGTCATTGAGCAACGTCATCATTGCGGCGATCGCGGTATTGAACTTCAGATCATCGATATCGTTGGATACCTTCTTGATCGTTTTGTTGAAGGCGACCTCAAGCTTTGGCGTAACTCCCTCGCCCGAGATCAGATCGGTCAGATCCGCAATTCTCTCGATAAATCTCTTGCAGCCCTTCATGGAGCTTTCATTCCAGGGAGCGGCACTTCCGTAGTCGCCCATGAAAAGAACGTACGTACGAAGCACATCCGCACCGAATACGTCAACGACGTCGTTCGGGTCTACGACGTTTCCTCTGGACTTGGACATCTTCTCGCCGTCGGGACCGAGGATCAAGCCCTGCGCGGTTCTCTTTGCGTAAGGCTCATCGCAAGGAACAACCCCCTCGTCGTAAAGGAATTTATGCCAGAAGCGATAATAGATCATGTGTCTGGTCACATGCTCCATACCGACGTTGTACCAATCGACGGGAAGCCAATACTTCAGCTTTTCGGGATCTGCCAACGCCTCGGTATTGTGCGGATCGATATAACGAAGGAAATACCAAGAGGAGCCTGCCCATTGCGGCATGGTGTCCGTCTCGCGCTTGGCATCCTTTCCGCACTTGGGACATTTGCAGTTAACGTAGGATTCGATCTTTGCAAGAGGGCTCTCTCCGCCTTCACCCGGCTCAAAGTTTTCAACCTTGGGAAGCTTGAGAGGAAGCTCGGAATACGGTACGGGAACGATGCCGCAATGCTCGCAATGCACGATCGGAATGGGCTCGCCCCAATATCTCTGACGGTTGAACGCCCAGTCCTTCATCTTATACTGAACACCCATCTCACCGATGCCCTGCTCCTTCAGATGCTCCAGCATCCGCGCGATGGAATCCTTCTTGTTCGTATATCCGTTAAGGAAATCTGAATTGACCATTTCTCCGTCACCCGTATAAGCGCCGACTTCAATATCGCCGCCCTTGATGACCTCGATGATATCAATGCCGAACTTCTTTGCGAATTCCCAGTCACGCTCATCGTGTGCGGGAACTGCCATGATCGCGCCTGTGCCGTAGCCCATCATGACGTAATCGGAAATGTAAATCGGAATCTCCTTGCCGCTGACGGGGTTGATCGCGGTCAAACCGTCAATGCGAACGCCTGTCTTTTCCTTGACAAGCTGCGTACGCTCAAATTCGGTCTTCTTTGCGCATTCTTCGCGATATGCGTCAAGCGCGTCCATATTTTTGATGATATCACGCTTCTCCTGGATGATCGGATGCTCGGGAGCGATGACCATGAAGGTAACTCCGAACAGCGTATCGCAACGAGTGGTATAAATGCGAAGCTTTTCATCACATTCCTTGATCGAGAAATTGACGAACGCACCCGTGGATTTGCCGATCCAGTTGACCTGCTGTTGCTTGATGTTGGGAAGGTAATCGACCTTATCCAAGCCCTGAAGGAGCTTATCGGCATACTCGGTGATGCGCAGATACCAAACGGTCTTTGCCTTCTGCACGATATCGTTATGGCAGATATCGCATTTGCCGCCCTGGGAGTCCTCATTGGACAAAACGACCTTACAGTGCGGGCAATAGTTAACGAGCGCGTTGTCGCGGAACACAAGTCCCTTTTCGAACATCTTCAAAAAGATCCACTGTGTCCAACGGTAGTAGTCTTCCTCGGTCGTGTCCACAACTCTGGACCAATCGAAGGAAAAGCCGACACGCTTGAGCTGAGATGTAAACTTCGTGATATTGCGGTCGGTCAGCGTTCTGGGATGCGTTCCCGTTTTGATCGCGGAGTTCTCGGTCGGAAGTCCGTACGCGTCAAAGCCGATGGGAAACAGTACGTTATATCCCTCCATGCGCTTCTTTCTTGAAACCACCTCAAGTCCGGAATACGCCTTGATGTGACCTACGTGCATTCCCGATCCGCTCGGATACGGAAATTCAACCAAGGTATAATACTTAGGCTTCTTGCTGAAATCCTCTGCGCAAAAGACCTTGGCATCCTCCCATGCCTTTTGCCATTTGGGTTCAATCTGTTTAAAATCGTATTTCATGATATATCCTTTCCGCGTGCTGTACACGCTCTTACATTACAAATCCAATCAATCGTCAAGTCCCACGAACGGGATCTCCTCGGCATCGCCGTAAAGCTTATCCAGTTGATAAAAATCGCGGTTCTCGCGGCTGAAAATGTGAACGATCACGTGACTGTAATCCAAAACGATCCAGCCGTTGTTGTCACGTCCCTCAAAATGCGCGGGATCGACGCCACGCAGTCCGATCTTATATTCCACCTCTCCGCCGAGCGATTTGACCTGCGTGCTGGAGTTACCCGTGCAGATCACAAAATAATCGGTGATCACGGTCTGATCGTTGACACGCAAAACCTTGATGTTCTTCGCTTTTTTCGCGTCAAGAACGTCAAAGATGGCGTGCGCAAGCTCCTCGGGGGTTGCGTTCTCCAAGGATGGGAGTTGTTCCTTCATCATTTCTTCCATAGTTCGGTATCCTTTCTTTTATACGATGGGAAGCGGAAGCTCCGTTTCCATCGCCTCATAGATCGCATGAAAATCACGGTGTCCCTCGCGGTCAAAAATGCCGTTGGGATCAAATTGATCGCATGTGATCTGTGTTTTCGGCAATAAATAGTCGTTGATCATTCTCACCGCACCTTGACGGTTCAGACTGTAATACCACGCGCCGCTATTTCCTTTCACAGCCTGTCCCGCAAGCGTCGCCATGGGAAAGGCATCGGCGTCACAATCCATCAGCACGGTCAGGACACGGATCGCATCGGGAAGCGAAAGGTTGGTATTGACGTGCGGCAAAGCGGAAAAAGCAGCTTTGAGCACTTGAGAGAGTCGCAAGCTCTTGCATTTTTGCGCAACGGCTCTCAAAAACAGCTTTTGCGCATCCAGTCTTCCCAGATCCGCATCGGCATATCCTGCTCGGTAGCGCACAAAATGCTCTGCAGTCCTTCCGTCCAGGTGGACCTTTCCTTTGGGCAGTTGAATTTCCAAGCCCTGCGCGGGATCGGAATAGTTCATTTCCTGCGGCACCTCTACGTCCACACCGCCGATATCGTCAACCAAGTGGGCAAGCACGTCCAGATCCAGCTTGATATACGCATGGAGCTTGACCTGCATCGCATCGGAAAGAAATGCCGTCAAGCCCGAATTTCCCAATGCATTCGACGCACCGTTGATCTTTTTATAATCATGATCGGTATATTCCGCGTAGGTATCCCGCGGTATTTGCAAAACACTTGCTTCCTTTGTCTGTTCATTCAATGTCAGAATAAACATACTGTCGGTCAATCCTACGGAACGGTCTGCTCCAAGCACCAGGATCCGCGTGATGGGATCGGCATCGGCTTCCAGCTCTGCCAAAACAGAACCTTCATGAGTTTCTGTGCTTGATATCGGGTATGCCCCAAAGAGGCACATGATCACAAGAAACGATGTGATCATACACCAAATAATTCTTTTTTGATACATAGCTTCTCTCCTTGACAAAATATGTAGAGAGAAGCGCGATGTTATCTATGCGACGCGGTCAGCTGTACGATCAGCTGATTGCGCGCGGCAACCGTTTCGGATGAGATCGGGAAATTGCTTTCCACAAGCTCTCCGATCGTCATATCAAAGGATAAAAGCAATAGCTCCTTGAAATGTCGAATGCGATCCGCACCGTCCATTTCCATAGGCTTCTTATTCCAAAAACGCTCTCGCAACAGCACGCAGCTATCGAAAGTACGCGTCGCGTCAATATAATCGGCAAAATATAAGATCTGTTCGGTCAGCGTCATGTCCCTGCGTCCCGTCGTGTGCCAACGGACGGCATCGACGATCATCGGATCCGCAAATTCGGGATATTCGCTTGGAATGATCGCTGCCGCGGTGCGCGCATGCAAGGTCTTATATGCGAGCACGTCCTCGTCGGTGACCGTCAGTCCGTATGCTTTACACAAGCTCAACTGCTCGCTCGTGGGAAGCTCCTTGGTGATATCGTGCAACAGTGCTGCGGCACGCATTGAGAGCTTCTTTTCGGGACAAAACAGATCGCAAAGCCGAGCCGTCATATCCTCAACCGCGATCGTATGCGCCAAGCGTTTCGGTGACATTTTTTGAGAGATCCGCTCGCGAAGCCCGTCAAGCATCTCTTCGGTTATTTTGGACATCATTGTTCTTCTCCATTCTGCCATCAAACGTATAAATGTTTGTCAAGAATGTATTTTTCCACCTCGTCGCCGATCAAGTCCGTCGTCGGAATTCCGTTTTTGATCCGATCGCGAACGGTTTGCGAGGAGATCTGCAACGGTTCCGTAACGATGCGGCGCACGATCTTTCCAAACCGCTTTTGATAATCGGAATTTTTTGCCGTGATCTTCGCGGTCATGATAGGATCGTTTTCGCGACGGATATACGTTGGGTAACAAAGCTCGAAGATCGCTTTTGCATCCTTCCAATCCCCCAAGGAGAGCATCATGTCGGTTCCGCAAAGCAGGAAAAGGCGTCGATCCTCTCCCGCGAGCTCACGCAAGGTATCCACTGTGTAGCTCTTGCCGCCGCGGCGGATCTCCATATCGCTCACATACACGCCTTCCATTCCCGAAAATGCCAAACGGCACATCTCGTACCGCTCTTTTGGGGAAGCCGTACTCGCTTTTTCGGGTGCTGTTGGCTCGGCTGACGGAATCACGTACAACAGATCCAGCCACATCTGCTCCATAAAAGCCTTTGCCGCCGTAAGATGTCCGTTGTGCGGAGGTGAAAACGTTCCTCCGAAAATTCCGATCCGCATCATGCCTTCGGCAATTCGATGGTCGGCTTGTTTTCGGATCTGCGGTAAAGAACGATCTTACGTCCCGTTGCCGCAACGGGTTCCGCTTCCAAAGCCTCGGCAAGCGCGGAAAGCATTTCCTTTGGATCTTCCCCGCTGTTTTCCAATACGTGAAGCTTGATCAATTCTCTTGCTTCCAAAGCATCGGAAAGTGTTTTGAGCAGATTTTCCGTTACGCCACCTTTACCGATCTGCATGATCGCGCTATATGAGGTGGCAAGACTGCGCAGATATGCGCGTTGTTTTGAAGTAATCATAAATATCCTTTCCTGGGTTCACAGAGACGCTTCCAGCTTTTCGGCAAATGCCTTGATCGCGTTGCCTCTATGCGAGATCGCGTTCTTTTCCTCTGACGTCAATTCGGCAAAGGTCTTTTGCAACGGCTCAAAGTAAAACAAAGGATCATAACCAAAGCCGCCGTTTCCGTGGTATTCGTTCAAAATGCGTCCCTTTGCTTCTCCGCGTACCGTCCATTCTGCACCGCTTGGGAATACGCAAGCAATGGTACACACGAATGCCGCAGTGCGCTTTTCGTACGGGACATCGGCAAGCTTGCGCAAAAGTGTTTCGTTATTCGCGGCATCGTTGTGTGCTCCCGCAAAACCGCATCTTGCGGCATAACGTGCGGAATAAATGCCAGGTTCACCGCCAAGCATATCTACCGTCAAGCCCGAATCGTCGCCCACGCCGATGTATCCCGTTGAAGCGGCAACACGTGCTTTGATCAATGCGTTCTCCTCAAAGGTTGCACCGTTTTCCTCAATGTCACCCGTAATTCCAACATCGTCAAGAGATAGGATCTCAATATCCTCAAAACGCTCGGAAAGCAACGTGCGCAATTCCTTGATCTTTTTTTGATTTCGTGAAGCCAATACGATTTTCATAGTGTATTCCGATCTTTGTTTTTTTATTTGAAGAGCGCGTTGACAAACTCGCTCTGGTCAAATTCCTGCATATCGTCCAATTTTTCACCAACGCCGATGAATTTGACGGGAATATTCAGCTCCTTACGAATGGAAATGACAATTCCGCCCTTAGCAGTTCCGTCCAGCTTGTTCAAGATCAAGCCCGTCAAAGCTGCCGCATTCTTGAATTCCTTTGCCTGAGAGATCGCATTCTGTCCCGTGGTAGCATCCAGAACCAGAAGGTTTTCACGGCTGACGCCGGGAAGCTCACGGTCGATCACGCGATTGATCTTCGCCAGCTCGTTCATCAGATTGGTCTTATTGTGCAAGCGTCCTGCCGTATCAATGATCAGCACGTCCGCCTTTTTGTTCTTTGCCGCATGGCAAGCATCGAATACAACTGCCGCAGGGTCACTTCCCTCGTTCTGACGGACAAGATCAACCTTTGCTCTTTCGCACCAAACGGCAAGCTGATCGATCGCAGCCGCACGGAAGGTATCCGCCGCCGCAACAACGACCTTTTTGCCTTGCTTGCGAAGCTGATTGGAGATCTTACCGATGGACGTGGTCTTACCAACGCCGTTAACGCCAATGACAAGCACAACGCTTGGAGAGGTCTCCAGCTTCAACGGTTCACCTTCACCGATCATGCCTGCCAAAATGGTCTGCAGAGTCTCGATGACCTGATCCTTTTCCTTCAGTCTGCCATCCTTGATGCGGTCACGCAGCTCCTCCATGATCTCCTCGGTCGCGTTGACACCGACATCCGCGCAGATCAACAGCTCCTCCAACTCCTCCAGAAGCTCCTCGTCAACCTTAACAAAATGCTTCAAAAGTTCGTCGACCTGACCAAAGAGCGCGTTCTTGGTTTTTGTCAAGCCTTCTTTCACACGGCTCCAGAAGGACTTTTTCTCCTTTTTGCGTGTTTCCTCGGAAGGAATTTCTTCCTCCGCAACGTCAGACACCGCTTCGACAGGGGCTTCTTCGGCAACCGTTTTCTCCTCTGAAGAGGTCTCTTCATCGGAATTCTTTTCCTCTGCCGCAGGCACTTCTTCGATGGCAGGAATTTCCTCCTCTGAAGGAGCTTCCACGACGGGCTCTTCCGTCGGGGTCTCCTCCATATCCGTCACTTCTTCCGTCGTAGGAAGCTCTTCTTCCTCGGGTTGTTCTTCTATGATCTCTTCTGCTTCGGCAACAGGAAGTGTCTCATCCTGTTTTTTCTTCTTGCCGAACAGCTTATCCAAAAATCCCATTCCACTCTTCTCCGTTTTTCTTAGAAATATCGTTTGCATCCAGCATCAGAATTTTGGAAATTCCGTGCTCGGGCATGGTTACGCCGTACAAGCGGTCAGCAGCGGACATCGTACCTCTGCGGTGCGTGATCATGATAAACTGCGTTCCGTGTGAATAACGCTTGATGTACTGTGCCAATCGTTCCACGTTGACCTCGTCAAGTGCCGCCTCGATCTCGTCAAGAATACAGAATGGCGACGGATTGACCTGAAGGATCGCAAAGAACAGCGCAACGCCGATGAACGCCTGCTCACCGCCCGAAAGCTGCATCAAGCTCTTGATGATCTTTCCGGGAGGTGCGGCTTTGATCTCAATTCCGCTCTCCAGCACGTTTTCGGGATCGGTCAGGGACAGCTCCGCAGAACCGCCGCCAAATAATTCCGAGAATACCTTGCCGAAATTCTCGTTGATCTTATTGAAGGAATCAACGAAGGAATCCTTCATCTCGGTCTCCAGCTGCGAAATGATACCATCAAGCTCTTTTCTTGCTTTTTCAAGATCGGTGATCTGCCCGTTGAGATAGTCGTAGCGAGTTTTGACCTCGGCATACTTATTGACAGCATCCAAGTCAACGTGTCCGATCACGCGCAAGCGGTTTTTGCATTCGGTCTGCAAGGAAACCATCTCCATGCGGTTCTCCTTGGTAACGGGAGGATATCCCAGCGCGATCGCATCCGCGCGCGTCAATTCATAGTCCTCCCAAAGCTTGCCCGCAAGCTTATCCTGGTTTTCACGCAAGGATGCAAGCTTGGACTCGCACTTGGTGAACTCACGGAAGATCAATTCCTTATGGTTCATACGATCGCGAAGCTTACTGTTCAGCTCATTGAGCTTTTTCTCAAACTCGAAATTATTTTTCTCGATCTCGTTTCTCTTTGCGTTCAACTGCTCAAGCAAAGCAGTACCCGAAGCGAATGCGGCTCTGTTTGCCTCCATTGCCTCTTGCGTAACGCGGATCTGCTCGCTCTGCGTATTGATACGACCGGAATACATTATGATCTCTTGATTCAGAGATTCCAAACGCGCCTGCGCGCTTTCCTTCAAGGTGGATTCGGTCTCGATATCCTTCTGAATTTCGCTGATGCGAATATAAAGATCGGTCAAGGCGCGTGAGATCTCGTCCAAACGAAGGATCGCTTCTCCCTTTTCCGCGTTTTTCTCGTTGCGGAAGGCAGTGATCTCCTTGATGCGGTGCTGCAGGTTTTCCTCTTCCGACTGCAAAACAGTCAGATCCTCCTCGTACCGCGCCTGCGCCTGCTCATACTCACGCATATCCGACTTCAAGCGTTCAAGCAGCGTATTGTTGGCATCCAGCTTTGCTTTGATTTGCTCCAGCTGTCCGTTTTCGGTATTTCGAAGCACCATGATCAATTCACGGCGTTCCTCGGCACTGTATTTCTCGTGTTCGGCAGATTGCATATCGGCTTGTGCCTGCTTCAATGTCTCTTCACGCTTGGAAATGGAAGCCTTGCGCTCCTCCAGCTCGTTCTCCAGACGCTTCATTTCTCCCGCGCGGGACAAAATGCCGCTTCCCGTACGGACAGAACCGCCCGTAAAGGAACCGCCGACGTTGATCTGCTGACCGTCAAGCGTGACGGCGCGAACACGGTAATGCATTGCTTTAGCCATGACGGTCGCGTGATCGATCGTGTCAAACACCAGTGTTTTTCCGAGCAACGAGGAAAGCACGTCACGGAATTTCGCATCCGTGCGCACCAAGGAATCCGCAATGCCGATATATCCCGCATATCCTGCCGCCTCGTTCATTTCCTTGGACGGAACAGACGCCTTCATAGAGGTCAACGGGAAGAAGGTAGCGCGTCCCGCCTCGCCTCTTTTCAGCGCATACATTGCCGCTTTTGCGGTGCTTTCATCCTCAACGACGATATTCTGCAGATTTGCGCCCAAAGCGATCTCGATCGCGGTAATATACTTATCCTCCACCGAAATGACCTTGGAAAGAGGTCCGTAGATCTGACCGCAAGTTGCTCCGTGCGCATCCGTGATGCGTCCTTCTCCGTATTGCTTCATAACGTAACGGACAGCACCCGAATAACCGTCAAAATGCTCTTCCATTGCCTTGAAGGTGGCGATGCGCTGTGCGATCGAATCCGCGCGCAGCTGCTCGTTATGAAGAAGCTCTTCCGCTTCCTTTGCAAGTTTTACGGCTTCATCCAGCTTGCTCTCAAGCTTGGAGATCGAGGAATCGATGGAAGCAATATCAGAATCGTATCCCGCCAACGCAGCTTCGCTCTTTTGACATTGTGCTTCCAGATCCTCGGATACCTTTCTGTAGCCCGCAAGCTCTGTCAAAGCGGACGTGTTCTTCGTCGTATCGGTATTCTTAGCGTTTTCCAGCACCGACATACGAACCTTAACGTCCACCGCCTCGTTTTCAAGCGTGCGAATATCATCCAGTGCGCGGTCGATCGCGTGATCCAGCTCCTCGGTCTTTTGTGTCAGAGAAAGCTGCTCACTTCGTAACGTCTCCTGCTCTTTATTCTTTTCTTCCTCCACATCGCGCAGCTCTTCAATCCGTTGCGCGTGTGCGGTACAAGCGTCGATTTCCTTTTGAATTGCTTTTTCGGTACCGCTGACAGAGCCCTGTGTTGCGGCGATCAGCTCTCTTGCATGATTGATCGTATTCTCCGCAACGCGGTACTCGCTCTCCAGCTTATGGCATTCCTCGGTCTGCTCTCTGATCTTCGTCAAAAGCTCCTCGGATTCCATTTTGCTGCCTTGCGATGCCTCAAACAGACGGGAATTCTGAACCTCCAGAGATTGAATGGCATCCTCCGCTTCATTCAGATCCACGGTTGCCATCTGCAACGCTTCCTCTGCCGCAGTCAGCTCTCCTCTGAGCTTTTCGGTATCGTAAAGCCACAGACTGACATCCGCGCGCTTTTTATTCTCCATCAATTCCAACGCGCGCTTCGCCTTCTCGGCTTCCTTTTGCAAAGGTCCTACCTGCGCGGAGACCTCAAGGAAAATATCGTTGACACGCGCCATGTTATCCTCGGTATCCTTCAGCTTGCGCTCCGCCTCGTTCTTTTTGTAGCGGTACTTTGCGATACCCGAGGCATCCTCAAAGATGCTGCGGCGTTCCTCACTCTTACGGGAAACCATTTCCGCAATACGTCCCTGACCGATGATGGAATAACCGTCACGTCCGATACCCGTATTCATGAACAGCTCGTAGATATCCTTCAGGCGAACGCCCTTACGGTTGATGAAGTATTCACTGTCCCCCGCGCGATAGTAACGGCGTGTAACGGTTACCTCGTCATAGGGACAATCCAGCTTACCGAATTCACCGCGGTTGTCGAAGGTGACCGAAACCTCGGCGTATCCCATCGGTCGGCGACTGTCCGCACCACCGAAAATAACGTCCTCCATCTTGGTACCGCGCAAGGTCTTTGAAGAAATTTCTCCCAAAACCCAACGCATGGCATCCGCAATATTCGATTTTCCCGATCCGTTCGGGCCGACGATAACGGTCACCCCGTGCGACGAGGAGACCTCGGACGATTCCTTGTCCGAAAAAACGACGTCAACGTCATGCTCGAAGATCAGCTTGGTCTTGTCCGGAAAGGACTTAAACCCTTGCATTTCCAATGATTTCAGATACACGTGCTTTCCTCCCGATGAAGCTTTACGATTTTTCCCATACCTCGGCATGGATTTCCTTTGCTTGCTCGTCTGCCAACACTTTGATCACGCGCGTGTTGGTCGTGCGCGCCAAACGCACCAGATTGCTTCGGTGCTGTCCCACAACCTTGGAAACCTCGCTTGCGGGAACTCTTAAGAGGATCTCCTGCCCCAAAAGATTTTGTTGGGAGAGAATTTCCTCGCATTTTTCATAATAATATTCATTTTGGACCAATTCTCCGAGTGCCGGATGATTGGGTCCTGCATAGACCTCTGACGGATCGCTCAATTGCTCCGTGGCACAAAGACCGATGCGGATACATGGAACGCCGTGTTTCTTGAAAACCTTTAAAACAGCCGCGCTACGCCTGACGGCTTCCTCCACGCGCAACGGAGCATATTCTCCGCTTTTTACCATTTCGCAAAGCGGCGTTTTATGAAAAACCACCGTCGGATAAATTCTCGCGGCGTTTGCTCCCAAGCGGCAGATCCGCTCGGCAGTTTCCAGCTCGTCCGACAGCGTTGACTTGGGCAAGCCGATCATCATTTGTCCAACAAGTGAAAATCCTGCTTCCACAACTGCGCGGCACGCATACTCGGCTTCCTGCGCGGTATGCCCGCGACGGGACGCAAGCAATACGTGATCGCTCATGCTCTGTACGCCCAATTCGATATGACGGACTGCGTATTTTGACAGAATTTCAAGAATCTCGGCATTGATATAATCGGGACGCGTGGAAAGTCGGATCGATTTTACCGAGCCGCCGTTGACATATTCCTGCGCCATTTCCAACAGCGAGATCATCAGGTCTCTGTCGATGCCCGTAAAAGAGCCGCCGAAGAACGCGATTTCAGTTTCGTGATTGGTCCCGATCGTTGACAAGGTCCGATCGATCTGCGCTTTTACCTGTGTGGGGTCAAATTGTTCACATCCCGAAATGGAATGTTGATTGCAAAAAACACATTGGTTCGGACATCCGAGATGCGGAATGAAGATCGGAATATTGCGATGCGCCATCGTCAGACTTCGATGCCAAACAAACGCAACGCATCCTGCGCCGCAAGCTGCTCCGCTTGCTTTTTGGAATGTCCCGTTCCGCTTCCGATGCGGTTGGAGTCAAGATAGACCTCCACAACGAAGGTCTTGTTGTGATCGGGACCGCTCTCGCTGACGGCGCGGTACTCGATCGTTTGTCCCCTTTGCTCTTTATCCCCCTGAATGAACTCCTGCAGCTTGGACTTGCAATCGGTATGATAGCTTTTGGTATCGGGCATCAGCTTGACTGCCGCTTCTATGTACGGAAGCAGAAACGCTGACACAGCTTTCATTCCGTCAAGGCCGCCCGCATCCAGATAGATCGCCGCCAGGATCGCCTCAAACGCATCCGCCAAGATCGCGGGCTTTTGTGCGCCTCCGCTTTGCGATTCGCCTTTTCCGAGCAACAGGAACGCTCCAAGCCCCAATTCATTTGCGTAAGACGCCAACGCATCCTCGCAAACCGTCGCGGCGCGCAATCGCGTCAGATGTCCCTCGGGAAGCTGCGGAAAATTGCGGTAGAGATAGTCACTGGTGATCAGCGATAATACGGAATCTCCGAGAAATTCCAAGCGTTCGTTGCAAAGCAGATGATGATTTCTCGCTCCCGTTTCATTGGAAAACGAGGAATGCGTCAAAGCTTGCAAAAGATATTCCTCGTTTTGAAAAGAATATCCCATTTTGCTTTGCAATTCCTCCAATTGGCGTGACATACCCATACCTCCGTCTATCATCAGTCTTTCTTTTCTTCTTCAGCAGGAGCTTCCTTGGCTTGCAGCTGCTCCGCTTTTTTTCTTGCCTGTTCTTCCTTTTTGCGCTCGGTAAAGCCTTGAATTGCCGACGCGATATCATAGATCGCACCCGACTCCGCATAGCCGATCGCCTGTCTGATCGCGTTCTTGAATGCTTTTGCATCCGAGGAGCCGTGCGCCTTGATCACAGGCTTTGCGATTCCCAGAAGCGGCGCGCCACCGTGCTCCGAGGAATCATAATCCTTTTTCATCTCATCGAACTGCTTCTTCATAGTAAGTGCCGCAAGCTTGGTAGCCGTTGTACTGTAAAGAATGCTCTTGAGTCGCTTGAGCAGCATCTTGCCCAAGCCCTCAACGCCCTTGAGATAGATATTTCCCGTAAAACCGTCCGTGACAAGAACGTCACAGGTGTCAAACGGAGCGGTGCTTCCTTCAATGTTACCCACAAAATTGATGTCGGGATTGTTCTTGAGAAGCTGATATGCAGCCTGTCTTGTTTCGGTTCCCTTGCATTCCTCCGCGCCGTTGTTCAAAAGTCCGACACGGGGAGATTCCAGGTCATACATTTTCTTCATGTATGCCGAGCCCATAACACCGAATTGCTCCAGATTTTCCTCGGTCACGACGATATTCGCACCCGAATCGAGGAGCAGCATCGGCACCTGAAGCGGAACGATCGATCCGATTCCCGCACGCAATACGCCCTTGATCTTACGAACGATCAAGGTCGCGCCCGTGAAGAGAGCGCCCGTGTTTCCCGTGCTGACGAACGCATCACCGTATCCTTCCGCCAAAAGCTTGAGTCCGATCGCCATCGAGGAGTCCTTCTTTCCGCGAACGACGCTCAAAGGATCGTCCTCCATTGTGATCACGGCATCCGTATGAACGATATCCATGCGGCGGATATCGAAATTCTCCGCCTCGGCGATCCGTTCGATATCTGCTCTGTTTCCAACTAAAATATACGTGGCATTGAATTCCCGAGCTGCCATAAATACGCCTTTAACTGTCTCTTCGGGGGCTTTGTCGCCGCCCATAACGTCAACAATAATTCTCATATTTTACGGTTTACTCCTTTCCTTCCGAAAAAAATGCCTGCAAAGACTCCAGAGCACGCTCCGCGATCTTTTCGTTTTTTGCAGCCTTTCCGCCGCGCACACGGTATCCAAGCGGTGGCACGATACCGAAATTGGCATTCATCGGCAAAAACTTCCCAACGCTTCCGCGACTGACGTATGCCGCCATCGCTCCAAGCATCGTTTCTTCGGGAAAAATACAAGCTTCCTTTTCCAAGGCTTTCAACGCCGCGTTTCTTCCCGCGATCAATCCGCTTCCTGCAGACTCCACGTATCCTTCAACACCTGTCATCTGTCCCGCAAAGAAGATCTGCGGACGGGTGATCATGGCATAAGAGGCATCCAAAAAGCCGGGGGACTGCAGATAGGTATTTCTGTGCATCACGCCGTAACGCAGAAATTCCGCGTTCTCAAGCCCGGGGATCATGCGGAACACGCGTCTCTGCTCGGGGAACGTCAGATGCGTCTGAAATCCGACCAGATTAAACATCGTTCCCTCTTTGTTTTCCTTTCGCAGCTGAACGACCGCATAGGCCTCGCTTCCAACGCGCGGATCGATCAATCCCACAGGCTTCATCGGACCGTAACGCAAGGTATCGTAACCTCTTCTTGCCATAACCTCAACGGGCATGCAGCCCTCAAAAACCTTCAGATCCTTCTGACTTTCCTTATCGAATTCCTTTAAAGCGGCTTCTTCCGCAGAGATCAACGCCTCATAAAACGCATCGTATTGCTCCTTCGTCATGGGACAGTTGATATAATCCGCGTCTCCCTTATCGTATCGGGAAGCGAAATACGCCACATCCATGTTGATCGACGCAAAATCCACGATCGGTGCGGCTGCATCAAAGAAATGTAAGCCCGCGCATCCAAGCTCCGCGGAAATATAATCTGCCATGGCATCCGAAGTCAATGGACCCGTAGCGATCACGGTGATTTCATCCGCTTCCACCGAGGAGCGTTCCTCCTCGCGGATCTCAATATTGGGGCAGCTTCTGATCCGATCGGTAATATATTCCGAAAAGAGCTTTCTGTCAACCGCCAGAGCAGAACCCGCAGGAACGCGAGTCGCATCCGCCGCTTCCATAATCAGAGATCCGCAACGTCTCATTTCTTCCTTGAGCAATCCGACAGCGTTCGAAACAGAGTCCGAGCGCAAGGAATTGGAGCAAACAAGCTCCGCATAGCCCGCATCGTGATGCGCAGGGGTGTATTTGTGCGGCTTCATTTCATAAAGCACGACGTTTACGCCCAGCTTCGCAGCCTGCCATGCCGCCTCACAACCTGCCAGCCCTGCGCCGTATACCGAGATCCGCGCCATCATGCATCCTCGCCGGAGGTGGATTCACTGCGCTCCGACAGCTCCGCCTCGGTCATTTCGCGGGAGTAACCGCAATCGGTATCGTGGCAAACCAACAAATTCTTGCCCTTCTTTCTGAACAGAAGCTTTCCGCAGTCCGGGCAAAGCTCCTTCACAGGCATATCCCACGATGAAAAATCACACTCGGGGTATTTTTCACAGCTATAGAATACCGTATGGTTTCTTCCGTATTTCGTAACGATCTTCGCGCCGCACTTCGGGCAATCAACACCCGTCTCGCGTACGCGAGCCTTTGTGAACTTGCATTCGGGATATTTACTGCAAGCGTAGAAGCTTCCGAATTTACCTGTTCGAAGTACCATATCGGATCCGCATTTTTCGCATTTGAAGTCTGCGACGGGAGAAGTCTTTTTCTCGCTCTCCTCCTCAACAGGTGCGTTCGCGGTCAGGGGCTTGGTATTACGGCAGGTCGGATAATTGGGACAAGCCGCGAATTTTCCGAAGCGTCCGTTGCGAACGATCATTTTGCTGCCGCACTTCTCACAAACGATATCCGTCTCCTCCGGCGGGACCTCAATGCTGTTGGCACCGATGGTTTTTTCAGCCGCATCCAGCTGCTTGGAAAAATCCTTCCAGAATTCGTTCAGAACGTGGTGCATCGTCTCTCTGCCATTTGCGATCTCATCCAAGGACGTTTCCATCTGCGCGGTAAAGTCATAGTCCACGATCGAAGCAAAATTCTCTTCCATCAAACGGTTGGTGACCTCGCCCAAGGATGTGGGAACGTAGGATTTGCCCTTGCCCTCGAGCTTGATATAGTTTCTTGCGATAATGGTCTCAAGAATGCTTGCATAGGTACTGGGACGTCCGATGCCAAGCTCCTTAAGAATATCGATCAAAGAAGAGTTATTATAGCGTGCGGGCGGTTCGGTAAAGTGCTGCGTCAGCTCCGCATCCTGCGCCTCAAGCTTCTGTCCTTGCGTCAGCTCGGGCAAACGGATATCCTTGACCTCATCGGGATCATCCGCGTGACGCTTCTCCTTCGTTTCCTCGCTCTGCTCATAAACAGCCATATAACCGGGGAAGCTGACCGAATATCCGCTCGTGCGGAAAATATAGCCGTTGCAGGCAAAGGAAATGCTGATCGTGTCCAAAACCGCGGATTCCATCTGGCTGGCAATGAAGCACTCCCAAATCAGCTTGTAAAGCTTATACTGATCGTTCGTCAGGTGCTTGCGGATCTTCATCGGCTCCAAGGTAACCTTTGCGGGGCGGATCGCCTCATGCGCATCCTGGGCGCTTGCTTTGGATTTATAGACTCTTGGCGTTTCGGGACAGTAATTCTGTCCGTACTTTTGCGCAATGAACTCTCTTGCCGCATTCTGCGCTTCGGAGGAGATGCGAACCGAGTCAGTACGCATATAGGTGATCAGACCTTGCAGTCCGCCAAACTCTGCCCCGAGGTTGATACCTTCGTAAAGCTCTTGCGCGATCTTCATCGTTCTTTGAGACTGGAATCCGAGCTTTCTGAATGCTTCCTGCTGCAGCGTTGCGGTTGTGAAGGGGGCAGCGGGAGTCTTGTGTCTTGCCGCCTTCTTAATGCTGCTGACCTCATACGGCTGTCCGTTCACCGCATCCGCGATCTTCTTTGCGTCGCCCTCATTCGTCAAACGGAGCTTTCCTTCCTCATTTCCCCAGAAATGTACGCGGAAATACTTTCCGTCGGGACCGCAAAGCATGCTTTCGATCGTCCAATATTCCTCGGGAACGAATGCGCGGATCTCTTCCTCTCTCTGCACCACGATACGCGTTGCAACCGACTGTACTCTTCCCGCGCTCAAGCCGCTTTTGACGTTCTTCCAAAGCAAAGGACTGAGCTTATATCCCACGATACGGTCCAGAATTCTGCGCGCCTGCTGAGAATTCACGCGGTCCATATCGATCTGTCTTGGAGACTTGATCGCCGCTTTTACAGCCGTCTTCGTGATTTCGTTAAAACAA
>JAZNXP010000086.1:0-5093 GCA_045593965.1 Eubacteriales bacterium | reverse complement strand
CCGAAGGTCACTGATGAGGTGTAGGATGCGGAGCATCCGTTGTTTTTTAACGCAGTGCATAAAGGAACGCCGCTTTGCGGCTACACCTCATCCGTCTCGCTGCGCGATCCACCTTCCCCTCAAGGGGAAGGCTTGATGAAGTGCGGCAAATAGATTTAGACCTTCGCAGTTTTTGAAACGATGCATTGAACCAAGGAAAGGCTTCTCCTCGAGGAGAAGCTGTCACCGAAGGTGACTGATGAGGTGTAGGATGCGGAGCATCCGTCTTTTTCAGCGCACCGCGCAAAAACGCCGCCGAGCGAAGGACAAAAAAACGGAAACCGTATTGCAAACGCCGAGAAAGTATGATATGATAGCAGTAACCAAACGGTATCCGAAATGAGAGACGGAGGCAGGTGTGAATTTGAAAAAATACGACATTTGTGAAAATCGCGGCATCGATCTTTGGGACGAGGCGTTGCCATTGGGAAACGGCAAGCTGGGCTGTCTTGTTTACGGCACGGACGAGCTGCTGCTGGCACTCGACCGCGTGGATCTTTGGGACAATACTCCGTGTCCCGCAACGCTGGAAGCGGATTTCAACTATCAAACAATGGTAAAGCTCGTCAAGAGCGGTACGGAAGAGGATTGGAAGCGGTATCAGGCTCTGTTTGATTACACGCCCACGCCGTATCCGACGAAGATCACGGCGGGACGTATGATTTTGCGTTTTGCGGACGGGCTGACACCTCGCTATGAGCTGCCGATACGGACGGGTGTCGCGCGCGTCAGCTCCAAAACGTCCGACGTACGCGCGGAGATCTTCATGTCCGCTACGCGCTTCATCGGCGCGGCACGCGTGTGGGGAGACTTCGAGCTTGACATTCATATTCCCGAATACGTCACGCACAACGACGAGACCGACGGCGTGCGGAAGTGCGACAATCCGCTCCTTTCCCCCTACGGTCTTGCTTATCCCGCATCCGAGATCGTGCGCGACGGCGACTATACCTACTATGCGCAAAAGACGAATTCCGCGTTCGAATACGGCATCGTCGCGCTCAAAAAGAAGAAAAAGACGTATAGCGAGCTGTACTTCACCATCGTTACCAACGAGGATGGCGAGAGCATGATCGAGCAAGCCAAGCAGACGCTTCTGGACGCGTACCGAACGGGCTACCGCACGCTCAAAAAAGAGCATACCGAATGGTGGGACGCGTATTGGAAAAAGTCCTCGATCAACGTGGGCGACGAGCTGATCGAGTCGGTTTACTACCGCTCGTGGTATCTGTTTGCGTCCTGCAGTCGCAAGGGCTGCTATCCGATGCCGCTTCAGGGCGTGTGGACCGCCGACACTGATTTTCTGCCGCCGTGGAGAGGAGACTATCACCACGATACGAACACCCAGCTCTCCTATCAATCCTACCTCAAGGCGAACCGACTTCCCGAGGGAGAGTCCTTCCTGGATTATCTCTGGAACACCGCCCCCGCATACGAGGCGTACGCCAAGGAATTCTTCGGCGTGGACGGCTGGCTGATTCCTTCCTGCTCCACCGTCAGCGGCGTTGCGATCGCGGGCTGGGCGATGTATTCCTTTTCGCCCACGATGTCGATCTGGACCGCGCAGAGCTTTGACGAATACTATCTTTACACGGGAGATATCGACTTCCTCAAAAGCCGCGCGTATCCCTTCCTTTCCAACGTGGAGAAGGCGATCACGGCACTTCTTGAGGAGCGCGACGGCAAGCTTTATCTGCCGCTTTCGTCCTCTCCCGAGATCCATGACAACACCCGCGCGGCGTGGCTTTCCCCGAATTCCAATTTCGACCTCGCGCTTTTGCAGTATCTTTACAAGACCTTGCGCGGCTACGCGAAAACGCTCGGTGACAGTGCCGCGGAGCAGAAATACGCCGCTCTGGAAGCCAAGCTCGATCCCATTGCCCTGCGCGGCGGTATGATCGTGATGCTGGATAAGAAAGAGTCGCTGACAGAGTCGCACCGTCATTTTTCGCACGTGATGTGCCTCTATCCGTTGCATCTGATCAATTACGATACGCCCGCGCACCGTACGGTGTACGAGCAGACCATCAAGGAGCTGGAGCGTTACGGAACGGGCAGATGGGTCGGATTTTCCTTCCCCATGATGGCGCAGATCCGCGCGATGGCGCATCAAGGCAACGGCGCGTATGAAAATCTGCGCGCGTTCGCGCACGGATTTGTGGGAGACAACGGCTTCCACCGCAACGGCGATTTCAAGCAGTACGGATATTCGTCGCTTCATTACCGTCCCTTCACGCTGGAAAGCTCGTTTGGCTATTGCGACGCCTTGCACGAGATGCTTTTGCAGGATCATCAGGGCTTTGTGGAGCTCTTTCCCGCAATTCCCGACGAATGGACGAAGCGAGAGATCGCGTTTGCGGATCTGCGTTCCGTCGGCGGCATACTCATATCCGCCACCGCGCGTGAGCGTCGGCTTCTTTCGGTCGCGCTCAAGGCAGACACCCCACGCACCGTGCGCATCAAGAATACGTTCTCGCACACGCCGCGCGCGACCTGCAACGGCATTGCCGTCAAGGTGAACGAGCAGGATGGATTTCTGACCGTCACGCTCCCCGCGGGAGAGACTGTGCTGGAGTGATCGCATCCGTCCGCGGCGGATCTCTCAAAAAAGCGTTTTAACTAAAAAGCCCCAAACACCAAAAAACAATCCCTCAGTCGCTAACGCGACAGCTCCCCCTACAAGTAGGTGGCGCCTTTCACGGAATGTCGACAACAGATTTAAACCTTTGCAAGATTTTGAAATCGCGTACCGCACAAACGAAAGGCTCACCCCTCCGGGGGAGCTGTCGCCGTAAGGCGACTGAGAGGGCATGATGCGTGCAAAATCCGCCCTCTCCGTCACGCTTCGCGTGCCACCTCTCCCGGAGTGAGAGGCTTACAAAAGTACCGCGAACAGATTTAAACTTTTGCAAGATTTCAAACCAGCGCACCGCACAAGCGGAAGGCTTCCCCCTCGTGGCATCCTGAGCGGAGACGGTAGGGAGCGTAGCGAGTCTCCGTTGAAGCCGAACCCGAAGGGCGATGCGAAGCATCGGGATCTACAAGGGGAAGGGGGCGTTTCTTGCCCGAGATCGTTTTTTATCAATAAAAATACGAGGAATTGTGACAATTCCTCGTATTTTTGAATGCATTGCGTTTGCGCACACAATGCGGCTTTGGTTATTTCTTTTTGCGGAACACAAGCAATTTGCTGATGAAGTAATTCAGGATCACAACAATGACGGCAACGATGACCGTGAAGAGGTATTCGTTGTAATGCAGAACGGTGCAGAATAAGAACATGAACGCTTCCTGAATGCCCAGCGTGAGGACTCTGCCGCCCGCGAAGGACGCAAGCTCTCCCAGAACGGGAAGAAAGCCCTTCTTTTTGCTTTCAAATACCCAGATGCGGTTCGTGACGAACGCAAACAGGACTGCCGCCGCCCACGCCGCGACGTCAAATACGTGCAGCAGGAGCGGATATTGCTCCATCGCGCTTGCGAAGAGATAGTAGCAGGAGAAGCGGATGACCGTGTCAACGACGGTCGTCAGTCCTCCGAAAATGACGTAGAGGATGACCTCCTTGTGCTTGGCAAAAAGCTCCTTGACGCGCGCGATCATGCCTTTTCTCCGATCTGGTAGGTCGTACCGTCCTTGGTGTCGATCAGGGTAACGCCCTTTTCCAGCAGATACGCGCGGATGCGGTCTGCCTCGGCGTAATTCTTTTCCTTCTTGGCGTTCTTGCGCGCTTCGATCAGCTCCTCAATCTCACGGATGAAGGGATCATCCGATGCGGGCTTTGCGGCAACGGCTTCGCTTTCCGCCTTCAGCTTTGCCGCGTTTGCGAGCAGGTCGAGGCACAGCACGCGGTCGAAGTCGGCAAGGAGCGCTCTCTTGGTCGCACCGCTGACGTTCGCTTTGAGCACGTCGTAAACAGCCGTAACAGCAAGAGAGGTGTTCAGATCGTTGTCAAGTGCCTTAACAAATCCCGCCTTCAGGCTTTCAAACGCCGCGGTGTCAACGTCTCCGTTCTCGTCCAGAGCGGCGATGCGGGAGAGCAGCTTGTTATACGCGATCTTGGCGTTGTCCATGTTCTCATACGAGAATACCAGCGACTTGCGATAGTGCGATTGCAGGCAGAAGAAGCGGTAGACCATGGGATCGTAGCCCTTGGAGGAGAGCAGGGAAAGGGTCAGAAATTCGCCCTTGGATTTGCTCATCTTGCCCGAATTGGTGTTCAGATGCAGGACGTGTACCCACCAGTTGCACCACTTGTGTCCCAGGTATGCCTCGGACTGCGCGATCTCGTTGGTGTGGTGGGGGAATGCGTTGTCGATGCCGCCGCAGTGAATGTCAAGGTATTCACCCAAGGACTTCATGCTGATGCACGAGCATTCGATGTGCCAGCCGGGGTAACCGACGCCCCAGGGACTGTCCCACTTCAATTCCTGATCGTCGAACTTGGACTTGGTGAACCAAAGCACGAAATCCGCCTTGTTTCTCTTGTTTCCGTCCTCTTCAACGCCCTCGCGGACGCCGACGGCGAGGTCCTCTTCCTCAAAATTGTTGAATACGTAGTATTGCTCCAGCTTGGACGTGTCAAAATAGATGTTTCCGCCCGCCTCGTACGCGTATCCCTTCTCGATCAGAGAGGAAATGACCTTGATGAAGTCGTCGATGCAGCCCGTTGCGGGTTGAACGACCTCGGGGTGGCGGATGTTGAGTGCTTTGCAGTCCTCAAAGAACTTCTCGGTGTAGAACTGCGCGATCTCCATGACCGTCTTTTTCTCGCGCTTCGCGCCCTTGAGCATCTTGTCCTCGCCCGTGTCGTAGTGGGACGTCAGATGTCCCACGTCGGTGATGTTCATGACGCGCGTCACATCGTATCCGCTATAGCGCAGATAACGGTCCAAAACATCTTCCATAATGTAGGTGCGAAGGTTTCCGATGTGTGCAAAATGGTAGACCGTGGGGCCGCAGGTGTACATAGACACCTTTCCGGGCTCGTGGGGGATGAATTCTTCCTTGGTGTGGGAAAGAGAGTTATAAAGCTGCATAGTATATCTCCGTTCTGC
>JAZNXP010000085.1:0-5626 GCA_045593965.1 Eubacteriales bacterium | reverse complement strand
CTGCAAAGGCTATATACAACACCGCTGACACCGTGTGATTTTATTCTTGGTTATACCTTGCCGATCGTTCCGTTTGCGGTGGCACAAAGCATCATTTGTTATGTGATCGCCGTTGTTCTTGGGCTTGATATCAAAGTTAATATTTTGTTTGCCGTTCTTCTCATCGTTCCCATCTCAATTCTTTTCATTGCTCTGGGTCTGCTTTTCGGAAGTGTTCTGACCGATAAGCAGGTCGGTGGTATTTGCGGCGCATTGCTCACAAATCTTTCCGCATGGCTCTCGGGCGTTTGGTTTGATCTTGAGCTCGTTGGCGGTGCATTTCAAAAGATCGCGTATGCGCTCCCGTTTGTTCATGCAGTAGAAATAGAGCGTGCTGTGATTTCGGGAGCTTATGCCGATATACTTTTGCATCTGTTGTGGGTACTCGGATATGCGTTCGTTTCACTTGCAATTGCGGTTTTCCTCTTCTTAAGACAAATGAAACAGCAATGAGCGATCTCTGAAGTCTAATATAACAAAAACCGCAGATCAACTCTGCGGTTTTTTTGTATTGAAATGAGGCATTCCTTTATCTGTTCAACAGCCAGATGGTAACGTTCAGATATCCCGCGAACGTCACCTAAACGGCGTATGGAATTTGCAGGTACGCGGCGAGCGGCTTGATCTTGTAAAACTGCAGGATCATCTTAACGATGAGGAAGAGCAGGACCAAAAGCCAGAGAAATGCAAGGAAGAAGGCACGGTGATTGAAGAAGATCAGACTCCAGCCGAAATTCGCAAGCAAGCTCGCGGCGTACGTTCCGAGTGCGCGCTCACGCTCTGCAGGTGTAGACGCGGCATCGGTATAAATCATTGCCGCACTGATGCCCATCAGGACATAAAGGATCGTCCAAACCACAGGGAAGAGCCAGGAGGGGGGAGAAAGCGGCGGACGGTTGATCTCCTGATAAATATTCATGCTCTCACGCGTCAAAAATGCCGAAAGTCCGCCAACGGCAAGTGCGATCGCAATCGAAATTACATAGGGCTTGATTTTCTTCCACATATTGATTACCGCCTTTTTTGTTGCTTGATAGGGATACCTGATGCAATCTATTCGCACTTTGAGAAAAATATGTATTTTGAGCTTTATTTTTTATTCTTAAAATGTTTTTTTCGAAACAATTAAATTTTTTTAAGTTTTTATATAAATGAATTGACAAAAACCATTAAATATGGTATAATAAACCGTATTCGTTGATTTTACATGCTTTTTATGAGATGGAAAGGGAAAATGCATTGGATAAAAGAAGAATTATCTATTATCGTGATGAATTGAATGAGGAATTTTCCACTGCCCGGATTACAGCTCGAACAATCGACGGAAACTATCAATACGATCATACTTCCGCATGGAAAAAGATCACGCACTTCTTTTGGTACCGCATCATCGCAACGCCGATCGCGTTTTTCTATACGAAAATCGTTTTTCGGCATAAGGTGGTCGGCAGAAAAAAGTTTAAGGCAGTTCGGGATCAAGGGTATTTTTTGTACGGAAATCACACGCAGGACATTGGAGATGCGTTTATGCCGCATCTCATGAACTTTCCGAAGAATAACAGTACCATCGTGCATCCGAACAACGTATCGATGCCGTATCTTGGGAGGATTACCCCGTCCTTGGGGGCGATCCCTTTGCCCGATGACAGAGTGGCGTACAGGAATTTTTTGCACTGCGTGGACTATCGCATTCAAAGAAAAGACTGCATCGTGATCTATCCCGAGGCACACATTTGGCCTTTTTATACGAAGATCCGTCCTTTTTCGGACACGTCCTTTCATTATCCCGTGAAGCTTGACGCTCCTGTTTTTTGCTTTACAAATACGTACCAAAAAAGGAAATGCTCCCAAAAGCCTCGGATCGTAACCTACATCGACGGGCCGTTTTATCCAAACAAAGAGCTTCCGATCAAGGAGCAGAAGAAAGACCTGCGCGACCGCGTATATGCCTGTATGGTAGAGCGCGCGAAGGCTTCCGAGGTGGAATGGATCCGTTACGTCAAGCAAGAGGAATAAAATGGTTAATGTTTTATTTTGCGGCAACGACAAGGTTTTTGACGGAATGTTGACTTGCGCGCTTTCGATTTTTAAGCGGACCCTGTCGGATGAACCGTTTACTTTTTATGTTTATACCATGGATGTTTCGCACATCAGCGAAGCATATAAGCCCGTAAGCGATGCGCAGATCGCGTTCTTCAATCGCGTGATAAAGGGCTACAATTCGGAAAACCGCGTGGTCAAGGTTGACGTGAGCGAGCTTTACCGAGAGGAGTTCGATAACTGTCCCAACGAGAGCGCATACTGTTCTCCTTATACTCTGATCCGCCTGTTTGCGGATCGTGTTGAGGGAATGCCCGATAAGGTGCTGTATCTGGACGTGGACGTTTTGTTCAATCGGGATATTCATCTGCTCTATGATCTTGACGTTTCAGACGTTGAATACGCCGCCGCGCGTGATCATTACGGCAAGTATCTTTTGTATCCCAATTATATCAACGCAGGTGTGATCCTGATGAATCTGAAGCACATGAAGCAAACGGGGATCCTGACGCGTGCAAGAGCGTTGCTGCGTGAAAAAAAGCTTGTTTTTGCCGATCAATCTGCGCTGATTCGCTCCACGACCAAGAAAAAAGTGCTTCCGCAAAAATTCAACGATCAGAAATTTTTGCATCGCCATACCGTGATCCGTCATTTTTCAAAGAGACTGTTCTGGCTGCCATACCCGCATACCGATAATATCAAGCAATGGCAGGTCAGCAAGGTTCACCGCATATTTCATTACTATTGCTTCGACGATATTCTTTATGAATATATCTATCTGATCGAAGCCTTTCGGAGAGAGGAGACCGCAAATGACAAAGCCGATGATTCCGATTTTTTACGCGTGTGATGACAATTTTGTAAAATATATGATCGTATCCCTTCATTCGATGATCAAGAACGCATCGAAGGAGTATCAATATCGCATTCACGTGTTGCATACCAATATTTCCGAAGAAATGCAGAAGAAAATGTTTGATCTGCAAACCGACGAATTCAAGGTCTGCTTCGAGGACGTCACAACCTATCTGGAAAGCATTTCCGACAAGCTGCCTCTGCGACATTATTATACCAAGACCACGTATTTCAGACTGTTCATTGCCGAGATGTTTCCGCAATACGATAAGGCAATCTATATCGATAGCGACACGATCGTGAAGGGGGATATTTCCAAGCTTTACGAGACCGACATCGGAGATTGCTTTGTTGGCGGCTGTCATGAGCAGGCAATGGTGCAGGTCGACGTGTACGGTACATATGCCGAGCGCGTCGTCGGCGTGTCCCGTCATCAGTTTTTCAATGCGGGCATGATCCTGATCAACGCAAAGCTTTGGAGAGAGAAGAAGATCTTTGATAAATTCCTTTTCCATCTGGGAGAATATAATTTCATCGTGACGCAAGATGAGGATTATCTCAACCTGATCTGTAAGGATCACGTATTCTGGCTGGATCAGAAGTGGAACACGGCGGTTTTTGACGGCTTTGTGTACCCTTACGATGTGGAGACCGCATATATCCTTCATTACATCATGGTCAACAAGCCCTGGCACTACGAAAACTGCAGATGCGCGGATACCTTCTGGAGCTATGCCTCCGAGACCGCCGTCTATGAGGAGCTTCGCCGTGAGCTTGCGGCTTATACCGACGAGGAACGCGCGCGCGATAAGGCTTCGGGAGACCATTTGTATCAGATGGCGATCGACGAGACGAACAAGGCGGATAACTATCAGAATCTGCTCGACCGCACCAAGCGCAAGGCAGACCGCGTGGAGATCGTTAAGCGCATCGAGGAATACGAGCGGGCGGGGAAATTCGACGTGGACGTTGAGGAGGATCCCCCCACGCGTGAGCTTTTGCCCGATGAGATCGACTATCTGCGCCGCAGTCCGATCGCAAAGCTTCATACGTATATCGCGTTTCGGAAAGCGAAAAAATTCTTGAATTTCATTCTGAAAAAACGTTTGATGATCATCAAGGAGATCAAAGGACTGGAAAACCTTGCGGATCTGGAAACGGGAGCGGTCATCACCTGCAACCACTTCAATCCCTTTGATACCTTTGCCATGCACGTGGCATATCTTCGCTCGGGACACAAAAAGAGAAAGCTCTACCGCGTGATCCGCGAGGGAAATTACACGTCCTTCCCGGGCTTTTACGGGTACCTGATGCATCATTTCTATACGCTTCCGCTTTCGTCCAATATGAAAACGATGCGAAAATTTACGTCAGCCACCAATCAGCTCCTGCAGGAGGGCAATTTCGTGCTTGTTTATCCCGAGCAGAGCATGTGGTGGAACTACCGCAAGCCCAAGCCGCTCAAGCCCGGGGCGTATTCCTTCTCGGTCAAGAGCAACGTTCCCGTGCTTCCGTGCTTCATCACGATGCGGGATTCGGACAGGGTTGGGGATGACGGTTATCCCATTCAGGAATATACCATTCATATCGGAAAGCCGATCTATCCCGACGCATCGCTTTCTCACGGCAAGCGCGTGGAGAAGCTGATGGAGGAAAACTTTGCGATATGGAAGGATATCTATGAAACCGAATACCAAATGCCGCTGACTTATTTGACAGAGGATAAGAACGCATAATAAAAAACGAGGATGTCTTATCAAATAGACATCCTCTTTTTTGTTATAAAGTATTTAATTCCATCACCCGATCTGCCAGTCTCTCGGCGTCCGCACGTTGATGGGTGACAATGATGGCGGTGGCGTTCTTTTTTTGCAATTTGTCAAGGAAAAGGGAAGAAACCTCCTGCCGCAAGGCGTCGTCCAATGAGGCGAAGGGCTCATCCAGCAGGAAAAGCTCCCCCTCATAGGCAAGCGCGCGCGCCAGAGCCACACGGCTTTTCATGCCGCCCGAAAGAGATTCGGGGAACATCTGTGCGCTGTCGGAAAGTCCGACGCAATGCAACAGGTCATATACCTTTTCACGGACGACGTCGCGGTCTTTTTCGGTAATGACTGCAGCTATGTTTTCCTCCACGGTAAGCCAAGGAAAGAGCCGCGGCTCCTGGAATACGTAGGAAATGCGTTCCGCGTTGGTTGTGACCGTACCCGATTGCGGCTTTCTCAATCCCGCCGCAAGCTGAAGAAGCGTTGTTTTGCCGCATCCCGAAGGCCCCATCACAGCAAGGATCTCACCGTCGCTTACAGAAAAGGAAAGGTCCTTGATCACTTGCTTTTGACCGTAGGCGAAGGAGACGTTTTCAAATCGGATCATGCCGTTTCTCCTCCTTTTTGAGACTCTTTGTCAAATTTCTTGAACAGAGCGGACACCGCAAACTCGATCAAAAGACTCAATACGATGACCGTCAAGGTCCAGGCAAACATCGTGGGCGTTTCAATGTAGAGCTTTGCCTCACCGATCTCCGTGCCGATCGCATTGCGCGGCATGGCAATGTTCTCTGCGGCAATGCCCGCTTTCCACGCAAGTCCCAGGGACGTGCGCAATGCGGAAATGAAATAGGGCTTGAGAGAGGGAAGGATCAGAAGTCGAAATCGCTTCCATGCGGAAAAGCGATATGCGGTCGCCACTTCCTTCA
>JAZNXP010000084.1:0-13268 GCA_045593965.1 Eubacteriales bacterium | reverse complement strand
TGGGGTTGTTGTGAGAGCTGAATTCTTCTTCTTTCTTCTTCGTGACAAAGTCGGGAAGATCGCAGGAGACGATATGGCCCTCCTCGATGATCATGCTTCCTTTTTCAAAATGCAGCTCCATTCGTCTGGGGTATCCCGGGCGGACGGAGGTGGTTCCCTCAATGACGCCGAGCGCGCCGTTTTGGAATACGGCAGTCGCTACGGCGGTATCCTCGACCTCGATGGAATGCACCAAGGTGCGGACTGTTCCGTTGATCTGCGCGATCTCTCCCATGAGGAAATGCAGGATGTCGATGCCGTGAATGCCCTGATTCATCAAAGCACCGCCACCGTCCATTGCAACAGTGCCTCTCCACGAGTTGGCATAGTACTGCTCGTTTCTGTAATATTTCATATAAAGGTCGCAGAGCACGGGCTTGCCCAACGCGCCGCTCTCGATGATCTCCTTTGCCTGACGGATGCCGTCAGAGAAACGGAGCTGAGAGATGGGGGCGCATTTTTTGCCCGTTTCCTTTTCTGCCTGAAGCAGAAGCTCGCAGTCCTCCTCCGAAAGCGCGATGGGCTTTTCGACCACCACGTGCTTTCCCGCTTGCATACACCTGATCGACAGCGGCGCGTGCAGACCGCTGGGCGTGCAGATCGAAACGATGGAAGCCTCGGATGCCAGAAGCGCGTCCATGCTTTCATACACCGTTTTGATCCCATGCTCCTTTGCGAACGCCTTTGCGCGATCGGTGTTCTGATCGTAAACGCCGATGATGCTTGCGTTTTCCAGCTGCTTGATCACCGAGCAATGCGTCAGAGCGATCCCTCCGCAGCCGATCAGAGCGATCTTATTGCTTTGCTTTGAAATAGTTGATGCTGCTTCCTTCATTTTCAATCTTATCCCCGATATTTTCTTTTCTTTCGTATTCCAACAGTGCGTCTACGTTTGCGGCAACCTTGCGGTAAGCGTTGGCGTAAGATTCGATCACCTCTTCGGTCGCGATCTCAAGTCTGGGCGCGATGAGGAAGGCGGTGTCTGCCAATCTTGCGGTGTTTGGAATGTTGCTCTGCGCAAGATCGTCGGGATAATTGAGAGAGGTGAAGGGGTATTCCTTCGCAAACTCGCCGTTTCTGGTATAAAGCGGAGAGAGATGCAGCTTACCGTATGCGCAGGAGCCGCACACCACGCCCTCTGCCGAGATCGCGGTCAGCAGCGTTTTGAGCTTCAGTCCGCCAAGCTTTTCGGGAACGTACTGTACGTAGTGATAAGCGAATACGCGCTTTGCGCCCTCGTATTCCTTCTGGAAGTTGATGTATCCGATGTCCGAAAGCATATCCTCGAGAAGGCGTCCGTTGCGGTATCTGATCTCGTTCATTTCGTCAAGGCGATCCAGATTTGCGTCGGCGATGGCGACTGCCAGGGGATGGATGCGGTGCTTATAACCGAAGCCCGTCAGCTCGTAACGGCTGTAAGGAGAATCCTCGCCCAAGCCTCGGCAACGCTCATAATGCGCCATTGCGGTCGCTCTTTCAAAGCATTCGCGGTCATTGGTGACCATCATGCCGCCCTCACCCGCTGCCAGCACTTTGGATGCCTGCATGGAGAAACAGCCGACGTCGCCGATTGAGCCGACCATCTTGCCCTTATACGTCGCGCCGTGTGCGTGCGAGCAGTCCTCGATGACCTTGAGGGAATGCTTCTTTGCAACCGCCATGATCGCGTCCATGTCGCAGGGGTTACCCCAAACGTGAACCACGACGATCGCCTTGGTCTTGGGGGTGATGAATTTTTCGATGCTTTCCGCGGAAATGGTGTGGGTCTTTTCGTCAACGTCCGCAAAGCGCGGGATCGCGCCCAGAGTCAGAATGGGACCTGCGGATGCCCAATAGGTGAAGGACGGAACGATGACCTCGTCCTCGGGCTTGATGCCGACGGCAAACAGGCCTGCCTGAATGGAGGTCGTACCGTTGCAAACTGCGACTGCGTAATCAACGCCGATGTATTTTGCAAATCGCTTTTCAAATTCTCCCGTCAGAGGGGAAAAGGAAATGTCTCCCTTGTCCAGCATATCCTCAATGGTCTTATACGCCTTCTCGGGAACAATCTTCATGGAAATCTCTTCCAGACTTTTCAGAGCGCAGGGCTGACCGCCCAGCAATGCCAATTTCGTTTGATTCATGATCTGTATACTCCTTATACGTTAATTATTTAATATTGAATGTTGTTTTCATCAAGGATCGCCTTGACCGCGCGTACACCCGCGTCGAATGCTTCACGAGGTGTTGCGTACGCGAATTCGGACTGCTTCAGTCCGTGATCCACGAGATTTGCAAGACCGCCGAACTCGAACAGGTGAGGCTCGATGGTCAGCACGACCCCGTCATGCTTCAACAGCGAGCGAAGATTGCCGTCGCCAAAGCCTGCGGGAACGATCTCGCCGCTATATCTTCCGTCCTTGACGTGATAGAAATCGGAGAGGGGAAGAAGAAGCTCCTCCGCATGCTCGATCCGATGTCCCGAGAGGACGAAATTCGCGCTGTCGAAGATACAGCCGCAGCCCGTCTGCTCGATGATGCGCTTGCAATCCTCGGGCTTGTCGCCGAAAATACCGAGCTCGTTTTCATGATACAGCTTCACACCGAAGCGAGAGGCGTATTCCGCCGCCTTTGCAAGACATTCAAGGATGCGCTCCTCCTGTCCTTGCCAGCGGTAGAAGCTGAACATGCGGATCAGATCGCTCTTGAAGATCTCCGCAAGGCTTAAAATTTTGTCAAGATCCGTCTTGAACTCCTCAAAGTCGCATACGTCTCTTTTGCCGAGGGGAGAGCCGATGCAGGACACCGCAATGCCTGCCGCATCCAGCTCGCGCTGATATTGTTTTGCCTCGTCAAGTGTAAAGCTTAAAACGTTGACGCCGTCCACGTTTCGGATGTCCGTGTAGCGCAACTCGTTTTCGTGCAACGCTTGGATCTGTTCTGCAAGGCTTGCGCCTGCCTCGTCCGAGAATACACTCAATCTGACCATATTATTGCTCCTTTCCTTCAAGGATCACGGTCCGAATGCGAACGTCACCGTCGAAGATGACAAGGTTCGCGGCATAACCGACCTCGATCCTTCCTTTGTTTGAAAGCCCCATGATCGATGCGGGGGTCTCGGTCATCATTTTGATCGCTTCGGGGAGCGGAATGCCCGCCGCCACACAGGTGCGCACCAAGCGGTCGGCCGTTGCGATACTTCCCGCGAACGCGGATCTGTCGGGCAGCTTTGCCACGCCGTCCTCGATGATGCACTTGGTTTTGCCGATCATGAATTCACCGCTTTGAATATCGGTTCCCGCCACGCGCATGGCATCGGTCACGAGCGCGATGCGATCCGCCCCCTTGAGCTTATACGCCAGACGCAGCAGCTCGTTCGGCAGGTGACAGCCGTCCGCGATCAGCTCAACCTTGATATCGTCTCTCAAATACGCCGCCTCAAGTACTCCCGCGATGCGAAATCCGTACTCGCGTCTGACGGTGGAGGTTGCGGAATAGAGATGCGTGATGAGCCGACAACCGCGATCGGCGGCTTGCTCCATCTGCGCACAGGTCGCGTCGGTATGCGCCGCGGAGGGAATGGTCTTATAATGAAGAAGCGTTTGCAAAAACGCAAAATCGGCGTCGGTCTCGGGGGCGTAGTCCCAACGGACGATGCGATGATTCTGCAAGATCGGCTCGTATTCGCTCTTTGTGGGGGGCTTGAGCGCGCTTCCGTCCTGCGCGCCAAGCTGCGCGGGGGAGAAGTACGGTCCCTCCAGATGGATCCCTTCCACCGAAGGAAGCTCGTGCATGACCGCCTCAATGGCTCCGATGCCATGCTTCATGCTCTCAATGCTTGCGGAGGTCACGGTGGGGAAGAGTGAGGTCGTGCCGTGCTTCAAGTGTGCCTTGACCGCCGTGCGTACCGCGTCCTCGCTTCCGTCGTTGAAATCACAACCGCCGCCGCCGTGACAATGAATATCCACAAAGCCTGCGGTGACGTAATTGCCGTTTGCGTCAATGACGTGCTCGGCACGGATACTGCCGCTTTCCTTGTCGGACTCTTTTTCAATGGCAAGGATCTTTCCGTCTTGAAGATATACGGTCGCGTTTTCAAACGCACCGCCGAGCAAGACCCTTCCGTTGATGATTTTTGTGATCATATCAAGTCTCCGTTTGGTCGATCAAATGTATTTTCCGCTGTCGGCATCGCAATAAAGGATCGCGGATGCGTGACGGCGCATGATGGTCGCGGGGCAATCCTCACCGATCTCACCCAGCACGGTATTCTTCACTGCATCCGCCTTGGTCGCGGCGGGAACGGCACAGAACAGATGCGCGCCCGAGAACAGCGTGGGGAGCGTCAGCGTGATGGCGTGCGTGGGAACGGCATCCAGAGTCGGGAAGCAGCCGTCGTTGACCTGCTGCTGACGGCAAACGCCGTCCAGCTCCACGATCTTAACTGCCTTCTCATCGTCAAATTTTGCGACCCACGGGTCGTTGAAGGCGATGTGTCCGTTCTCTCCGATACCCAGACAGATCACGTCGGTTGGATATTGCTTCAGAAGTGCGGCATAACGCTCGCACTCCGCTTCCGCATCCTCTGCCCAGCCGTGAATATAATGTACGCTCTTGAAGGGCTTGTGCGCAAAGATATGCTCCTTGAGGTAAACGCCGAAGGAATGAGGATCTCCCTCGGGAAGCCCGATGTATTCATCCATGTGGAAGCAGTTGATCTTGGTCCAGTCAATGATCTCGCTTGCGAGCAGATTCTGAAGCACCTCGTTCTGCGAGGGGGCTGCCGCGAAGATCATGTTGATCTCTCCCTTTTTGGCGATCAGATCGGCAATGACGGCTTCCGCGTCCTTTGCCGCACCCGCTCCCATCTCGGCGCGGGTGTCATATTTTTTAATCAGTAACGTATCCTTTTTGAATTCCTTTGTCAATGCCATTGCTATATCTCCTTTACAGCTCGATCTTTTCGAACGCCACGGGCTTCTGCGCCAAATAGGATTGCTTGACCGCGTTCATATAGACCACGGGGCGGATCAGATCCTCGTAGCTCTCGGGCATCGTGCCGTGACGGAGCATTTCCGCGAAGCGCTGTGCCATGATCTTGCTTGCGAAGGAGAGATCGATCTGACGGAAATAGATCCCTTCGGTGCTGAATACCTGCGCAAAATATTTTCTGCAGCCGCCCATAAAGGTATTGGTAACGGAATAGTTTTCATATTCCACGATCGCGGTCACGCTTTCGCCGTTGCGCAGAGCGGTGACCGACTTCGGATCTTTGCCGAAGATCATCAGGCTCAATTCGGTCAGGTGAGAGGCGTAGAAGAAGAAATCGCTATAGGGGCTGTCCAGCATCACGGGAGCGGCAACGGTTCCGCCCACCAGATTTTTGCCCTGCTGCTTTGCTTCATTCTGCAGAAGAACGGCATCGTAGGTGCATTTGAGCGTGGATCCGCCCATGAGCTTAACGCCGCGAGCCTTTGCTTCCTTGGCAAATGCGATCGCTTCCTGCGTATCCACCGTGAAGGGCTTATCAATGAACATCGGAATGCCTGCCTCCAAGAACGGACGAGCAAAGGGCGCGTGGTAGATGCCGTCGCGCGCGGTGATCATGACCGCGTCGACCTTGCCGAGCATATCCTCGGGCTTTTCGGCAATCATGCCGATGCCGAACTCCTCGCACATCTTTTGATTGCTTTCGGGATCAATGCCGCCAACGGCAACGATCTTCATATCCGCAAATTCCGCTTCGTCGCGGAACAGCGTTGCAAATGCTTCCGCGTGTGTATTTTCCGTACCGATAATACCGATTCTGAACATAACCGTGTCTCCTTTTTTTGTTTCAAATGCGATGCATTTTTTGTTTTTCTACATTATACACTCCTTTTTTATGTTTTTGAATAGAAAAAAATGAAAATACATATTGCAAAAAGTGTAGTCTTTTGGTATAATATTTTCAAAAGGAGGGATGATATGGATTCCAAAGTATTATACAGTCATCGGGAAGAGGAGCTGATCTACGATCATTGCGTGAACACCAATCATCGCCGCGTCGGGATCTCCGCGCACACGCATAATTTCCCCGAGATTCTGTTTCTCAAGGAAGGGGACGTCAATTTTATCATTGACGGTAAGAAATTCAACTTAAAAAAGAACGATCTGGTCATTACCCCGCCGCTCGCGATCCACGAGATCAATTTTGAGAGCGATCAGAATTACGAGCGATACGTTCTGATCTTTGACGAAAAGCTGCTTGGGTTTTCTTTTCTGAAGGCGTTGCCTGCGGGACTTCACGTATTGAGCTTTGAGGGGAACGATTCCATGATCAATCTGTTCAAGAAGATCGACTATTATCTGGAGCAGCTCTCGGGCGAAATGGCAAAAATGATGTTGACCAATTTGGCGCAGGAGATCTGCGTGAACGTGCTTTTGAGCGCAAAATACGCAAAAGCAAACCCCTATACGCAGACCAATCCCATCGTCTGTGAGGCGATCACTTATATTGACAGTCACCTTCTGACGCTTCAGGGCTTGGATGAGATCTGCAGTGAGCTTTTTATTACCAAGAGCCATTTGCATCATTTATTTATCAAGCATCTCAACATCACACCGAAAAAATATATCGCCACCAAGCGGCTTGCCATGGCACAGCGCGAGATCTCCTTCGGTGCCAAGCCCACGGAGATCTATACCAAGTGCGGCTTCTCGGATTATTCCGCCTTTTATCGGGCGTATAAGAACCAATTCGGCTATCCTCCGTCCGAAAACGTCACTCCCGAGCGTGCGGTCTATATCTATAACATGACGTAAAAGCGAAGGTCAAAATCAGGTGCTAAAATAAATAAGGAAGGCATTGATTTTGACGTTTTCTTGTGGTTTTAAAAGCCGAAAAAAATTCTGAAAAAGCACTTGACATTTTGCAATGCCCGTGCTATAATGGGCGCAAATTGAAAGGAGCGGAGGGTCATCATGAAAAAAATTGCCATTATTTACGGCTCGGCAAGCAACGGCGTACAGAAAAAAGCGCTGGAGTCGCTGACCAAATATCTGTTGAATTACACCATCGACTATCCTACCTGCATTGCAGCGGATCAGCCAGTCAACATGGAGCTGTTCGGACAGCTTATCTATATCGGTACGAAGGAGAACAACCCCTATCTTGCAAAGCTTGAGGAGCATCCCACGTCTGCCGAGGGCTATATCATCACGGTCAGGGACGGCGTTGTATATATTGAAGGCAAGGACGATGCGGGTGTGCTTTACGGCTGCGTGGATTTTTACGCCAAATATCTGACGCACGCGGCGTACACCGATATAGACAATTTTTATTGGAAGGATCCTTTTCGCGATGAATTTACGCTTCCCGACGCGACTCTTTCTTCCGCACCCTCGATCAACAAAAGAGGGCTATGGACGTGGGGACACGTGATCTACGATTATCGCGGATACATCGACAATCTTGTGAAGCTGAAGATGAACACCCTCATCATCTGGAACGATTTCGTTCCCGTTAACATTGATGAGATCATTGAATACGCGCACAACGCGAACGTCAAGCTCTTTCTTGGATACCCTTGGGGCTGGGATCACAGAGACGACCTCTTCAATATCCAGAAGCTGATGAACAACACCTACGCGCAGGTCGTTGAGGAGTACAAGCGTGAATACGCACATCTGGACATTGACGGTATCTATTTCCAGACCGTGACCGAAACCGAGGATGATATGTTGGACGGTATGCTCATCGCTGAGGCGGTGACCGCGTTTGTCAACAAGACCGCCGCAGCTCTTTACGAGATCAAGCCCGATCTGGAAATTCAGTTCGGTCTGCACGCAACGTCTGTGAACACACATCTGGAATATCTGAAAAAGGTCGATCCCCGTATCCACATTCTTTGGGAAAACTGCGGCTCGTTCCCGTTCAACTATATTCCGAAGAAGGATATTGATAAGTTTGATGACACCGAGAAATTTGTTCGCGAGATCGCCAATCTGCGCGGCGAAAACGAACGCTTCGGCGTGGTCACAAAGGCGTTTACCAAGCTTGTCTGGGCAGAGTTTGAGCATCAAAGAGGACACTACGTCATGGGTGTATCCTCGGAAAAAATTCAGGATAACCGCGTTGCTCGCAAGAACGTGATCTGGAAATATTTGCAGGCGTATTGGTTGCAGCATGCGGACAAGGCATACCGGATGATCCGTGCCATGAAGGAAGAGACGAACGGCGATTTTTATTGCACGGCGCTCGTTGAGGATGGTATGATCGAAAAGGAGCTGCAGTATATCGTCGCGCTCTACGCCGAGATGCTTTGGAACACCGATGGGGACGTGAAGGAATTGATGACAGAGGTCGCTTTGCGCGAGGACGTTGTGTTCGCGTAAAACGGTAAAAAATATATAATACATAATACATAAGGAGAAAAAACAATGATCATTGATGCACATAATCACGCGAATTGGTATTATATGACCGCAGACAAAATGATTGCCAACATGGATCGCTTCGGCATTGACAAATGCTGGTTGCTCAGCTGTGAGATCCCCGAGCATGAATACAGCTCTGCGGATTTCCGCGTTACGAAGCATTTCAGCTCGGACGGACGGTGCATGCCGTTTGAGGAATGCATTGCCTTTGCCGAGAAGTATCCCGACCGTTTCATCCTCGGATACGCGCCCGATCCCCGTCAGCCCTATGCGCTGGAGCGGCTGCAATACGCGATCAAGGCATATGACGTCAAGATCTGCGGAGAGATGAAATACCGCATGATGGCGGATAATCCCGACGCAATCAAGATGTACCGCTTCTGCGGAGAGCAGGGGCTTCCCGTTGTGATGCACATTCAACGTGCCGTTCCGCACGGTGAGCCGGGGCATCCGCACGATACGTATTGGTACAGCGGTGACATGGACGCCTTTGAGCGCGCCATCAAGCTTTGTCCCGATACGGTATTCCTCGGTCACGCGCCGTCCTTCTGGAGCGAGATCTCGGGAGACGGGCAGGGAGAATACGATCTTTACCCCACGGGCAAGGTCGTCGAGGGTGGCAAGCTGATTCAAATGCTTGACGATTACCCGAACCTTTACTGTGACATTTCCGCATTCTCGGGCTTCAATTCCTTTGACCGCGACCGCGAGTTCGCGAAGAAATTTTTCCTGAAGTATCAGGATCGCATCCTGTACGCAAGAGACTATATCGACAATATTCACCAAGAGCTGATCGAGTCGCTCGACCTTCCGCAAGAGGTCAAGGACAAGGTTTATTTCGCAAACGCGCAAAAGCTTTTGAATCTGAAAAAATAAAAAGAGGATACAAATGGAACCAATCGCATGATACGGCGGCGGTTGTATTGCATCAAAAGCCATGTTTTTTTGCGTTTATAAATCCGCAAAGAAGCGATTTATCCCCCGTTTTGATCGTTTTTCTCGCTCTTTTGAACAAAAAAGTGAACGCAAGCAAAAGAAAAATGTAAAAAACTGTTGACAATGATCAAAAAATGTGATAAGATTGAATCGACACATACTGTGTACATCATTTTTGGGAGGCATACTATGCTTTTTGGTAAGAAAACGTCGCTCAGAGAATCCATAAAATCTTTTGAGGCGAAACTGAAAAAAGAAAAATACAAGTACACCGTTGGCAAAGACGGTGATATGATCTACCTCAACTTCAACGGTGATCATTACAAGGGATTGAGCTTCTCGTTCATTTTCGACGATGACGGTGAGTCTGTTGCTCTTCGTGTATTCTCGATCGAGGAATTTTCTCCCGCACAGCTTCCTCAGGCATATGAGTTCTGTAACCGTATGAACAACGAATACAGATGGTTGCGCTTCCACATCGACTCCGATAACGAGCTGACTGCGGGAATGGACGCTGTGATCACCTCCGAAAATGCAGGAGACGTTTGCTGCGAGCTGCTCCAGCGCGCTGTTGGCATCGTTGATGACGTTTGCGGCGAATTGCGCGGATAATCTTAAAAACCCTTTCAAAAAAAGCGCACGCTGTGTGTTGAACACGGCGTGCGCACTCTTTTTTGCCGAATTTGCGAGGCGGTTTTGTGGAAAAATAAAAAAATCTTTACAAAACAGGATCGGTATGGTATAATAATGATAAGTTGAACCGAATTTATGATCCTTTAAAGGAGGAATTTTATGAAGCTCAATTATAAACGCGTGACGCTGGTGGGAATGGCATTCTTTCTCATCACGGCGTTCTGGCAGGCGTACGACGCGATCGTACCGCTGATCCTGACCAATCATTTCGGACTTCCGCAGACGGCATCGGGCGCGATCATGTCGATCGACAACGTGCTGGCGGTGTTCCTCTTGCCCATTTTCGGCGCGGTCTCGGACAAGGTCGATACAAAATACGGCAAGCGCACGCCGTTCATTTTTGTGGGAACGATCGTTGCGATCATCGCATTCGTTTGTCTTACTTTTATTGATAATTATCAGCTTGCCCGCGTGATCGCGGAGGGCATCGCCGATCTGCAGCCCGGGGCAATGACAAGTGATGAATTCAGTGAGCTTGTCCGTCAGAAGACAGTGGAGCTGACGATGGCCGATCCGTTGCCTCTGATCGGATTTATCGCAACGCTTCTGGTCGTGCTCGTGGCAATGGCGACCTTCCGCTCTCCCGCAGTTGCGCTGATGCCTGACGTCACGATCAAGCCCTTGCGCTCCAAGGCGAACGCCGTGATCAATCTGACGGGTACGGCGGGCGGTATTCTGGTGCTGGTGCTAGGTATGGTATTCGCAACCTCCAAAAACACGTATATGCAATATACGGGCTACGTTCTTGCCGTTGTTGCCGTGATGCTGGTCGGATTTATTGTTTTCCTGCTCACGGTCAAGGAAAAAAAGTGGGCGCGGGAAATGGAGGAGGACTCCAAGAAATTGGGCATTGACGATGCGGCAGAGGATGCGGATACGGGAGAGAAGAGAAAGCTCAGCCGTCCCGAGCTGATCTCCTTGCTCCTCATTCTGGCGTCGGTCGCTCTCTGGTATGTCGGGTATAACTCCATTACGAGTAAATATTCGGTCTATGCGACCAATATTCTCGGCTTTGACTTCAACCTGACCCTGATCATTGCACAGGCTGCGGCGATCGTTTCGTATATTCCCGTCGGCATTATTTCTTCAAAGGTTGGAAGAAAAAAGACCATTCTCGCAGGCGTACTGATGCTGGCGGCGGCGTTCCTCATCGGACATTTCGTCACCCCCACCACGCCCGAATTGATCATGTATCCCGTCTTTATCCTGGCGGGCATCGGCTGGGCGACCATCAACGTCAACTCCTTCCCGATGGCGGTCGAGCTTGCCAAGGGCGGCAACGTCGGAAAGTACACGGGCTATTACTATACCGCTTCCATGGCGGCGCAGATCATCGCGCCCATCCTTTCGGGCTTCCTTTACGATCAGTTTGGAATGCGGAACGTATTCTTCCTGTTCGGAACGGTCTTTGTGATGTTCTCCTTTGTCACGATGCTCTTCGTCAAGCACGGAGACTCCAAGCCCGAGGCAAAGCAGGACCTGCTTGAGAATTTGGACGTTGACTGATGAAAACGGGATTGATTGTTTTTATATCCGTCGCGGCTCTGATCTTGCTGATCTGGCTGCTCTATCTGCTTTTGTTGGTTCGCCCACGCGCAAAGAAGCCGCCGAAGGAGAGCCTTTCTCGCGCGTACGCGCACAGGGGCTTGCACGGAAACGGCATTCCCGAAAACTCGCTTGCGGCGTTTGAGGCGGCGTGTCAAAGAGGCGTGGGGATCGAGCTTGACGTCCAGCTTTCAAGGGATGGGGAAGTGATGGTCTTTCACGATTATACCCTGATCCGTATGACGGGCGCGGACGGCAAGGTTTGTGATTTGGACGCGAGCGAGCTGCAGACGCTCTCCTTGGACGGAACCGAGGAAAAGATCCCCACCTTTTGCCGCGTTTTGGAGCTTGTTGGGGGAAGAGTTCCGATCCTTGTGGAGCTGAAGGGCGAGAGCTTTGATACGTCACTTTGCGAAAAGGTAGCGTCACTCCTTTCGGCGTACGAGGGAGATTATTGCATTGAATCCTTCAATCCCTTGCTGATCGGAGAGATCAAAAAGAAGCTTCCGCACGCGTTTTGCGGTCTGCTTTACACCAATGTTTGCAGGGACAAAAAGAAAACGAGTGTGCTCAATCTGCTTCTGACGTGGATGGCGTTGAACTGTCTGGCAAAGCCGAACTTCATCGCGTATAATCAAGAGGACAGACACTCCTTGCCCGTTCGTCTGACCACCAAGCTTTACCGCGCGCCGAAATTCGTTTGGACCGTGCGGACGGATGCGGAGATGTCCCGAGCAAAGCAGGCAGGGGAATGCCCGATCTTCGAGCATTGCGAGCTTAAATGAAGCAAGTAAATAAAAAAATAACAGGATCGCACATGGTCCTGTTATTTTTTGATATCGTCAAGATGATTTCTAATGAATGCTTTGGTATCGTTTAGAAGCTTCATATCAGCAACCGAGATAGATTCCAATTCGCCAAGCTCCAACAAATATCGAGGATCCAATTTCAAAATTTGACAAATTCTTCGAAGTTGTTCCATGTTAGGCTCTTGCACGCCACGCTCAATTTTTGAGTAATTTGATTGGTTCATGGGGATCAGCTTTGCCATATCGCTTTGATATAGATCCAAATCTTCACGGGCGTTTCGAATTTTATCGCCTATATTCATTGTGTCACCTCCTAACTTGAAATATTATAGCATTTTTAACTAAATCTATTGACAATTAGTTAAAAAAGTGATATAATATCAAAAACAAGTTAATAATAAACTTGATCAAAGGGAGAATTTAAAAGACATGGAGCAGAATTTTTCGACAAGGTATTGTAGGATTATCACTTTTATTTCGCTGTTGATTGGCATCTTGAATATTGTTACGATATTCATACCCTCTTTTTATGTTGATCTCGCAGTGGGAGAATTTACTCTTGCAAGTGAAAGTTATTCGGGATTTCAAAGTATTGGCGATCTCATAGGTATCAATAAATTAATCAATGCGATAGAGAATAATGGGAAAGCTGTTGAAAATGTTTTTTTTAACGATGATGAAACTTGGAAAAATGTTTTTGGATATGTCTCTGCCTTGTTTATCGTAATGAGTGGTTGCGGCATTTTCTTTTGCTTTTCGTCATTAAGGCAATCGGAAAAGGTGGGAAAGATGGGAGTGCAGGGTCCTTATAGATCCGGATGTATGACTTTTGCAGTCAATACGATC
>JAZNXP010000083.1:0-3687 GCA_045593965.1 Eubacteriales bacterium | reverse complement strand
ATGCAGAGTATATTGGCAGATAATGCTGAAGTTCTTTCCCTTGCACAAAAGCATAATGCGAATTACATACTCATTGATAATCAATACGAAATCAATATCGATTTATAACGACAAATTCCAATTTATCGGTGAGTTTAATTGTACGCATTTTAATTACCTGTACGCAAATTTTACAAGGTGTACGCACTTTTCAAGGGGTGTACGCAAATTGTATCAAAATAGGTATTTGCACACAAAAGAACAGACACCGCCAAGGTGTCTGTTCTTTTGGTGTGGATGATGGTCTCAATCGAACCCGACCAAACGCAAACCAAAACCTCATGAATTTTCCGCTTGTTTTTTCTTTTTCTTTATGATATACTGATAATAGAAAAAATTCAAACGGCAGCCATTCGTGCGCCCAAAAGATTGGAGCCCATTATGTATATCTGGATCGGCATCAACGTAAACGATCAGCTTCTCCCCGTTGGCGAAAAAGCAAGACAGATCGAAAATACGATCGGCTTTCCCAATTCCAATTTTACCCTTCCTCTGCACGTTTCCCTCAAAATCTCCTTCCCCGTCGAGGACGCGCTGTTTGACGACGTGATCCGAACGATCGAGGAATATTACTCCACGCTCTCTCCGTTCGAGCTTGCCGTTCGCGGCATCGAAAACGAAAATACCATCGTCTGGATCCGTATGGAACGCAACGAGCAAATCGACCGCATTCACGACGATCTCAACCGCATCCTGTTGGAGAAATACGGCGTTCCGCTTCACGAATACGACACCGACTATCAATTCCACACCACGCTGTTTATGGACAATGATACAGCAAAAATCAATGCCGCATACGCTCGGATCAAGGACGTCTCTCTTCCCAAGTCCTTGACCGTCAACCGCCTTCTGATCGGTTGCTCCCCCTCGGGCGCACTCGGAACGTACAAGGTGTATCGGGAATATTTTATCTGAAATGTTCTTGTAATTTGCCAAGTATGGTGATATAATAAACATATCCCATTAAAGGAGGATTTCCATGCTCTTTTTCTATATCCGTCACGGAGATCCCATTTACGATCCCGATTCTCTGACTCCGCTCGGACAAAGACAAGCCGAAGCATTGGCAAAGCGGCTCGCGACGTTCGGCATCGACAAGATCTATTCCTCCACGTCCATCCGTGCGCAAGAGACTGCAAGACCTACCTGCGAGCTTTTGAAAAAAGAAGCCGCGCTTCTGGACTTTGCGAACGAGGGACACGCGTGGCAGGAGCTGACGACCGTTACACCAACAGGCAGACGTTGGCTCTTTCAGGATGCCGACGCGACCCTATTCTTCCATAGCCGCGAGCTGATCGATCTCGGTCACGGCTGGCATACGCATCCCCGATTTGCGGAATGTGCCTATGAAAAAGGGCTTGCACGCATCCAAAAGGGCGCGGACGAGCTGTTTTCCTCCTTGGGCTATGAGCATATCGAGGGAATGAGCTCTTACAGATCCGTCAATCCCAATGACAAACGCGTCGCCCTCTTTGCGCATCAGGGCTTTGGGCTGGCATTTTTGAGCTGTATTCTCGATATTCCCTATCCCGTGATCTGCACCCATTTTGATATGTGCCACACGGGTATGACCGTGATCGATTTTCAGAATTTCAACGACATCACGATCCCAAAGGTGCTCATGCTCTCCTCGGATTCTCACCTCTACCGCGAGGGCTTGCCCACACGCTATAACCACGGACATCGGTTTTAAAGCCACCGACCCATCAAAAAAGAGCGTACAGTCAGTACGCTCTTTCTTTTTATTATCCAAACAAGGAAATGCCGTAGGTCACCAAAAGAGATCCGACGGTCATAATGGCAGTTGCCATCACAACACCGCCAAAAGCCGCAAGGAAGGATTTCTTCCCATCAAGTCCCAAGACCGATGCGATGAGTGTGCCTGTCCATGCGCCCGTACCGGGGAGCGGAATGCCAACGAAGATCATAACGCCCCAATATGAATATTTCTCAATCGTTCCCTTGTGCTTTTCCACTTTATTGTTCAGCCAATTTGAAAGTTTATTGAGAAATTTGATCTTACAATTCGCGCAAAACTTTAAAAACGCGCGGATGAACAACAGAATGAACGGCACGGGAAGAAGATTTCCAGCAATGCTGAACAACGCCGTCTGCCACCACGGAAGTCCCAAGGCAAAGCCAAGCGGAATTGCGCCTCGACACTCGATGATCGGGATCATGGAGCAGAAGAATACACAAAGCTCCTCACCAACCGTTTCCAGAAAAAAATTTTTAATGGCTTCTGTCATAAATTGAAACTCCTTTCGATTTTGATATTACTTACGTAAAACCAAAAAGATAATCGCCAATGATCCCACAATCAAAAGAACCGAAACAAGCGTGATCAAAACAGAACGTAAATGTGATTTTTCCTTTGGTGTTCCCTGTGCCTCGGACGTTGCGGTCACTTGCACAAAGCCCGTCTTTTTCATCAATTTCGAAAGCGGCTTATACAACAATAGCACGATCGATGCATTCAAAACCGCCTTGATCAGATTAAACGGGAGCAAAAGCTTTGGAATCAGCGAAACCACCATCCCTGTTGGAACACCCATATAATACGGCGTGATCAGAAGATTTGCTACCATCATGATCGCTGTCACAACAAACACGCCCGACAAAAGTCCGACAACCGCACCCATCATAGACTTTTTATAACGGTAGATCACGCTTGCCGTCACAGAAAATGACAACGAAGAAAGAATATTCATAATCAAACCGTACGCACCGGTGTCGCTAATTGTGATCAACTCCAAAAGCGGAACCATAATCGCAACCACCGCACCTGCGATCGGACCAAACAAAAGCGCGCAAAGAACAATCAAAGAATCCTTGATGTCGAGCGTTAAAAATTGTACCGGTATCCGCAAAAAATACACGCATACGTACGCCATTGCGGAAAACATCGCAATCGCCGTCAATTTTTTAATGCGCACAGATATATCCTTTTTCTTATTCATATCAATTCCTCATATCAAATTTCAGTATGGAAGCGTGTGATCAGCAAACACGATCAACGGCGCGGTTGCCCACGGATGGAACAGACTCGTATTCCACTTCTGATCCTTTCCCCATGCCTCAAAGGTGGTCGTTGCCCCTTCCTCCAGCATCAGAAGCCAACAATCGGGGTCGGTCGCAAGCGTGAGTGCCAGCGCGTCCTCACCTACGCGTTTGAGTGCTGCCAACGTAAAATACGCCATATAAACACCCATCGAGGAAAGCTTTTTGGTACGGATCATTTCCACGATCGCCCGCTTTCTCGCCTCGTCCTCCGTGCCGATCCCGAACAGAAGCGGCAGCACGTTGGAATGAATGGCGGCATGGTCGCTCGTCGGCGTATCACGGAACAATCCCGTTTTGGGATCCGAAAACGCACACACGTATGCGTTTTTCGTCTGTTCGGTACGTCCCGTTTTCTCATTGCCCAAGATCAAAAGGATCTCGTCGTAAGCATCCAAAAATCCGCACCAGAAGGCATTGATCACGTTGTGAACGCCTTCCCCGATTGGCTTTGTCAGCTCAAAATCATAACCGTCACGCAGATTTTGCGGCCAATCCACCAAATTCCATTTGTCCGTGACGTTCTCCAGAAGTCCGTCGGCATTGACAAATTGCAAAAAATGTCGGTAAACGCCATCGACGTACGGT